>NZ_KB903151.1:0-265670 GCF_000379565.1 Cupriavidus sp. UYPR2.512 | reverse complement strand
ATAGCCGAAGATGTGCTCGCAATCGCTGGCATAGCGCCTGGTATCCAGGATGTGGGCATGCCAGAAGGCATCCACCTGCTCGCTGGGGACGGCGGGNGTGTCCGGATGCTTCGCCGCCAGCTTGAGGAATTGCCGGTAGCCGCTCTCCGCCTGCTCCAGCGATTCTGGCGACCAATGCGCATGCTTCTGGTGCAGCAGCTTGGCCTTCATCCTGGAAAAGTCCAGGGCGTCGATGGCCTGCCACATGAGTTCAATAGTACGGTCCTGCATGATTTTGCTCCCTGTTATTGGACTGCTTAAGCACGCACCGGACTGACGGCAGTCAGGCGCGCATCGGTTGCGGCCCGTGCTCGAGAGCGGGACCGTTCTCCATGCGGCTGGCCAGGAAGGCAGTGATCTTCGCCGGCGGCAGCGGATGGCTGAAGTAGTAGCCCCTGCACTTCGTCGCAGCCTTCGCGGCACAGGAATTCGAGTTGCACCTCGTTCTCCACGCCTTCGGCGACCACTTCGAGGCCAAGCCGGTGGCCAAGGCCGATCACCGCGCTGGTAATCTGCGTGTCGCTGCGGCTTTCCGGTATGTAGCGGACGAAGCTGCCGTCGATCTTGACCGTATCGATCGGGAAGCGGCTCAGGTAGGCGAGCGAGGAGTAGCCGGTGCCGAAGTCGTCGATCGCCAGCCGGACACCNGTGCGCTTCAGGCGCGAGAGCCAGCTGGACGCCNGTTCGGCATCGCGCATGACCATGCTCTCGGTNAGTTCAAGCTCCAGCAGGTTGCCAGGCAGCCCGGCTTGCCGCAGGGCATCGATGATGGTCAGCCTGAGCGACTTGTCGGCGAACTGCCGTGCCGACAGATTGACTGAAACACGCACCGGCGGCAGTCCCTGGGCGCGCCATGCGGCATTCTGCCGGCACGCTTCGCGCAGGGCCCAGGCGCCGATCTCGACAATGGCGCCGCTCTGCTCCGCGAAGGGAATGAAGTCTCCGGGCATGACCAGGCCGAGTTCCGGGTGGCGCCAGCGGATCAGTGCCTCGACCGCCGTGCACGCTCCCGACGCGAGCGCAATGCGGGGCTGGTAGTAGAGGATGAACTCGTTCTGCTCGAGCGCGCGGTGCAGGTGCGACTCCATGTCGATGCGCCGCTGCAGGGACGCGCTCATGCCCTGGCAGTAGAACTGGTAGCCGTTCTTGCCGAGCTGCTTGGCACCGTACATGGCCAGGTCGGCATGCTTGAGCAGGGTCTGCCAATCGCTGCCGTCCTCGGGGAAAGAGCTGATGCCGATGCTTGCCGTCATGCGCAGCTCCGACTCGTTGACGACGAAGCCTGGCGCGAGCGCAGCCTGGATCCTGGCAATGGTCCGGTCCAGGACCGTCGCATCGCCCTTGGGGTCCAGCAGCACGACGAATTCATCGCCGCCGAAGCGGGTGATCAGTTCCACCTCCTCCAGACTCCCGCGCAACCGGTCGGCCATCTCGCGCAGCACGATGTCGCCGGCATTGTGGCCGATCGTGTCATTCACAACCTTGAACTCGTCCAGGTCAACAAAGATGACATGCAGGGCCCGGTCGCTGGCGCGGGCACGGGTCAGCGCCTTCTCGAACTCGGCCTTGAACATGAGGCGGTTGGGCAGGCCGGTTAGGGCATCGTGATTGGCGATGAAGCGCAGGTTCTCCTCGGCCTGGCGCCGCAGCAGGAAGTGCCCGGTCTGATTGGCAATGCCGCCCGCCATCGCGAGCGCATGCGTGTCGGGGCTGCGCTTGCTACGGGAATAGAGTTCGACCACGCCGAGCGTCACGTGGCCCCTGCTCAGCGGGAAGGCGAACACCGTCCGGATGCCGCCTGCGTCGAGCCACCTGGCTTGCGGATGCCGGGCCATCGCGCTGCGGCTTGCATACCATTGCGGTGCCTGCAACACCGCGGTGCCGGCCGGCCCCGCAGGCCGCCCGGCAAGCCAGGGCTGCAGCGCCTTGATGCGGGCCAGGTAGACCGGCGGCAGCTTCAGTCCCTGGCTGTCATCGCCCGGCCAGAAGGCACCGGCCTCCCAGTCCATGCCTTCGAGCAGCGTGTGGACAATCTCCTCCAGCACCTCGATTTCGCTGGTGGCGGTGGCCAGGTGCAGGGCGATCTGGTGTTCCTGCGCCCTGGCCTGCTCGGCGGACTTGCGCTGGCTGATGTCCTGCGCGGTTCCCCGCAGCACGGCGCTGTCCGCCGCCCCATGCGCGTGGCCGATCAGATGCAGCCAGCCCCGGCGTCCGCGCCGCGACCGGTAGGGACACTCGAACTCGAACGGCTGGCGATCCTGCAGGGCTGCCCGCATCCTTTCCCGCAGCACGGCGCGATGGCCGGCGTCGATCGCCTGGAACAGCGCCTCCGGAGTCGGTTTGTCGCCGCGCAAGCCGATCAGGCGCGCCATTTCCCGGGAAAAGTGCGCGATGTCCTTGTCCAGGTCCATGCGCCAGTCGCCCAGGCGGGCAATCTGCTGCGCCTCGGCGAGCGCGGCCTGGCTGTCGCGCAGGCTGTGCGTCATATGGTCAGCCACGGCCACGGCGCGCGCCCGCGAACTCGACAACGCATAGGCCAGCCACCCCAGCAGCACGCTGATGATCAGGCCGGAAATCACCACCAGCGCCGTCCGCCGAAATTCCGCACCACGCTATTGGCCAGGTCATGCTGGCCCGTGCCCGGGACCGCCTGGCCGGCCGCCAGTGCCGTCGCGCCATGCGCGGCACTGGCGTGGACGGCGCTGCCGCCCGCGCCCCGGCTGCGCTCCCCGGCCGCCAGGCCGGTCACGCTGTCATAGAGCAGGTTGGCGGCGGAGGGCGGAACCGCCGCCTGCGCGAAGTCTCCGGCGTCATGCACGCGGAACCGGATCCGGCGCAGGTTCTCACTGCTGACCAGGTCCTTCAGCAGGCCGTCCACCCGGATCCCGGCGCCAACCGAGCCGACATAGGCGCGTCGGCGCGCTTCCACGGAATTCAGGTCCGGCACCTTGCGGTACACCGGCAGGCGCAGGGCGATGCCCACATGCGGGTCCTTTGCCTCGCTGAAGATCAGGCGCCCGCTGCTGACTGACTGCCCGGTATCGCGCGCGCGTTCGAGCGCGGCCAGGCGGCGTGGCTCGGCGCCCATGTCGATGCCGATCGACGCCAGGTTGTTGTCGAGCGGTTCGACATAGGTCAGCACGAAATGGCCCGGCCGCCGGCCGGGGGGCCGGACGGTGAACGTCACGCCCGCCTCGCGCAGGATCGGATCGCTGCGCTCCCGGGCAACAAAGGCGTCAATCTCGGCCGCCGGCACATACGGCGCGTAGTTCAGCGTCTGGAAACCGGGATAGCGCTGCGGCAGGTTCAAGCCGCTGACGAAATCGCGAAACTCGCCGCGCGAGACATGGTCGCTGGCGCCGAACAGCGCCTGCATGGTCACCAGTACATCGGTATAGAGTCGGATCCGTGTATCGATCTGCTGGATCACGTCGCCGGTATCGTTCTCAAAACGCAGGCGAACATCCTTTTCCAGCAGATCGGTGCAGAATTCATAGACGACCGCAGTCGTCATCACGCCAAGCAGCAAGGTGCCCGCGGTGATGGTGCGCGACCCAAGACGTCCAAGCGGGTGCAGCACGCGCGCAAGCGTCTGACGCAAGATTGTTTCCCCCCCGGATGTCGATGGCAACCATGCGGCTGAGCGGCCGTCACCAGCGACTAATGCTAATAGTGCACTTATTGGCTGGGGTCCGATTCGAAACCCATCCTGTTATATGTCTTAACAATTTATAACAAGCGGGGAAAAACGGGCCCTGAAAATCGCGGCGTAAACACCCAACTTAAGTGGGGTGGCGGTTTGGGGGGTGATTGGCTGGCGATTCAGGAAGCTGCTCCAAGGAGCCTCCCGCCATGCCGCGTGAGTTTGCGCTGTCTTTGGATTGTTTTCCCGCCCAGCGTGATCCCGTTTGCTTTCGGGCTTGGCGCTCGGCTACGGCTTGCGTACCCACAGATGCCGTCGGGTCTGACGTGGCAGCAAACGGCGCGCTCACTTCGTCAGCTGGTAGACGCACGCCAGAAGCGGTCGATTTTCTAAGGCAAAGCCTCTGATGGGCAGCCGACTGATGGGCCAGAAAAACAAAAACCCCGGAAGACCGCGATCTTCCGGGGTTTCGCCGCCATTACTGGCGGAGACGGAGGGATTCGAACCCTCGATCCAGGTTTTGGCCCAGATGCTCCCTTAGCAGGGGAGTGCCTTCGACCTCTCGGCCACGTCTCCCAAACTTGCGTTGTGTGAGGGAGCCACACAACGAAGCGCGTATTCTAGCGGCGCCGCCCGTGTTGGTCAACGAAAAATCGATCACTCAACACAAAAACCGCAGCCCCGCCAGAAGTGTTCACGAACGGATCACGCCTGTTCCAGCTCGAAGGCCTTGTGCAGCGCGCGCACGGCCAGTTCCATGTACTTCTCGTCGATCAGCACCGAGATCTTGATTTCCGAGGTGGAGATCATCTGGATGTTGATGCCCTCTTCCGACAGGGTGCGGAACATCTTGCTGGCGATGCCCACATGCGAGCGCATACCCACGCCCACCACCGACACCTTCGACACCTTCGGGTCGCCCGACACGCTGCCGGCGCCGATATGCGACTTCACACCATCGTTCAGGATGGCCAGCGCGCGCTGGTAGTCGCCGCGCGGCACGGTGAAGGTGAAGTCGGTCTTGCCGTCGACGGACTGGTTCTGGATGATCATGTCGACGTCGATGTTGGCGTCGGCGACCGGGCCCAGGATCTGGTAGGCGATGCCCGGCTTGTCCGGCACGGCCAGAACGGTGATCTTGGCTTCGTCACGGGCAAAGGCGATGCCGGAGATTACGGCGGCTTCCATGGTGGAGTCTTCCTCAAAAGTGATCAGCGTGCCCGAGTGCATTTCCTGCTCGAGCGGCATAAGCGGGTCGGTCAGCGACGACAGCACGCGGGTCTTCACGCGGTACTTGCCGGCGAACTCCACGGAGCGGATCTGCAGCACCTTGGAGCCGAGGCTGGCCATTTCCAGCATTTCTTCGAAGGTGATCTGGTCCAGGCGGCGGGCGTCTTCGACCACGCGCGGATCGGTGGTGTACACGCCGTCCACGTCGGTGTAGATCAGGCACTCGTCGGCCTCGATGGCGGCGGCGATGGCCACGGCCGAGGTATCCGAACCGCCACGGCCCAGCGTGGTGATGTTGCCGTCGTCGTCGATGCCCTGGAAGCCGGTGATCACGACCACGCGGCCGGCGTCTAGGTCGGCCAGGATGCGCTCGTCGTCGATCGATTCGATACGGGCCTTGGTATAGGCCGAGTCGGTCTTCACCGGCACTTGCCAGCCGGTGTAGCTGACCGCGTCGATGTCCTCGCCGTGCAGCGCGATGGCCAGCAGTGCCACGCTGGCCTGTTCGCCGGTCGAGGCGAGCATGTCCAGTTCACGCGGATTGGGCTGCGGCGAAATTTCCTTGGCGAGTCCCAGCAGGCGATTGGTCTCGCCCGACATGGCCGAAGGCACCACGACTACGCGGTGACCGGCGCGGTGCCACTTGGCCACGCGCTTGGCGACATTCTTGATGCGTTCCGAGGAACCCATCGAAGTGCCGCCGTATTTGTGAACGATGAGAGCCATCTTCTTGTCGACGCCAGCGATTGTGCAAAGCCTTTGAAAATACACGAACAAGCCCCGTCAGGCAAGGCGGGAGCGGGTTCGGGCTACGGATCGGAAGTGATGCCGGCGGCGATCCGGGGGCTTCAGTGCGGCGGCATCGCCACTGCCGGTGGCCGCGGATGCCATTCGACGCGCCAGCGCGGCGCCGCCGGGGCGTCCGGCCAGCGGCGGTGCATGCCCAGGCCGGCGACCAGCACCAGCGCATCGGCAGACCACAGCAGCGGCAGCCAGGCGCGGCGCCAGGCCGGGATGCCGGCTTCCTGGCAGGCTTGCTTCAGGGCCCGGGCCGGGCCGCCCGGGCGCAGCACGATACGCTCGCCGCCGCTGCGGGCGGCCAGGCGCAAGGGCTGGCGCAGTACCGCTTCGGGCACGCCGAAGGTGTCATCGCGGAAGAAATGGAGTTCGCCGCGCCAGGCGGGCACGACAATCCGGGCCTCGCCGCGCCAGTCCAGCATCACGGGTGCCGGCGCAGCGACCGGTGGCGGCGTGCAGGCCAGCACGCGGTCGCGGAAGCGGCGCAGGACCAGCCCCTCATGGGCGATGGCGGGCTCGCCGCCGGCGTGGGTGACCAGTTGCCCGCGCATCGCCGCCAGCCGGGCGGTGGACGGCGCGCGCACGCCGAGGTCGCGCAGCCAGAAGCGCAGCACGGCATCGGCATGTGCCACGGGCAAGTCGCGCAGACCCGCCAGGTCGAGTTCGGAAAGCGTGTCGGCATCGCGGCCGGGGCGTGCCAGCGCCGCCAGCGAGGTGGCTGCCAGTTCGTCGATCAGTGCGCCGGCCTCGGCGAAATGCGCGGCCGCCTGCACCACATTGGCCGACAACGCCGGAAAGGCCGCCACCAGCGCCGGCAGGTGCGCGCGCAAGGCATTGCGCGCATAGCGGTCATCGGCATTGGATGGGTCATCGACCCATTGCAGCGCGTTGGCCGTGCAGTAGGCCTCGATCTCGGCGCGGGCCACATCCAGCCAGGGGCGCAGCAGCATCACGCCGCTGCGGTCGTCCAGCGGGCGCAGCGCCGGCATGCCAGCCATGCCGGCCACGCCGGCGCCGCGAAACAGCCGCAGCAACACGGTCTCGACCTGGTCGTCCTGGTGATGGGCAAACAGCAGCAGGCGCGCGCCGCTGTCGGCGCACATCGCCGCCAGCGCGGCATAGCGCGCGCGGCGCGCGGCCGCTTCCACGCCCTCGCCCGCCTCGGGCCGCACCGACACCCGCCGCACGAAATAGCCGACCTGCCATTGCGCGCACAGCGCGGCGCAGAAGCGGTCCCAGTCGTCGGCATCCGCCTGCAGGCCGTGGTGGACATGCAGCGCCACCACGCGCGCGCCAACGCCCCACTGCGTCGCGGCCGCGCGGGCGGCATGCAGCAGCGCGACCGAATCGCGCCCGCCCGACAGGGCCACCGCGATCGTCGCCGCGCCCGCGCCGCCGCCAGAAACAACAAAGGCCGCACCGGCCTGGAGGGCCTGTGCGACCTCGTCGGTCAGCCGGGCGGACGGGTCAGTCCTGGGCGCCGGTTTCCTTGAACTTGCCATAGGCGAGCAGGCGCTCGTAGCGGCGCGCCTGCAGCTCCTTCACGCTCATGCCCTGGAACTGGCGCAGCGACTCTGCCAGCGAGCGCTTGAGCATCGCCGCCATGCCCTTGTAGTCGCGGTGCGCGCCGCCCAGCGGCTCACTCACGATCTTGTCGATCAGGCCCAGCGCCTTCAGGCGGTGCGCGGTCAGGCCCAGCGCCTCGGCGGCTTCCGGTGCCTTCTCGGCCGTCTTCCACAGGATCGAGGCGCAGCCTTCCGGCGAAATCACCGCGTAGGTGGCGAACTGCAGCATCTGCACCACGTCGCCCACGGCAATCGCCAGCGCGCCGCCCGAACCGCCTTCACCGATGATGGTGGCGATCAGGGGCACCTTCAGGCCGGCCATCACATACAGGTTATGGCCGATGGCTTCGGACTGGCCGCGCTCTTCGGCGTCGATGCCGGGGAATGCGCCCGGAGTGTCGACGAAGGTGAAGATCGGCAGGCCGAACTTGTCGGCCAGCTCCATCAGTCGCTTGGCCTTGCGGTAGCCCTCGGGCTTGGGCATGCCGAAATTGCGCAGGGCACGCTCTTTCGTGTCACGGCCCTTCTGGTGGCCGATGACCATGCACGCCTGGCCATTGAAGCGCGCCATGCCGCCGATGATCGAAAGATCGTCGGCAAAGGTGCGGTCGCCATGCAGCTCGTGGAAATCGGTAAAGATCTCGCGCACGTAGTCCAGCGTATAGGGGCGCTGAGGGTGGCGGGCGATTTGCGCAACCTGCCACGGGGTCAGGTTGGCGTAGATATCTTTGGTCAGCTGCTGGCTCTTGCCGGCCAGCCGCGAAATTTCTTCGGAAATATCGACAGCCGAATCGTCCTGCACAAAGCGCAGTTCTTCGATCTTTGCCTCGAGTTCGGCAATGGGCTGCTCAAAATCCAGGAAGGTGGTTTTCATAAAATCACACGTACCTGTCTGTGAAGGGGCGCATTCTACCGGAATTTGGTCGCTATCTTAGCGCCTGCCAGATAGCCCGGACTGCACCTGCCACTAAATTTTCTTGCTGCGATGGCTAATACGTCACTGGCAGCGGGTCGAGACTGCGCCACATATACCACGTGGCCACGGTTCGCCACGGCTCCCAGTTGGCCGCGACTTCGCGCGCCTCGCTGCGGGTGACCGGTTCGCCGCTGAAATAGTTGGCGGAGATCGCGTTGATCAGGCCGACGTCATCAAGCGGCAGCACGTTGGGCCGCATCAGGTTGAACATCAGGAACATCTCCGCGGTCCAGCGGCCGATGCCGCGGATCTGCGTCAGCTCCGCGATCACCGCTTCGTCGTCCATCTGCGCCCATTCGGCGACATGCACCGTGCCCGCCTTGAAGTGGTCGGCCAGGTCGATCAGGTATTCCGCCTTGCGCTTGGACAGCCCGCAGCCGGCCAGCTTCTCGGGGCCGGCGCGCAGGAACTGCGCCGGCGCCAGCCTGGGGCAGGCCGCATGCAGCCGCTCCCACACCGACTGCGCCGCCTTGACCGAGATCTGCTGGCCCACCACCGCGCGCGCCAGCGTGACGAACGGATCCCCGCGCGACACCAGGTGCGCCGGGCCGTAGGTCGGGATCATCTTGCGCAGGATGCGGTCGCGCTTCATCAGGTCGGCGCAGGCCTCGTCCCAGTAGGCGGGGCGCACCGCGTCGATGACGGTTTCGACCGGCAGCGGCACCGCATCCGCCTCGGGCAGCACGGCCTTGGCGTTGCGCGTGCCCCTGGCCGTGTCCTTGCCATCCGGCAGTGGCGCCTCGCTGGCGCCAGCCTTGCCCGGGCGCGGACCGGCCGCCTTCGGCCGGCCCCTCGTAGCGGGAGGCGTAGCCGGCGGCGTGGCCGTGGCGGGCTTACGCGCGGCAGCGTTCAAGCACGCCTCCACTCGGTGGCACCGCCCGGCTTGTCTTCCAGCACGATGCCCGCTTCCAGCAGTTGCGCGCGGATGCGGTCCGCTTCGGCAAAGTTGCGCTCCGCCTTGGCGCTCTTGCGCGCGGCGATCAGCGTCTCGATCTGCTCCGGCGAGGTGCCGTCGTCGGATTTGCCGCCTTGCAGGAAGGTATGCGGATCGCGCTCGAGCAGGCCCAGCGTGCCCGCCAGCGCCTTCAGCTGGCGCGCAGCCGCGGTCGAGCCGGTGCGGTTGATCTCGCTGGCCAGGTCGAACAGCACCGACATCGCAATCGGCGTATTGAAGTCGTCGCCCATGGCCTCGGCAAAGCGCCTGGCGTGTGGCTCATCCCAGTCCACTGCGCAGCCGCCGGGCTGGCTGTCCTTGAGCGCCGTGTACAGGCGTGTCAGGGCGTGGCGCGCATCGTCCAGGTGCGCGTCGCTGTAGTTCAGCGGGCTGCGGTAGTGGGCGCGCAGGATAAAGTAGCGCACGACCTCGGCGTCGTACGACTTCAGGACCTCGCGGATGGTGAAGAAATTGCCAAGCGACTTGGACATTTTTTCGTCGTTGATGCGCACGAATCCGTTGTGCATCCACGTATTGACGAAGGGCTTGCCGCTGGCGCCTTCAGACTGCGCAATCTCGTTCTCGTGGTGCGGGAACTGCAGGTCAGCCCCGCCGCCATGGATATCGAAATGCTCGCCCAGCAGCGTGCAGCTCATGGCGGAGCATTCAATGTGCCAGCCCGGGCGTCCGGCGCCCCACTTCGAGTCCCATTTGCTCTCGGGCGGCTCGCTGGCCTTGGCGGACTTCCACAGCACGAAGTCGAGCGGGTCCTGCTTGGCATCGTTGGTGCTGACGCGCTCGCCGGCGCGCAGGTCTTCCAGCGACTTGCCCGAGAGCTTGCCGTAGCCGTCGAACTTGCGCACCGAATAGTTCACGTCGCCGTCGCTGGCCTGGTAGGCCAGGCCCCTGGCTTCCAGCTTGCCGATCATGTCGAGCATCTGCGGCACGTAGTCGGTGGCGCGCGGCTCGTGGTCAGGGCGGATCACGCCCAGCGCGGCGGCATCCTCGTGCATGTACTGGATAAAGCGCGTGGTCAGCTCGCCGATGGTCTCGCCGTTCTCGGCCGCGCGGCGGATGATCTTGTCGTCGATATCGGTGATGTTCTGCACATATGTCACCTCGTAGCCGGCGGCACGCAGCCAGCGGTGCACCATATCGAACACCACCATCACGCGAGCGTGGCCGACGTGGCAGTAGTCGTACACCGTCATGCCGCACACATACATGCGGACCTTGCCGGGTTCGATAGGCACGAATGGCTGTTTCTCACGCGCGAGCGTGTTGTAGATGTTCAGAAGCTGCATGAAACGAAGTGAGTGGTGAGAGGAGACTGCCGGGGTTCGCCCAGCAGGCAGCGCGGGCCGTGGCGCCGGTTGCCCGGCGCCTGGCAGGCCGCCGGCGGCAACGCGGCCACTGGCGCAATGCCGTCGCGCCCCATATCTTACCGGAAGGCGGTGCGCTGGTTGCCTCCGGCACGGCGCCGCCAGGCCGCGCGAGATGCCGTGCCCGCTGCCCCGATGGCATCGCCCTTCGTGCCGGACTTGCCGCTTTGCTAGAATGCCGCGGAGTATAACGGACCTGTCCTCAATGAGCCTGCCGCTGCCCTCCCCGTCTTCTGCCATGTTCGCCGCCCCCGCGCGCCGACGCGGCCATCGCGCCGTACTGCCCCTGCTGGCCCTGGCCGCCGCGCTGGCGGCCCCTGTCTACGCGCAGAACGGCCCGCTGTCGCTGGCCGCGCCGACAGCGCCGGTCGGTGGCATCCAGTCGACCGACCCTGGCATGAGCGAGGCCCAGCAGGCCGCCAACGCGCGCCGCTACGACGAAGCCATCAAGGGCTTCGATCGCGTGCTGGCCGCCAACCCGCGCAATGCGCAGGCACGCTTCCAGCGCGCCTGGGCCCTGGCCCAGTCCGGCCGCGAGGACGCCGCCATCCAGGCCTTTGCCGAAATGGCGCAGGACTTCCCGGAACTGCCCGAGCCCCACAACAACCTGGCGCTGCTCTATGCCAAGCGCGGCGACCTGAAGCGCGCCGAGGCCGAGTTGCTGCTGGCCACCGAAGTCAAGCCGGGCTTTGCCATTGGCTACACCAACCTGGGCGACGTCTACCGCCGCCTGGCCGAGCAGGCCTACACCGAAGCGCTGCGCCGCAATCCGGGCGATGCCCGCGCCAGCACCGGCCTGCGCCAGCTGAACCCTGATGCCGCGTTGCCGGCGGCGCCCGCCGGCACTGGCCGCAAGGCGACGCCGGCGCGGCGCCAGGCACCTGCCAGCGCCCCTGCCGCCAACTGACGGCCACCCATCCCAATGGTCCGGGCGCGGCGCGCCCGGACCGTGTGCATCCAGACTTACCGGAGTTCCTTCATGATCCGTTCCCGTCGCATCGTCCTGGCCGGCCTGACCGCAGGCGCCCTGGCACTGTCCTCATTCAGCGCGCTGGCTCAGCAAAAGGCCGCCGAGCGCGTCCAGTTCGTCACCAGTGCCGGCAAGTTCACCGTCGAGCTCTACCCCGAGGCCGCGCCCAAGACCGTCGCGAACTTCCTGGAATATGTGAAGAGCGGCTTCTACAGTGGCACCATCTTCCATCGCGTGATCAATGGCTTCATGGTGCAGGGCGGCGGCTTTGACCGCGACATGAAGGAAAAGCCCACCCGTGCGCCGATCCCGCTGGAAGCCCGCGGCGGCCTGAAGAACAAGGCCGGCACGTTGGCCATGGCACGCACCAGCGACCCCAATTCGGCCACTGCGCAGTTCTTCGTCAATGTGGTGGATAATCCGAATCTCGACTACCCGCAGCCGGACGGCAACGGCTACGCAGTCTTCGGCAAGGTGGTGGAAGGCATGGAGACGATCGACAAGATCAAGAGCGTGCCGACCACGGCCTATGGCCCCATGCGCAATGTGCCGGCCGCGCCGATCGTGATCGAGTCGGCCACCGTCGTCAAATAACATTACCGAACAGAGGAAATCCCATGTCCAAGGTCCAGCTCCACACCAGCCAGGGTGTCATCACCATTGAACTCGACGCCGAAAAGGCACCGAAGTCGGTCGAGAACTTCCTGTCGTACGTGCGCAAGGGTCACTACGACAACACCATCTTCCACCGCGTGATCAAGAACTTCATGGTCCAGGGCGGCGGCTTCGAGCCCGGCATGAAGCAAAAGGGCACCGACGCCCCGATCGAGAACGAAGCCGGCAACGGCCTGAAGAATGACCGCTACACCGTGGCCATGGCGCGCACCAACGCCCCGCACTCGGCCACCGCGCAGTTCTTCATCAACGTGGTCGACAACGACTTCCTGAACTTCTCCTCGCCCACGCCGCAGGGCTTCGGCTATGCCGTGTTCGGCAAGGTCGTGGAAGGCACCGACGTGGTCGACCAGATCAAGGGCGTGCGCACCGGCAGCTCGGGCTTCCACCAGGACGTGCCGCTGGAAGACGTGGTGATCGAGAAGGCCGTCATCGTCGAGTAAGCCGATGCCTGCCGATTGCGGTTCCGTGCGCATCCACGTGCCGGCATCCCCCTTCCGACACCGCGCATGACCGCAATCCCCCACACGCCGGTGGCCGGCCCCTTCGAGGCACAGGCGCCGGCGTGGTTCATTTCAGACCTGCACCTGACGCCCGGCATGCCCCGCACGCTGGCGGCCTTCGAGCGCACGCTCGAGCGCGCCGCGCAGCACGCGCGCACGCTGTTCATCCTGGGCGACTTCTTTGAATTCTGGATCGGCGACGAAGAAACCGACTCGCCCTTCGCGCAGCGCGTGACCGGCGCCCTGCGCGCACTGGCCGCGCGCGGCGTGGCCGTGTACCTGATGCACGGCAACCGGGACTTCCTGCTGGGCAAGCGCTTCGCCAGCGCGGCCGGTGCCCGCCTGCTGCCCGACCCCACCGTGATCCGCTGTGCCGGCCAGCGCGTGGTGCTGAGCCACGGCGACATGCTGTGCATCGACGACGAACGCTATAACCGCTTCCGCCGCTGGACCCGCAAAGGCTGGGTCCAGCGCGTGTTCCTGGCATTGCCGCTGAGCGTGCGCCTGTCGATCGCCCGCAAGCTGCGGGCAGACAGTGAAGGCAACCGCGCCAGGCAGTTGAGCGCGGGGGCGGCCGTGCCGGTGATCTATGGGGATGTGGCGCCCGCCGCCGCGGCCGAGTTGCTTGGCGCCGCCGGTGCGTCGCTGCTGGTGCATGGACACACGCACCGCCCGGCACGGCATGAAGAAGCCGCCGGCGTGCGCTGGGTGCTCACTGACTGGGACCTGGACGGCGCCCATCCGCGCGCCGCGGTGCTGCAACTGGATCGCGACGGCTTCCGCCTGTTGCCGCAGACGGACTGAGCGGCAGCGCCGGCCCAGTCCCTTCCCTGCTCACTTCATCAGCCTGCGCAGTTCGCTCGCGTCGAAGGGATCGTTCGGTGTGTTCTCCAGGTGTTCGCCGAGCCGGTCGAGCGCGGCCAGCACCGCCTCGATGCGGTCGTGCTGGCGCCCCGCATTGTCGATCAGGCTCTTGAGCGCCAGCGACACCGGATCGTCCGCATTGGGCGTGATGCCGTAGGCCGAGAACTCCTGCCTGGCACCCTGCTGCGCCGATGGCGCATCCGGCAGGATGATGCGGGCCGGGATGCCCACGGCGGTTGCGCCCGGCGGCACCGGCTTGAGCACCACCGCGTTGGAGCCCACGCGCGCGCCGTCGCCCACCACGAATCCGCCCAGCACCTTGGCGCCCGCGCTCACCACCACGTTGGCGCCCAGCGTGGGGTGCCGCTTCTGGCCCTTGTACAGCGAGGTTCCGCCAAGCGTCACGCCCTGGTAGATGGTGCAGTCATCGCCGATCTCGGCGGTCTCGCCGATCACCACGCCCATGCCGTGGTCGATGAAGACGCGCCGGCCCAGCTTGACCGCCGGATGGATTTCAATGCCGGTGAAAAACCGCGCCCAGTGCGAGATCCAGCGCCCCAGCCAGTGGAAGCCCGCGTTCCAGCATCCATGCGCAAAGCGGTGGAACACCACGGCATGCAGGCCGGGGTAGCAGGTCAGCACTTCCAGGCGGCTGCGCGCGGCGGGATCGCGCAGCATGATCGTGTCGATATCTTCCTTCAGGCGAGAGAACATCTTGGTCGTGTCGTGTTGCCGCGCCGTGCGCCGCGCCACGCGGGCTGGTGCCCGGGGCAGGGTCGCCGGCGAGGTCAGTGGCCGGTGGGGACGGGATCAGGGAGTGTAAGTGATTTGCCGGACCCGCTTCGGGTGCCGGAGTTTGGCCCCTGATCCGTCAGGGACATTGCGGCGATGCTGCGATCAACATCGGCCGGGCATGCACAAACCCGCAGCCGCGGGACGACAGCGCGCGCGCTTGCCGCGCGTGCCTGCATCGCCCTGCATCGAATCGCTCCGGGTTGCTGCCACTGTCCTTGCTCCTGTCACCGGTCCTTGTGCGGGCCCGGCTGGTTCTGCGCGGCGATCAGCATATGCTTGGCGATGCCGCGCAGGATATTCACTTCCTCGCGCTCCAGGCCGCTGCGTGCCAGCAGCCGGCGCAGCCGGGTCATCAGCCTGCGCGGGTTGGACGGATTGAGAAAGCCGATCGCCTCCAGGCCCGTCTGCAAATGGCCGAACATGGCCTCGACCTGCTCGGCCGTGGCCGGCTCACCAGCATAGCCGATATTGGCGCCGGCGTCCGGGGCCGCCTCCAGCAGCGCCAGCCGCAACTCGTAGGCGATGAGCTGCACCGCCTGCGCCAGGTTCAGCGAGGTATAGGCGGGATTGGCGGGGATATGGGTGACGGCGTTGCAGCGCTCGACCACTTCATTGGGCAAGCCATAGCGCTCGTTGCCGAACACGAAGGCAACGCCGCCGCTGCCGGACAGCGTCTGCCGCGCGCGTTCCGCGGCCGCGCGCGGCAGCAGCCGCGGCGGGCCGAACTCGCGGTGGCGCGCGGTCATCGCCACGGTCAGCGCGGCGCCGGCCAGCGCCGCGTCGATCTGGTCGACGATGCGCGCGCCCGCCAGCACATCGTCGGCACCGCTGGCCATGGCGATGGCGTCGGGGTGCCGCAGCACATCCGGCTCACGTGGCGAAACCAGCACCAGGCTGCCAAAGCCCATGGTCTTAATCGCGCGCGCCACCGAGCCCACGTTGCCCGGGTGGCTGGTTTCGACCAGCACGAAGCGCACGCGGCCGAAGGCGTCGCCGCCGGTGTCACCGCTTGCGCCATGGCTGCCATCAGCAGCGGGCTGGCTCGTATCAATTGCCGGGTTCATATACAATTCGGGGTTCTTCTTTGGCGCGGCGCCAGGTTTTTGCTTGCTCGCGAGACTCTCGCGGCACATTTGCAGCAGAACCGGCGACGCCCGACGTTCTTCTACAATCCGTTGTGTTGTCAGCTGCCCATGAGCAGGCGTGCGGCGCTTTTGCGCCCCGCCGCGTTGTCGTGGCCGGCCTGGAGAGATTCATGCATCCGATGCTCAATATCGCCATCAAGGCGGCCCGCAAGGCGGGATCCATCATCAACCGCGCGTCGCTCGACGTCGATCTGGTGCGCGTCTCGCGCAAGCAACACAACGATTTTGTCACCGAGGTGGACCGCGCCGCCGAAGCCGCGGTCATCGAGATCCTGCGCACGGCCTACCCGGAACACGGCATTCTAGCGGAAGAATCCGGCCAGTCCTGGGCCGAGGACGAAGACGCCCGCGAGTACACCTGGGTCATCGACCCGCTGGACGGCACCACCAACTTCATCCACGGCTTCCCGCAATACGCGGTCTCGATCGCCCAGCTGCACCGCGGCACGCCGGTGCAGGCCGTGGTCTACGACCCGACCCGCGACGAGCTCTTCACGGCCAGCAAGGGCGCCGGCGCCTTCCTGAACAACCGCCGCATCCGCGTTACGCGCCGCGACAAGCTGGCCGACTGCCTGATCGGCACCGGCTTCCCGTTCCGCGACCTGGAAGGCATGGACGAATACCTGGAAATGTTCGCGCTGATGACGCGCAGCTGCGCCGGCCTGCGCCGCCCGGGTGCTGCCGCGCTGGACCTGGCCTATGTGGCCTGCGGCCGCCTGGACGGCTTCTTCGAGCGCGGCCTGAAGCCGTGGGACATGGCAGCCGGCATGCTGCTGATCACCGAATCGGGCGGCCTGGTCGGCAACTACGCCGGCGAACCGCGCCAGATGGAACAGGGCGAAGTGCTGGCGGGCAACCCGAAGGCCTTCGCCCAGATGGTGCGCCTGCTGTCGCCGTACTCGCTCGACAACGCCAAGCCCGCCGCCTGATACCGGCACATGGCCTGACGGCCAACTCAGCCATACCCCGACGCCCGCCGCACCCCGGCGGGCGTTTTGCATGGCGCGCCCCGCCTGCCGCCGCGCCTTGCACTGCAGACCTTTCTCATTCCGCCGACGGCCATGATCCTCGTCAAGGTCGCCCCACCCTGCCCTCCCCAGAATGAAACCATGCGCCACGCCCCGTGCGCGCGGATCCATCAGGAGAGCCAGCATGTTTCCCGAATACCGCGACCAGATCAGCGCCCTGAAGACGCAGGATGCCCGCTTCGCGCGACTGTTCCACCGCCACAACGCGCTGGACCAGGAAATCCACAACATGGAGTCGGGGCTCGTGCCGGCCTCCACCTTCGAGATCGAGCGGCTGAAGAAAGAGAAGCTCCTGCTCAAGGACCAGCTCTACGAGATCCTGCGCAACACCGCAGCCTGACGGAGGACCGCAGATGACCGATCGCGACACCATCCAGTCCTCCCACGCGGCCATCCCGCCACGCCCCCGCGCCACGGCCAGGGGCGACGTGCTGCCCACCAACTCGGCGCTTTCAGCCCAGCGCAATGAAGTCGACAGCGCCGTCGACGCCGCGGTGCAGCTGGCGGCCAGCAGCATGCAGGACATCCTGGCCAGCCGCGCCGGCCACGGCGCCGACATGCTCGACGCCATGCGCACGCTGCTTGACGGCCTGGCGCCCGACGAGGCCGCGCAGTTGCGCAGCCTGATCCTCGAAGGCGATCCCGCCACGTGGCAAGCCGGCCGCAAGCGCCATCCGGACGACGAGCTGTCCGCGGGCTGGCGCGAAGGCGCGTACCCGTACCAGAACCTGATGTCGCGGCGCAATTACGAGAAGCAGAAGTACCGCCTGCAGGTAGAGCTGCTCAAGTTCCAGGCCTGGGTGCGCGAGACCGGCCAGCGCGTGGTGATCGTGTTCGAAGGCCGCGACGCCGCCGGCAAGGGCGGCACCATCAAACGCTTCATGGAACACATGAACCCGCGCGGCGCGCGCGTGGTGGCGCTGGAAAAACCCACCGAGTCCGAGCGCGGGCAATGGTACTTCCAGCGCTATGTGCAGCACCTGCCGTCGGCAGGCGAGATCGTGCTGTTCGACCGCTCCTGGTACAACCGCGCCGGCGTGGAACACGTGATGGGCTTCTGCTCGCAGCGCGAATACCAGGACTTCCTGCAGCAGGCGCCGGACTTCGAGCGGCATCTGGTGCGCAGCGGCATCCACCTGTTCAAGTTCTGGTTCTCGGTCAGCCAGAAGGAACAGCGCCGGCGCTTCCGCGAGCGCGAGATCCACCCGCTCAAGCAATGGAAGCTGAGCCCGGTCGACGTTGCCTCGCTGGACAAATGGGACGACTACACCCAGGCCAAGGAGGCAATGTTCGCCCACACCGACACCGCCGATGCGCCGTGGACTGTCATCCGCGCTGACTGCAAGAAGCGCGCGCGGCTCAATGCACTGCGCTCCGTCCTGTCGCGCTTCCCCTACGGCAACCGGGACACCACTGCCATCGGGCAGCCCGATCCGCTGATCGTGGGACGCGCGCTGGCCAACTGAGCCCGTCCCCTAATCCCGCATTGCTTCCGTTTCCCTTTTACTGAGGCCTCTATGTTCAAGCACATCCTGCTGCCCGTCGACGGTTCCGAGCTTTCCCAGAAGGCCGTGTCCGCCGCCATCCAGTTTGCCCGCACCGCCGCGGCGCGCCTGACGCCCTACATGTGCGTGGAGACCTACCCCTACATGGCAGGCAGCGACAGCAGCCATGAGAGGCGCGAAGTATTCCAGCAACGCGTGGAAGCGCTGGCACGCCAGGAACTGGCCAGGATCGAGGCCGCGGCGGCAATGGCCGGCGTCCCCTGCGCAGGCCACGTCTCGGCCGCCAGCGCCCCGTATCACGGCATCATCAACGCTGCCCGGGACCTGGGTTGCGACGTCATCTTCATGGCCTCGCACGGCCGCAAGGGCATCAGCGGGCTGCTGCTGGGCAGCGAGACGCAGAAGGTGCTGACCCACAGCGACGTGCCGGTGCTGGTGTTCCGCTGACGGCACGCCGCTGGCCCCGCCGCCGTGCCAGATCCGGCCCACGCGGCGCGGCAACCGGTGCCCCGTGCTGTACCATATCGCCCATATTCGAAAACGCCCCTTCGCGCCACGGCCCGAGGCCGCCGGATGACCGCCCGGACGCCCCGCGCGGCCGCCATCCGGCTTGCGCAAGGCGGCGATCCGAGCGGAGCGGGCAGCATCAGGCAGGCCCACCGCCAGACAGGCTAAATGGCAATGGGATTGCAGAAGAAAACCGACCCCGAACAGGCGCAGGCAGACTCGTCCGCGAGCCGCCACACGCCAATGATGCAGCAGTATCTGCGCATCAAGGCAGACCACCCCGACACCCTGCTGTTCTACCGCATGGGTGACTTCTACGAACTCTTCCACGACGATGCCGAAAAGGCCGCGCGCCTGCTCGACATCACGCTGACCGCGCGCGGCGCCTCCAACGGGGTGCCGATCCGCATGGCCGGCATTCCCTTCCATTCGGCGGACCAGTACCTGGCGCGCCTGGTAAAGCTGGGCGAATCCGTGGCGATCTGCGAGCAGATCGGCGACCCGGCCACCAGCAAGGGGCCGGTGGAGCGCAAGGTGGTGCGCATCGTCACCCCGGGCACGCTGACCGATGCCGCGCTGCTGCCGGACAAGGCCGATACCTTCCTGATGGCCGTGCACCAGCAGACCACGCGCCGCGGCGTCAGCAAGACCGGGCTGGCGTGGCTGAACCTCGCCAGCGGCGAACTGCGCCTGATGGAATGCGAGGCGGCGCAACTGGGCCCCGAGCTGGAGCGCATCCGCCCGGCCGAGCTGCTGTATGCCGATGGCATTGCATTGCCCGCGCTGGCGTGCGCGCGCACCCGCCTGCCCGAATGGCATTTCGACCAGGATGCCGGCACGCGCCGGCTGCGCGAGCAGCTGGGCGTGGCCAGTCTGGACCCGTTCGGCTGTGCCGGGCTGGGTGCCGCGCTGGGCGCGGCCGGCGCGCTGCTGAACTACGCCGCCACCACGCAGGGCCAGTCGCTGCGCCATGTGCAGGGCGTGAAGGTGGAGCGCGAATCGGAGTACATCGGCCTGGATTCCGCCACGCGGCGCAACCTGGAACTGACCGAAACCCTGCGCGGCGGCGAGTCGCCGACCCTGTTCTCGCTGCTGGACACCTGCTGCACGGCCATGGGCAGCCGCGCGCTGCGCCACTGGCTGCACCACCCGCTGCGCGACCCGGCGCTGCCGCAGGCACGCCAGCAGGCCATCGGCGTGCTGATCGACCAGGGCACCGACGCCTTGCGCGCGGCACTGCGCCGGCTGGCGGACGTCGAGCGCATCACCTCGCGGCTGGCGCTGCTCAATGCGCGGCCTCGCGACCTGTCCTCGCTGCGCGACACGTTGCGCGCGCTGCCGGACGTGCAGGCCTGCATCCGCGACGACCAGGGCAGCACCTTGCTGGCGCAGACCCTGCACGACCTGACCGTGCCACAGGACTGCCTGGACCTGCTGGTGCGCGCCGTGGCCGAAGAGCCGGCCACCGTGGTGCGCGACGGCGGCGTGATTGCGCGCGGCTACGATGCCGGCCTGGATGAACTGCGCGACATCTCCGAGAACTGCGGCCAGTTCCTGATCGACCTGGAGGCGCGCGAACGCGCCCGCACCGGCATTGCCAACCTGCGCGTCGAGTTCAACCGCGTGCATGGCTTCTATATCGAGGTCACCAACGGCCAGGCCGACAAGGTGCCCGACGACTACCGCCGCCGCCAGACGCTGAAGAATGCCGAGCGCTACATCACGCCCGAGCTGAAGGCCTTCGAAGACAAGGCGCTGTCGGCGCAGGACCGCGCGCTCGCGCGCGAGAAGCAGCTCTACGACAGCCTGCTGCAGGCGCTGCTGCCGCATATCGGCGAGCTGCAGCGGGTGGCGGGCGCGCTGGCGCGCCTGGACGTGCTGACGGCACTGGCGGAGCGCGCGCAGACACTGGACTGGTCCGCGCCGGAGCGCGTCGCCGAGAACGTGGTCGACATCGTGCAGGGCCGCCATCCGGTGGTCGAAGGGCAGCTCGCGGCGGAGTCGGTGGCGTTCATCGCCAACGACTGCCAGCTCAATGAAGCGCGCAAGCTCTTGCTGATCACCGGCCCGAACATGGGCGGCAAGTCGACCTTCATGCGCCAGACCGCACTGATCGTGCTGCTGGCCTGTGTCGGCGCCTACGTGCCGGCGCGGCGCGCGGTGATCGGGCCGATCGACCGCATCTTTACCCGCATCGGCGCCGCCGATGACCTCGCGGGCGGCCGCTCCACCTTCATGGTCGAGATGACCGAGGCCGCCGGCATCCTGCACCACGCGACCCCGGCTTCGCTGGTGCTGATGGACGAGATCGGGCGCGGCACGTCGACCTTCGACGGGCTGGCGCTGGCCTGGGCAATCGCGCGCCACCTGCTGTCGCACAACCGCAGCCATACCCTCTTCGCCACGCATTACTTCGAGCTGACACAGCTGCCGCAAGAGTTCCCGCAGGCAGCCAACGTGCACCTGTCGGCGGTCGAGCATGGCGATGGCATTGTCTTCCTGCACGCGGTGCAGGACGGCCCCGCCAGCCAGAGCTACGGCCTGCAGGTAGCGCAGCTGGCCGGCGTGCCGCAGCCGGTGATCCGCGCCGCGCGCAAGCACCTGGCCTGGCTGGAACAGCAATCGGCCGACGCCACGCCCACGCCCCAGCTGGACCTGTTCGCGGCACCGCCAACGCCCGAGGACGATGAGGACAGCTTCGGCGCCGCCCCGGCGGCCGTGCCAGCGCCGCTGGCACCCTCGCTGGCACCCGAACAGGCCGCGCTGGTCGATGCGCTGGCCGGACTGGACCCCGACACCCTGACGCCGCGCGCCGCGCTCGAGGCGCTGTACCGGCTCAAGGCACTGGCAGACGAGGCGCTCGACGCCGCATGAACGCTGCGCGCCGTGCCCTGCTGGCCATGCTGCTGCCGCTGCTTTGCACGGCCGGCATGGCATGGGCTGCGCCCGCGGGCCGCGGCGGCAAGGCACCGGCCAGACCACAGCTGACGCGCATCGCACTGATCGCCGACCTGCCCCAGTGGCCGGCCGCGGAGGCCAACGCGGCAGCACTGCTCGACTACTTCGGCGAGCGCAAGCTGGACCTGGTCATTCATGCCGGCGGCATCAAGGGCGATACGGAATCGTGCAGCGATGCGGTGCTGGCCAACCGCCAGCAGCTGCTGAACCAGTCGCCGCTGCCGCTGGTCTACGTGCCCGGCGAGACCGACTGGTCCGAATGCCGGCAGCCGGTCAACGGCGGCTTTGACGCGGTCGAGCGCCTGAACCGGCTGCGTGAGCTGTTCTTCCCCGAGGACGCCACGCTCGGCCGGCATCCGCGGCCGCTGCTGCGGCAGTCGGACCAGGCGCTGTTCCGCAGCTTTCGCGAGAACATGCGCATGGAGGTCGGCGATATCCTGCTCGTCGGCATGAACCTGCCGGGCGACAACAACCACTACCGCAACGAAGGCGGGCGCAACGGCGAGTTCGAGGACCGGCGCGAGGCCAACCGCCAGTGGCTGGCGCGCGCGTTCTCGGCGGCGCGGCAACGCGACATGAACGGCATCGTGGTGGTGGTCCACGGCGACCCGCATTTCGCCAACGGCTGGGAGAAGAAAGGCCACCCGACGCTGCTGGACGGCTTCATGCGCCACCGCCCCCGCGATGGCTACCTGGAATTCAAGCGCCAGCTGCGCGAGCTGGCCGGTCGTTTCCGCGGCCAGGTGCTGCTGGTGCATGCGGGCGGAAACGGGGCCGACCACGGCTTCGGCATCGACAAGCCGCTGCGCGATGCGGCCGGCAAGGTCATGCAGAACTTCACGCGCGTGTCGCTGCCCGCCAACACGGTCTCGCAATGGGCCGAGCTGGTGATCACGCCGGGCGCGGCATCGCCGTTCGCGGTCATGCTCAAGGACGCACCGGCGTTGCGCTGAGACAGCTTGCGGGCCCGCCGGAAACGAAAAAGCCGGCTGCGGCCGGCTTCTTCTTAGGGTGCGAAATACGATCAGTGCAGCGCGATCAGTGCAGCGTGCGCGGCGTATCGTCGTCCTCGTCCTCATCCACGACTTCAACGCCCGAGGCGCCATGGGCGTGGCCGTGCTCGATTTCCTCGGCGGTGGCCTCGCGGACTTCGGAGACCTTCAGCCAGAAGCGCAGCGCCATGCCGGCCAGCGGATGGTTGCCATCCAGCACGACCTTGTCCTCGGCCACGTCGGTCACGGTGTAGATGACGGAGTCCTCTTCGTCGCCGTCCTCGGGCATGCCTTCGAACTGCATGCCGACTTCCAGCGGCTCGGGGAAGCGGTTGCGCGGCTCGACCTTCACCATATCGGCGTCGTAGTCGCCGAATGCGTCTTCCGGCTCCAGCTGCAGCTGGGTCTCGAAGCCCGCGTCATGACCGTCGAGCGCTTCCTCGATCTTGGGGAACGTGCCATCATACCCGCCGTGCAAATAAACCATGGCTTCATCTGACTCCTCGATCAGATTGCCTTGCGCGTCCGACAGCTTGTACATCACGGACACCACAGTATTCTTAGCGATTTTCAATTCTTGACTCCATGAACGATTCCGCATTATACGCGCAGGCCCTGCCCCCTGGCCCCGTCGATCCAGACACTCCGCTCGACCTGCTTGGTGGCATGACGCCTGCTGCATTCATGCGGGATGTCTGGCATCGCAAGCCCCTGCTGATTCGACAGGCAGTACCCGGAATCGTGCCGCCTGTGTCGCGCGAGGCGCTTTTCGACCTGGCCGACAGCGACGACGTCGAATCGCGCCTGGTGACGCACTTCCGCAACCGCTGGAAACTCGCGCATGGCCCATTTGCGCGCGAAAACCTGCCCGGCGTCAAGGCCCGCCAATGGACCCTGCTGGTGCAAGGGGTAAATCTGCACGACGCCGCCGCCGCCGAGCTGATGGGCCGCTTCCGTTTCGTGCCCGACGCGCGCCTGGACGACCTGATGATCAGCTACGCCACCGATGGCGGCGGGGTGGGCCCGCACTTCGACTCCTACGATGTGTTCCTGCTGCAAGTCTCGGGCCGGCGCCGCTGGCGCATTTCGTCGCAGACCGGCCTTGAGCTGATCCCGGACATGCCGCTGAAGATCCTCGCCGACTTCAACGCGGAACAGGAATGGGTGCTCGAACCCGGCGACATGCTCTACCTGCCGCCGCAATATGCGCACGATGGCATTGCCGAGGGCGAATGCATGACCTGCTCGATCGGCTTCCGCGCGCCGGCCTACCGCGAGCTGGCCGGGCATTTCCTGGCCTGGCTGTCTGAAACGGTCGAAGATAACGAAGACCTCGGCGGCCGTTACGCCGACGCCGGCGAGCGCGCCGCCACACGGCCCGCGCAACTGCCCGCGGGCATGGCCAAGGCAGTCGCCGAGCGGCTCAAGGCGCTGCAATGGAATAGCCAGATGGTGTCTGAATTCCTCGGCAGCCATCTGTCCGAACCCAAGCCAGGCGTTGAATTTGCAGAGATACCTGACATGCCGTTGCGCCGTTATGCGACACTGGCGGCCCGCCATGGTGTCGTACTGCCATCGGCATCGATTGCTCTTTACGACCGCGCGAATTTCTTCCTCAATGGGGAGGCCTACGAGCCGCCGGCCGAGCTGATGCAATGGCTGAAAAAGTTGGCCGATTATCGGCAACTTAGTGGCGAAGATGTTGCTGCTTGCGCGGATCTACCCGATCTGATGGAAACTTTCCATCACTGGACGCTGGAAGGATGGCTGCAATTGGGTCCGCGGCTGTAATAATGCGTAACATTGCGAATCAGTAAATTTCGGCGCTACACAAGCCGGGAAAACGCGGATATAATCGTTGGCTGGCTAGTACTGTGGACCATTGCATTTGTCGGGACCCGGGAGGGCCTCTATTTTGCAGTTCAAGAGCGATAATTACCGGTAATTATTCATCGCCTGTTTTCCGTTATTACAAGTTAAAGGACGAACAATGAAGAAGTCTCTCCTGATCGCATCGCTGCTGGCCGCTGTTGCTCTCGCCGCTTGCGGCAAGAAGGAAGAAGCCGCCGCTCCGGCCGCTGAAACGGCTGCTCCGGCTGCCGCCGCTCCGGCTGCTGAAGCTTCGGCTCCCGCTGCTGAAGCTCCGGCTGCTGCCGCTACGGCTCCCGCTGCTGAAGCCTCGGCTCCGGCCGCTGACGCTTCGGCTCCGGCTGCCAAGCAGTAATCGGTTCCTGACCGATGAAAAAGCCGGCCTTCGGGCCGGTTTTTTTATTTGGGCGCCGCTACCGCACTGCGCCCCGCTGCATCCTGATATCCCTCAGGCGCGCACCGCCTGCCAGTCCAGGCCCTCGTCCTGGTCAGCCACCAGCACCTCGGACGGCAGCGCACCCAACGCCACCGCCAGCGCCCCGGTTGCCAGCTCACGCGTATTGTTCTGCTTGCTGAGGTGGGCCGCGACCACGCGGTTCAGGCCGGCATGGGCAACTTGCGCCAGGATACTGGCCGCCACTTCATTGGCCAGGTGGCCGAAGTCCCCGCCGATGCGCCGCTTCAGCGAAGCCGGATAGACCGAATTGCGCAGCATCTCGCGGTCATGGTTGCATTCCAGCACCAGCGCATCCACGCCTGCCAGGCGCGCCGTCACGTAGGGCGTCTCCATGCCCGCATCGGTCAGCACGCCCAGCCTCGCCTGCCCGTCCGACAAGACGAACTGCAGCGGCTCGCGCGCATCGTGCGGCACCGTGTACGGCAGCACCTGCAGTCCGCCGATGGCAAAGGCATGGTCGGCGCCGCAGACGCGCACGTCGGCCGCATCGGCGCCGCGCAGGTGCGAGGTCGCCAGCCAGGTACCGTGGCTGGTGTAGACCGCCAGGCGATGGCGCGCGGCAAAGGCATAAGCCGAGCCGACGTGGTCGCCATGCTCGTGCGTGACCAGCACGGCGTCGAGCTGGTCCGGCGTGACGCCCAGGCGCTCCAGGCGCCGGGCGGTCTCGCGGATGCCGAAGCCGCAGTCCAGCAGCACGCGCGTGGTGGTGGTGTCTTCGCGGGATTCGATCAGCAGCGAGTTGCCCTCGCTGCCGCTGCCGAGGAAGGCGAAGCGCATCATGGCTGCGCCCTCCCCGCCAGGCACCGGCCAGGACGGCCGGCTGGCAAGCCAGCAGTCATGCGCCGGCTCAGTGCAGTTGCTCGTCGATCAGCGACAGGATGCGCTTGCCGATTTCGCCGTTCTCAGGCTGGCCGGCATCGTTGAGCACCGTCACCAGCGTGCCGCTGCCCGTGCCCTTGAGCGCCACGCGATACTTCTTGGCGGTCTTGGAATCTTCCGGCTTGGTGAACAGCTTGGAGAAGAAGCCACGGCTGTCGGCAACGGTGCGCGGGTCGACATAGCGCACGTAGTACAGGCCCTGGCCGCGGTCGCGGTCTTCAACGGTGAAGTTCACGCGGTCCAGCGACAGGCCGACCGAGCGCCAGGCGCGGTCGAACGGTTCGGGCAGTTGCAGCGCCGGGGCGCCGTTGACCTGGGCCAGGTACGACTTGGCCGGCGCGGCGCCATCGGCACCAGCGGCGGCTGCGGTGCCGGCAGCGGCGGCCGTGCCCGCAGCGGCTGCGGTATTGCCCGCCGCGGCCGGGTTCTTGGCCATGCGGTCGGCCTGTTCCTTCTGCACGCCCAGGCGCTGGGCCAGGCGCGACAGGAATTCGGCTTCCAGCTCAGGATCGGCCGGACGCGGGGTCCAGACCGTGCTCGACTTGTCGATGCCGGTCAGCTGCTCCTGCGCGCCGCGGTGGCTGATGAAGACCTCCAGCGTACCATTCTGCGAACGCTCGACGCGGGTGCGGAACTTGTCGCGCTCCGAGGTCGAGTACAGGCCATCGAAGACCTTGCCGATGGTGTTGCGGATGATGTCCTGCGGGATCTTGGCGCGGTTCTCGGCCCAGTCCGTTTCCATGATGCCGGTCTCGGGCGAGTCCTGCACCAGCAGGAAACCGCTTTCCTGCCAGAAGCCGCGCAGCTGCTGCCACAGCTGGTCGCCGCGCATGCCGTTGCTGATCACCAGCCAGCGCTGGTTGCCGTCGCGCTCCATGCGGATGCCCTGCGCGGAGGGCAGCACGTTCTCGCTCGGGGATTGCTCGCGCACCTTGGTGGCCTGGCTGTACGTCGACAACGTCGAAGTGCCGTTCGCATCGGGCACCGAATAACGGCGATCACCCTCCAGCTTGGTCAGGTCGGGCGGGATATCCAGCGTAGGCGTGCGCTTCGAGGCCGACGACTTGTAGTCGATCTTGTCCGGCTGCATCGCTTCGTTGATGCTGCTGCAGCCGGTGATCACGCCAGCGGCGAGCACGGGCACAACCAGGGCGGCGCGGCGGACTTGCGTCGCGCCGCGGCGGTTAAGCTTCAGTTTCATTGACACGCAATCCTAGTAGGTGGGGCGACAGCAGGACGCCGCGAAAGATCAGGCCAGCAGGCCGGCGGCGGCCAGTGCCTTGCGTACATAGTCGTGGTTGCCCTCGGACAGCGGGGTCAGCGGCAGGCGGATACCGCCTTCCATCCTGCCCATCTGCTGGAGCGCCCACTTGACCGGGATCGGGTTGGCCTCGATGAACATGGCCCGGTTCAGCCCGATCAGCTCCATGTGCAGGCGGCGCGCGGTGACGACGTCGCCCTTGAGCGCCGCGACGCACATCTCGTGCATCTTGCGCGGTGCCACGTTGGCGGTGACCGAGATATTACCGTGGCCGCCCAGCAGGATCAGCGCAACCGCCGTGGGATCGTCGCCGCTGTAGACGGCAAAGCCTTCCGGCGCGTCCTTGATCAGCTGCGCGGCGCGGTCGATATTGCCGGTCGCTTCCTTGACGCCGACGATGCCCGGCACCTGCGCCAGGCGCAGGATGGTCTCGTTGTTCATATCCGCGACCGTACGGCCCGGCACGTTGTACAGCAGCACCGGCAGCTCCACTGCTTCGGCAATGGTGCGGAAATGCCGGTACATGCCTTCCTGGGTCGGCTTGTTGTAATACGGCACGACCTGCAGCGACGCATCGGCGCCCACCTTCTTGGCGAAGGCGGTCAGCTCGATGGCCTCCTTGGTGGAGTTGCCGCCGGTGCCCGCGATGATCGGGATGCGCTTGCCGGCCTGCTCCACGGCAACGCGGATCAGCTCGCAGTGCTCCTCGACGGAAACCGTCGGGGACTCGCCGGTGGTGCCCACGATCACGATGCCGTCGGTGCCTTCGGCCACGTGCCAGTCGACCAGTGCGCGCAGGGCCGGGAAGTCCAGGCTGCCGTCTTCATGCATCGGGGTAACGATGGCGACGATGCTGCCGGTAATCTGTGTCATAACGTTAAGGAATTCGGGATGCGAATAACGGGATTGTACCGGAACCGCAGGCCGCTTCGACCGCCGCCCGGACAGGGGTTGATACCAACTGTTTCAACGTGTGCAGCGGCATTCTCGCCGACAGCGCCACGCCTGGCTCAGGCGTCGAGCCGGTAGCGTGCCGGCGCGGGCGCATCGGCGTCCGCAGCCGCCGCGCGCACCGCACATATCCGCTGCACGAAGGCTGTTTTCGGCACTTCGACCAGACCATCCTCATAGGCGACTACGCGCAGGCCATACTGGTGCGCCACTTCGAGCAATTCGCCCGGCCGCAGCAGGAAATCCGGCCGCGACGGCTTGCCGACGGTTTCATTGCCCGCAGCAAAGGTTTCATGGATCCAGACGCCGCCGGGCGCCAGCGCCGCCGCCAGGTGCGGCCACAGCGGCCGGTGCAGGTAATTGGTGACGACGATGGCGTCGAACGGCGCCTCGCCAGCCAGCGGCCAGGCGCCCTGCTCCAGGTCGGCCACCCGGCCGCTGACGCCGGCCGGCAGGCCGGCGATGGCCTCGGCGTCGCGGTCGACGGCCAGCACCGTGTGGCCGCGCGCCGCCAGCCAGGCGGCATGGCGGCCGCTGCCGCAGGCCAGGTCCAGCACCCGCGCGCCGGGGCGCAGCAGGTGGGCCCAGCGGGCAACCCAGGGGGACGGGGCTGAGAGTCCCGCGTGTGCAAGCGTCATAGCGTTCCCCGGCACGTCAATGCAGCAGGATCACGATCGGGCGCAGCAGCAGCTCGATCAGCGACATCAGCACATTGACCACCGGCGTCATCCAGACCGTGGTGATCACGCCCGCGGCCACCAGCGCCAGCACCACGAAGATGCCGTACGGCTCGATGCGGGACACCGCGCGGGCAATGCCCTGCGGCAGCAGCGCGGTCAGCACGCGGCCGCCGTCCAGCGGCGGCACCGGGAACAGGTTGAAGGCTGCCACCACCAGGTTGACGCGCACGCCCGCCAGCGCCATCTCGCCGAAAAACGGCTCGCGCACGCCACCCCAGGTCAGGCCGATGGCCAGCAGCACCCAGACGAAGGCCTGCACCACATTGCTGGCCGGCCCCGCCAGCGCCACCCACATGCCGTGCCAGCGCGGGTTGCGCAGGCGCTCGAACACCACCGGCACCGGCTTGGCATAGCCGAACACGAACTGGCCGCTGGTCATGATGTAAAGCAGCAGCGGCACCGCGATGGTGCCGATCGGATCGATATGGCGGATCGGGTTCAGGCTGACGCGCCCGAGCACATAGGCCGTGTCGTCGCCGAAGAGCTTGGCCACGTAGCCGTGCGACGCCTCGTGCAGCGTGATGGCGAACAGCACCGGCAGGGCATAGACCGCGAAGGTCTGGATAAGGGAGGAATCCATGGTCCCTATTGTAACGGCCCGGCGCCGCCCAGGCGCACGCTTGTGCACCCGCCAGGCGGGGTGGCAGCGCCTGGGGAGCTCAGAGCCCGAAGCGCTCGACGTCGCCGCGGCCCGCGCGGATCAGCTCGGGCTCGCCGCTGGTCAGGTCGATCACCGTGGTCGGCTGCGCCGGCGCCGGGCCGCCGCACACCACCAGGTCAAGCTGCTTCTCCAGCCGCGCGCGGATTTCCGCCGGGTCGTTGAGCGGCGCTTCGTCGCCCGGCATCTGCAGCGTGGCCGAGATCAGCGGCTCGCCGGTCTCGCCCAGCAGTGCCAGCGGAATCGCGTGTTCAGGCACGCGCACGCCGATGGTCTTGCGCGCCGGGTGCGACAGCCGCCGCGGCACTTCCTTGGTGGCTTCCAGGATGAACACGTACGGGCCCGGCGTGGCACCCTTGAGCCAGCGGTACTGCCGGTTGTCGACGCGGGCGAAGTTGCCGAGCTCGGACAGGTCGCGGCACATCAGCGTCAGGTGGTGGCGGTCATCGATGCCGCGCAGGCGGCGCAGGCGCTCGACGGCGCCCTTGTCGTCGAGCCGGCAGGCCAACGCATAGCTGGAATCGGTCGGCAGCGCAATCAGGCCGCCCTTCTGCAGGATCTGGGCGGCCTGCTTGACCAGGCGCGACTGCGGATTGAGCGGATGGATCTCGAAGTACTGTGACATGGACCAGGGTGGCGGATTCAGACAGATCGGAGCGGAATCTGGGGGTACCCCGGCCAGGCCGGGCTTGCGCCTACCAGTCGTGCCAGACCGGCGTCACCGTCGGCGGCAGCGGCGGCAGCTTGCCCAGCTCAATGCGCCCTTCGCCGGGGCCGTGGAAGTCCGAGCCGCGCGAGGCCAGCAGCCCGTAATGGCGGGCCACCCCGGCATAGCGGCGGTACTGGTCGGGCGTGTGGCTGCCGGTCACGACCTCGACGGCGCCACCGCCCAGCGCGGTGAATTCATCGAACAGCGCGTCGTGCTGGGTATCGGTGTAATTGTAGCGGCCCGGGTGCGCCATCACGGCGATGCCGCCGGCGGCGCGGATCCAGCCGACGGCGTCGCCCAGGCTGGCCCAGCGGTGGCCGACGTAGCCGGGGCGGCCTTCCGACAGGTACTCGCTGAAGACCTCGCCCACGGTGGCGCAACGGCCCTGGTCGACCAGCCAGCGCGCAAAGTGCGTGCGCGAGATCAGGTCCGGGTTGCCCACGTGCTGCAGCGCCCCTTCATAGGCGCCGGTGATGCCCACTCTTGCCAGCGCGTCAGCGATATCGCGCGCGCGGCGCGCGCGCCCCGAACGGGTATCGGCCAGGCCGTCGATCAGTTCCGGGCAGTGCGGGTCGATCTGCAGCCCGACGATATGCACGGTCTGCCCGGCCCAGGTCACCGAGATCTCCACGCCCGGCACATAGCGCATGCCGAATTCCTCGGCCGCGGCACGCGCCTCGGCCTGCCCGCCCAGTTCGTCGTGGTCGGTCAGCGCCCAGAACGCGACACCCGCGTCGCGGGCGATTTCCGCGATGGCGCGCGGCGCCAGCGTGCCGTCGGACACGGTGGAATGGCAATGCAGGTCGGCATTGATGGCGTGGGCGTTTTGCATGGAGCCATTCTACTCCCGTCGCCCCCTGCATGCGTGACGCCGGCGCACCCTGGAAAGCCATGCCAAAGCCCTGCCGGCAACGCTGGCGTCGCCGGAAACCGGCGATGTGCGGGGTATAGTCGGGGCTTGCACCGTCCTTTTTTGCGGGCACCTGGCGTGCCCGCCACGCCCAATGCCTACCGCTACCCCCCTCGCACCAGCCCCCGTCACCACCACCGATGTCCTGATCGTGGGCGCCGGCCCGGTCGGGCTCTTTGCCGCGTTCCAGGCCGGCGTGCTCGGCCTCAAATGCGAGCTGATCGATGTGCTCGACCGCGCCGGCGGCCAGTGCACCGAGCTCTATCCCGAAAAACCGATCTACGACATCCCCGCCGTGCCGGGCTGCCTGGCGCAGGACCTGGTCGACCGGCTGCTGGAGCAATGCGCGCCGTTCGACTTCCCGATGCACTTCGGCCAGCGCGCGGAAAGCTTGTCCGAAATCGCACGGCAGCCGGCACCTGACGGGCATGCCGTCCATGAGCGCCTGCTGGTCACCACCGACGGCGGCAAGCGCTTCGATGTCGCCGCGGTGCTGGTCTGCGCCGGCGCGGGCGCGTTCGCGCCGCAGCGCGTAGCGCTGCCGGAAGCACCGGCACTGGAAGGCCGCCACGTGCACTACGCCGTGCGCGATGTGTCGCGCTTTGCCGGCAAGCGCGTGATGGTGGCCGGCGGCGGCGATTCGGCGCTGGACTGGGCGCTGGCGCTGCGCAAGGTGGCCGCGCGCGTGACGCTGCTGCACCGGCGCGAAGGCTTCCGCGCGGCCGACGGCACCGTCGCCGAAATGCGCGAAGCGGTGGCGGCCGGCGAGATGGATTTCGTGGTCGGCATGCTCGGCGCCCTGCGCACCGAAGGCCAGGATGGCCCGCTGACCGAGGTCGAGGTGCGCACCCGCGACGGCAGCACGGTGCTGCCCGCCGATGAACTGGTGGCGCTGTACGGCCTGGTGTCCGAGCCGGGCCCGATCGCGCAGTGGGACATGGACATGCGCGCCGGCCGCATCCTGGTCGATACCACCACGTACGAAAGCTCGCGCCGCGGCATCTTTGCCGCGGGCGACATCGCCTACTACACCAACAAGCAGAAGCTGATCCTGTCAGGCTTCCATGAGGCCGCGCTGGCATTGCGCCGCGCCTACCACTACGCCTTCCCGGAAAAGGCGCTGGTGCACGTGCACACCAGCAATAACGCCGCGCTGAAGGAAAAGCTCACGCATGCCTGAACGGGCGGCGCCAGCGCTCACACCACACTGCAGAACGACTCCACCAGCTCCGCCACCGCGGCGGGCTGGTCATGATGCAGCATGTGGCCGGCGTCATCGACCACCGCTTCACGGAAGTCACGGAAGGCGCGGAAGCGCTCCTTGAATTCGTCGATGGCCTGCTTGTGGGCGATATGGCGCAGCGTCTCCGAAGCGCGCGCTTCCACATGCAGCACTGGCGCGCTGACCTGCTCCCAGACCGCCATCACCTCATCGAGCCGGTACAGCATCGGGTTGACCAGCTTGTGCGCCGGGTCTCCCAGGATCTCCCAGCGGCCATCCGCATTGCGGCGCGACCAGTGCGCCGCCAGGAAGGCGGCACGGTCGTCAGGCAGGCGCGGGTTGGTCTTCTGCAGCCGGGCGGCGACGCCGTCCACGCTGTCATACGTCTTCAGTTCCGAGCCGGCGCGCAATTCGTCCAGCCAGCGCGCATAGCGCTTCGGCGCATGCACCGGCCGCGTCGCGGTCATGCCGAAGCCCTCCAGGTCCACCACGCGGCGCACGCGCTGCGGGCGGATGCCGGCATACAGGCAGATCACGTTGGCGCCCATGCTGTGGCCGACCAGGTCGACCTGGCCGTCGGGCTCGTAATGGTCGAGCAAGGCCTCCAGGTCGGCGATATAGTCGGCGAACCAGTAGGACTGCGTACCCGGGTGGCGCGTAGGCCAGTCGGTCTCGCCAAACCCGCGCCAGTCCGGCGCAATCACATGCCAGTCGCCGCGCAGGTGGTCGACCAGGAACTGGAACGACGCGGCCACATCCATCCAGCCATGCAGCATGAACAGCTTGCGCGCGCCGGGCTTGCCCCAGTGGCGCACGTGGTAGCGCAGCCCGCGCAACGTGATAAATTCAGACCGCGAGGTTTCCTTGATTGTCATTGTCTCCACCCTGGCGCGTGGGTCTTCCCGCCGCCGGGCGCGGCGCCACGGGGGCTGGCGAGGGAAGCCCAAACAAAATAGAACGATCGTTCGCTTGCCGGCATTATAGCGGCCGCCGCCATATCGGGGCCGCGATTGCCGCGATCCGAACCTACCGGAGACCCTGGATGGCCGCAGCTGCCTTGCCGGCAAGCCGGCGCGACGACTATCGCGCCCTGTATGAATCCTTCCGCTGGGAGATTCCCCCGCATTTCAATATCGCCGAAGCCTGCTGCGGGCGCTGGGCGCGCGACCCGGCCACGATGGACCGCATCGCGGTCTATACCGAGCACGAGGACGGCCGCCGCAACGCGCATACCTTTGCCCATATCCAGGCCGAGGCCAACCGCCTGTCGGCGGCGCTGCGCGCGCTCGGCGTGGCGCGCGGCGACCGCGTGGCGATCGTGATGCCGCAACGGATCGAGACTGTGATCGCCCATATGGCGATCTACCAGCTCGGCGCCATCGCCATGCCACTGTCGATGCTGTTCGGGCCCGAGGCACTGGCCTACCGCATCGCGCACAGCGAAGCCAACGTGGCGATCGCCGACGAGACTTCCATCGACAATGTGCTGGCCGCGCGCCCGGAATGCCCGACGCTGGCCACCGTGATTGCCGCCGGCGGCGCGCATGGCCGCGGCGACTACGACTGGGACGTGCTGCTGGCTGCGCAGCTGCCCGCTTTTACCGCCGAGCAGACCAAGGCCGACGAAGCCGCCGTACTGATCTACACCAGCGGCACCACCGGCCCGCCCAAGGGCGCGCTGATCCCGCACCGCGCGCTGATCGGCAACCTGACCGGCTTTGTCTGCTCGCAGAACTGGTATCCGCAGGACGACGACGTGTTCTGGAGCCCCGCCGACTGGGCCTGGACCGGCGGCCTGTGGGATGCGCTGATGCCGGCGCTGTACTTCGGCAAGCCCATCGTCGGCTACCAGGGACGGTTCTCCGCCGAGCGTGCCTTTGAACTGCTGGAGCGCTACGCCGTCACCAACACCTTCCTGTTCCCGACCGCGCTCAAGCAGATGATGAAGGCCTGCCCCGAGCCGCGGCAGCGCTACGACATCAGGCTGCGTGCGCTGATGAGCGCTGGCGAGGCCGTGGGCGAGACCGTGTTCGGCTGGTGCCGCGATGCGCTGGGCGTGATCGTCAACGAGATGTTCGGCCAGACCGAGATCAACTACATCGTCGGCAACTGCACCGCACAGAACGACGACAACCAGCTGGGCTGGCCGGCACGGCCGGGCTCGATGGGGCGCCCCTACCCGGGCCACCGCGTGCAGGTGATCGACGACGAAGGCCGCCCCTGCCCGCCCGGCGAAGACGGCGAGGTGGCGGTGTGCGCCACCGACAGCGCCGGGCATCCGGACCCGGTGTTCTTCCTCGGCTACTGGAAGAACGAGGCGGCGACCGCGGGCAAGTACAGCGAGCGTGACGGCCTGCGCTGGTGCCGCACCGGCGACCTGGCGCGCGTCGATGCCGACGGCTACCTGTGGTACCAGGGGCGTGCCGACGATGTGTTCAAGTCCTCGGGCTACCGCATCGGGCCCAGCGAGATCGAGAACTGCCTGCTCAAGCATCCGGCGGTGTCCAACTGCGCCGTGGTGCCCTCGCCCGACCCCGAGCGCGGCGCCGTGGTCAAGGCCTTCGTGGTGCTGACGCCGTCGGTGGCCCGTTCATTCGACGGCGACGCGGCGTTGATCACAGAGTTGCAGGCGCATGTGCGCGGCCAGCTGGCGCCGTATGAATACCCGAAGGCGATCGAATTCATCGACCAGTTGCCGATGACGACGACCGGGAAAATCCAGCGGCGGGTATTACGCCTGCTGGAGGAAGAGCGCGCCGCCCGGAGTGCCTAGGCACTCCGGGCCTGCCCTGCCGGCGCCTCGTCGGCGGGAAAGACCCGCGCGCACAGGAAGTCGACCAACGCCCGCACCTTGGGCGAGGGATGCCTGCTCGCCGGCCAGAGCACATGAAAGGCCTTGGCCGGCCCCACATGGCCCGACAGTACCTGGCACAGGCTGCCATCGGCCAGCTGCTCGCGGATGGCGAAATCCGGCAGGCAGGCAATGCCCAGGCCGCGCAGCGCAAAGCACAGGCGCGTCTCGATGTTGTTGCAGATCATCGATGTCGGCAGCGCCAGCTCGGGCTCGCCCGGCGCGCGCCGCAGCGGCCAAGCCTCGAGCTTGCCGGTGTGGGGAAAACGGTAATGCAGGCAAGCATGGCCGGCCAGGTCGGCAGGCACCTTCGGCGTGCCGCGCTGCGCCAGGTACTCGGGCGATGCCACCAGCAGCGCCTGGAACGCACCCAGCTTGCGCGCCGACAGGCGCGAGTCGGCGGGCTCGCCGGTGCGGACCACCGCATCGAAGCCCTCCTCGATGACATCGACCAGTTGATCGGTGAAATCCAGGTCCAGCTCGATGTCCGGATACGCGCGCATGAAATCGCCCAGCACGGGCAAGACCAGTGAACTGACCAGCGGCAGGCTCACCCGCAGGCGGCCGCGCGGCGCCGCGGTGGCTTCGGCCAGTTCCAGCTCCGCCGCTTCGATCTCGGCGAGCACGCGGCGGCTGCGCTCCAGGAACAGCGTGCCTTCGGCGGTCAGCGTCACGCTGCGCGTGCTGCGGTGGAACAGCCGTACGCCGAGCCTTTCTTCCAGGCGCGCCACGCTCTTGCCGACGGCAGAGGCCGACACCCCCAGCAAGCGCCCCGCCGCGACAAAACTGCGGGTCTCGGCCACCTGCACAAACACAGCGAAGCCACTGAGGCTGTCCATGATGCCCTCCGATTGCGGACACAAAGTTCCGGAGAAAAAGGAACTGTAGCCCACTTTTTCTTTAATGGCTGGGTCCTTATCGTGAGCGGGTCGTTCACTGAACAAGGATTCCGCTGTGTCCCTCCCCACGATTGCACCGCGTCCAGGTGTGTCCCCTGCATTCCCCGCGCCACTGAACGCGCGCATCGACGCCGTGGTCCGGCAGGCGCTGGACCAGCGGCGACTGGTCGGCGCCGTCGTGCTGGTCAGCCGCGACGGCGAACTGGTCTGCCAGCACGCGGCAGGCCTGGCCGATCGGGAAAGCGGACAGCCGATGCGCATGGATGCGGTCTTCCGGCTGGCTTCGGTAAGCAAGCCGATCGTCTGCGTGGCTGCACTGGTGCTGGTGGCACAAGGCCGGCTCGACCTTGACCAGGGTATCGACCGTTGGCTGCCCGATTTCCGCCCGCGCCTGGCCGATGGCCGACCGGCACGCATCACGGCGCGGCAGCTGCTCAGCCATACCGCGGGGCTGGGCTATCGCTTCTTCGAGTCCGGCGAAGACGGGCCCTATGCCCGCGCCGGAGTTTCCGACGGCATGGACGACACCACCATCAGCCTGGCGGAGAACCTGCGGCGCATCGCCAGCGTGCCCTTGCTGTACGAACCGGGTAACGCGTGGGGCTACTCGCTCGCGACCGACGTGCTGGGCGCGCTGATCGAGCGCGTCCATGGCACGCCGCTGGACACAGCAGTGCGCCAGCTGGTGACCGGCCCGCTGGGCATGGACGACACCGGCTTCGTGGCACGCGATGCGCACCGCGTGCCGACCCCGTATGTGAATGACAGCCCGCACCCGCGCCGCCTGCGCGAAGGCGAGGCAGTGCCGGTGCTCGAAGGCACGGTTGGCATTCCCTACAGCCCCGCCCGCATCTTCAATGCGCGGGCCTTCCCGTCCGGCGGGGCGGGCATGGCGGGCACGGCGCAAGACTTCCTGCGCCTGCTGGAGACCTTGCGCCAGGGCGGCGGCGCGTTGCTGCCATCCGCCCTGGTCGAGGACATGGCGCGCGACCAGACCGGCGGCCTGGACCTGCCCGATGCGCCGGGAACCGGCTTCGGGCTGGGCTTCTCGGTGCTGCGCGATCCGCGCCGGGCGGGCTCCCCGGAAGCCACCGGCACCTGGCGCTGGGGCGGCGCCTACGGCCACGCCTGGTTCGTCGACCGCAGCCAGGGACTGAGCGTGGTGGCCTTCACCAACACGCTGTACGAGGGCATGTCCGGCCGCTTTGTCACCGATCTGCGCGACGCGGTCTACGGTGTCGCCCCCGCTGCCGCGTAACCCTCCACGCAACGCACCACCCCTTGTCAAGGCGCCAACATGACGACAGCCACCAACACACTTGCAAACGATGCACACCAGAGCGCGCAGCCTGCGCGGCTACCGCTTCCGGCACTGCTTGCGCTTGCCGTCGCAGGCTTCATCACCGTCCTGACCGAGGCCTTGCCGGCAGGGCTGCTGCCGCAGATCGGCGCGGGCCTTGCCATCTCCGAGCCGCTTGCCGGCCAGCTCGTCACCATCTACGCCTTCGGTTCACTGGTGGCCGCCATGCCGCTGACGGCGGCCACGCAAGGGCTGCGGCGGCGGCCGCTGCTGCTGCTTGCCATCGCGGGCTTTGCCGTCGCCAACGCCGTGACGGCCTGGTCCGGCAACTATGTCCTGACGATGGCGGCGCGCTTCCTTGCGGGTGTCTCGGCCGGCCTGCTGTGGGCGCTGCTGGCTGGCTATGCCGCGCGCATGGTTCCCGATCACCTCAAGGGTCGGGCCATCGCTGTCGCGATGGTTGGCATTCCCCTGGCCTTGTCGCTGGGCGTGCCATCCGGGACCTTCCTCGGTGCGCTCATGGGCTGGCGCGCGTGCTTCGGCATCGTCAGCGTGCTGACGCTGGGCCTGATTGCCTGGGTGCTGGCCAGCGTGCCGGATTTTGCCGGCCAGCCCGCCGGCCAGCGGCTACCGGTCGCGCGCGTGTTCACCATGCCGGGCGTGCGTCCCGTACTGTTCGTGACGCTCGCCTTCGTGCTGGCGCACAACATCCTCTACACCTATATCGCGCCGTTCCTGCGAGCCGGCAACGCCGGGGCACGGCTTGATCTGGTCCTGTTCGTGTTCGGCGTGGCCTCGCTCGCCGGCATCTGGATCACCGGCGTGCTGATCGACCAGTGGCTGCGGGCGCTGACGCTGGCCAACACGCTGCTGTTCGGGCTTGCGGTGCTGGCGCTTGGGGCCGGAGGCGGCCACCCGGCCGTGGTCTATGCCGCGGCCGCGATCTGGGGCCTGGGCTTCGGCGGCGTTTCCACGCTGTTCCAGACGGCGCTGGCAAAGACCGCCGGCAAATCCGCGGACGTGGCGCAATCGATGCTGGTTACCGCCTGGAATATCGCCATCGCCGGCGGCGGCGTCATCGGCGGGCTGCTGCTCGATGGCTTCGGAATCGGCGCATTCCCGCCGGTGCTGGCGGCCCTGCTCGCCGCAACCTGGCTGGCGGTCTGGTCGGCGCGCAAGCATGGCTTTGCGCCGCGCGGCTGAGGTACAGGACGGCTGGCCTAACCGGCCGATGCCTCCAGCCAGGCCAGTTCATCCTCATCGAAGCCCGCCGCGCGCCGCGCATCGAGATTGAACGGCCCGCGCAGCTTCGGCGCACGGTACTGCCCGGCCAGCTGCGCGTAGGTGGCAACGGGGTCCAGGCCGCGCTGCGCGCACAGCCAGCGGTACCAGTGGTTGCCGATGGCCACGTGGCCGACCTCGTCGCGCAGGATGATGTCGATGATGGCCGCAGCGGCGTGGTCACCGGCGCCGGCCAGCCTGGCGCGCACCGGCGGCGAGGCATCGAGCCCGCGCGCCTCCAGCGTGCGCGGCACCAGCGCCATGCGCGCCAGCACGTCGCCGGCGGTCTTGTCGGTCATCTCCCACAGGCTGTTGTGGGCGGGGAAGTCGCCGTAGGCCGCGCCCAGCGTGCCAAGGTGGTCGGCCAGCAGCGTGAAGTGGTACGCCTCCTCATCGGCCACGCGCAGCCAGTCGCGGTAGTAGCCGGGCGGCATGCCGGCGAAGCGCCAGGCCGCGTCCAGCGCCAGGTTGATGGCATTGAACTCGATATGGCACAGCGCATGGATCATCGCCGCGCGCCCGGCCGGGGTATGCAGCGAGCGGCGCCGCTCGACGTCCTGCGGCGCCACCAGCGGCGGCCGCGCGGGGCGGCCGGGGATGGCCTGGCCGGCACCGGCCTGGATCGCTTCGCCGGCGGCAAGCGCCTCGTCCGGCAACGTCGTCACATGGCGGTAAAGTGCTCGCGCCGCCACGGCCTTCTGCCGGGGATCCGTCATGCACAGCACCGCCAGCGCCTGGTGGCGCGGAGAAAGTGACGGTTCAGGCAAGGCGGCGGCGGGTGTTTTTTCTGGCATGAGCGTAAAATCCGGGTCTGCCGCCATTGTAGGGCCTGGCCGGTGCCCGACTGCCGGGCAAGCCGCGCAGTCGCCGTGGCGCCGCGCGCCCGCACCCCCGCCCTTTAAAGTCCGGCGGCAACCCCCACTTCAACAAAAGCCTTTCGTGCAGGAGACCCCATGGCGCTTTACCAGCTCGGCGACGTCAAGCCCAATATCGACAGCGATGCCTACGTGGCCCCCGAGGCCACCGTCATCGGCAACGTGACCCTCAAGTCCCGCGCCAGCGCCTGGCCCGGTGTCGTGATCCGCGGCGACAACGAACCGATCGTGGTGGGCGAGGACACCAACATCCAGGAAGGCTCGGTGCTGCATACCGACCCGGGCTGCCCGCTGACCCTGGGCGACAAGGTCTCGATCGGCCACCAGGCCATGCTGCACGGCTGCACCGTGGGCGATGGCTCGCTGATCGGGATCCAGGCCGTGGTGCTGAACCGCGCCGTGATCGGCAAGGAATGCCTGGTCGGCGCCGGTGCCGTGGTGACCGAGGGCAAGGTCTTCCCGGACCGCTCGCTGATCCTGGGCGCGCCGGCCAAGGTGGTGCGCGAGCTGACCGACGCCGACGTCGCCAACCTGTACCGCAACGCCGAGACCTACGCCACCCGGCAGGCCATGTACAAGCAACAGCTCAAGCGGATCGGCTGACGACCGCGGCGGCACTTACGGAATCATCGACAGATTATTGTGACCCACACCACCACACCCGCGACCACCCCCGACACCCTGCAGAAATTCCTGTTCGACGCGGCTCCCGTGCGCGGCGAGCTGGTGCGCATGGAAGCCACCTGGCAGGAAGTGCTGGGCCGCCACAGCTATCCCGCACCGGTGCGCCGGCTGCTGGGCGAGATGATGGCCGCCGCGGCGCTGCTGTCGGCCAACCTGAAGTTCAACGGAGCGCTGGTGATGCAGCTGCACGGCGACGGCCCGGTGCGCATGCTGGTGGTGGAATGCCTGTCCGACCTGTCGATGCGCGCCACCGCCAAGCTGGCCGAGGACGCGCAGATCGCCGACGACGCCACGCTGGCGCAGATGGTCAACGCCCACGGTCACGGCCGCTTTGCCATCACGCTGGACCCGAAGGACAAGCTGCCGGGCCAGCAGGCGTACCAGGGCATCGTGCCGCTGGCCGACGCGCATGGCCCGCTGGCCTCGATCAGCGCCGTGCTGGAGCACTACATGCAGGCGTCCGAGCAGCTCGACACGCGCCTGTGGCTGGCGGCGGACGACCACGTCGCCGCCGGCATGCTGCTGCAGAAGCTGCCGGCCTACGGCGGCACCGCGGAAGTCGGCGAGACCGGCGCACCGCTGGCCAGTCATGCCCGCGCGCAGGACCTGGACACCTGGGACCGCGCCGTGCAGCTGGGCGCCACGCTCAAGGCCGACGAACTGCTGGCCGAGACCCCCGACACCCTGCTGCGCCGTCTGTTCTGGGAAGACCTGCAGGCCGCCGGCTTGCGCGTGTTTGAGCCGCTGACGCCGCATTTCCATTGCTCTTGCTCGCGCCCCAAGGTGGCGGGCATGCTGCAGTCGCTGGGCCAGGAAGAGATCGAAGGCATCATCGCCGAGCGCGGCCAGGTCGAGATCCACTGCGACTTCTGCGGCCTGCGCTATGAATTTGATCCGGTCGACTGCGCCCAGTTGTTCTCGGCCACCCATATCGCCACCGGCGCCGGTGCCGGCGCGCAGCAGCACCACTGAGCGGCAGGCGCGGGGCGGCACGGCGGAAACAACCGCCTTGCCGGCCTGTCCAACGGCTGTACGATGGCAACATCCAGCTGCCGCAAGCGAGCCTGAGAACAGCCATGTCCGCCCGGGCCACCCCCTCCCTGCCTGAATCTCCCGCGATCGTGCCGGCCGTGCTGCGCCGCATTGCCGCCTGCACCGCGATCGGCGCACTGCTGCTGGCCGCCGGCTGCGCAGAGCTGCCGCGCGACGTCAACGGCTCGCCGCCCACGGCGCGGCTGGCGCCCAACGCCATCCCGCCAGCGCCGCTGACCGCTGACGACAAGCAGAAGCTCGACACGCTGAACCAGCAGATACTGCGCGAACAGGCAGCCGCGATCGCGCTCGACCAGCAGGCCGCGGCCGCGCGCGCGGCTTATGGCTATCCGAACACCAGCTGGAGCCTGTATTACGGGGGATGGGGTGGCGGCCACTGGGGCGGCGGCGTCAGCGTCGGTATGCCCGGCTGGGGCTGGGGCGGTTATCCGTACGGCTGGTGGTGACGGACAGCCGGCGGGCTGGATCCAAGCCCGCCGACAGCGAGTGGCAAGACGCCCCTTAGTGGCCACCTCTTCCGGCGACCGAATTCGACGGCGGCGGCAACGGCGGCGTGGCGCTGACCTTGGGCGCCGGCGCGACAAACTGCACGAAGACCTCGCCTTCTTTCACCATGCCCAGCTCATAGCGGGCACGTTCCTCGATCGCGCCGGTGCCGTCCTGCAGGTCGGCGACTTCGCCTTCCAGCTTGGCGTTGCGCAGCTTGAGCGTCTGGTTGCGGGTGCCCTGCTCGGTCAGTTGCCGGTTCAGGTCCCACACGCGCAGCCATCCGCCCTTGCCCAGCCAGAGTGGGTACTGGATGGCAAGCAGCAGCACGAACAACAGCAGCGAAATCAGGCGCATGAAAGATGGCGGACAGGAAATTCCGCACAATGATCTGCGAACTCAGCCTAGAAGGCAATTACCAGGCAGATTTCGATACAAAAACGGCGGCGGCCAGGGAATCCCGGCCGCCGCCATTCCATCCGCTTGCTGTCGCTCCCGCACAAGCGGGAACGACGGGGCAAGCTGTCAGCGCAGGTTGTAGAACGCGCCCTTGCCCGGGTAGCTGGCGATATCGCCCAAGTCTTCCTCGATGCGCAGCAGCTGGTTGTACTTGGCCATGCGGTCCGAGCGCGACAGCGAGCCGGTCTTGATCTGGCCGGCGTTGGTGCCCACGGCGATATCGGCAATGGTGCTGTCTTCGGTCTCGCCCGAGCGGTGCGAGATCACGGCGGTGTAGCCGGCGCGCTTGGCCATCTCGATGGCGGCAAAGGTTTCGGTCAGGGTGCCGATCTGGTTGATCTTGATCAGGATCGAGTTGCCGATGCCCTTTTCGATGCCTTCCTTCAGGATCTTGGTGTTGGTGACGAACAGGTCGTCGCCCACCAGCTGCACGCGCGTGCCCAGCTTCTCGGTCAGCGTCTTCCAGCCGTCCCAGTCGCCTTCGGCCATGCCGTCCTCGATCGACACGATCGGGAACTTGTCGCACAGGTTGGCCAGGTAGTCGGCGAACTGCGTCGAGGTCAGCTTCAGGCCTTCGCCCTCCAGCTGGTACACGCCTTCGGCCTCGTGGTAGAACTCGCTGGCGGCGCAGTCCAGCGCCAGCAGCACGTCTTCACCGGCGCGGTAGCCGGCCTTCTCGATGGCCTGCACCACGGTGTTCAGGCATTCCTCGTTGGACGAGAAATTCGGGGCGAAGCCGCCTTCGTCGCCCACCGCGGTGGACATGCCCTTGTCGGCCAGGATCTTCTTCAGCGCGTGGAAGATCTCGGCGCCGCAGCGCAGGGCTTCGCGGAAGCTGGTCTGCGACACCGGCATGATCATGAATTCCTGGATGTCCAGGCTGTTGTTGGCATGCGCGCCGCCGTTGACGATGTTCATCATCGGCACCGGCAGTTGCATCGCGCCCGAACCGCCGAAGTAGCGGTACAGCGGCAAGCCGGCTTCTTCAGCGGCGGCCTTGGCCACGGCCATCGACACGGCCAGCATGGCATTGGCGCCCAGGCGGCCCTTGTTCTCGGTGCCGTCGAGGTCGATCAGGGTGCGGTCCAGGAAGGCCTGCTCGGAGGCGTCCAGGCCCATGATGGCTTCGGAGATTTCGGTGTTGATGTGCTCGACGGCCTTCAGCACGCCCTTGCCCAGATAGCGGCTCTTGTCGCCGTCGCGCAGCTCGATGGCTTCGCGCGAACCGGTCGACGCGCCCGACGGAACCGCTGCACGGCCCATCACGCCGGATTCCAGCAGCACGTCGCATTCGACGGTGGGGTTGCCGCGCGAGTCGAGAACCTCGCGACCGATGATATCTACGATTGCACTCATGAATTCCTCTCTGACTGTTGATTCTTGCTGCTGCTGATTACTTCAAGCTGTGCCCGTGTCAGGCGCATGTCAAACTGCCCGACAACCCTCAGGCAGCGCCTTCCACCACGATCATGTTCATCTTCGCCGCGTGCTCGCGCGACTTGCGCGCGGCGCGGTAGGCCTCGCCGTCGTGGAACGACTTGGCGGCTTCATAGCTGGGGAATTTCAGCACCACGACGCGCGTCGGCGCCCAATCCCCTTCCAGCGGCTCGGTCTTGCCGCCGCGCACCAGCACCTCGGCGCCATGGATCTGCATGGCCTTGCTCGAGAGCACCTTGTATTCTTCGTACTGCTGGGGGTCGGTCACGTCGATGTAGGCGATGATATAGCCGGCGGCCATAGAGAATCTCCCGATTTTTTGTATTGTCTTTCGATATGGTTTGTCACCACCGGCTTCCACGAAGGGCGCGGTGGTGACAAAACCGGGCCTGCTCAGGCGCAGGCCGGCCAGCCGAAGTTGTCTTCCAGGAAGCCGGCGCGCTTGACCAGCGTGTCCAGGTCCTTAAGCACGGCCAGCAGTTCCTTCATGCGCGACAGCGGCACCGCGTTGGGGCCGTCGGACATGGCCTTGCTCGGGTCCGGGTGCGTTTCCATGAAGAGGCCCGCCACGCCGGTAGCGACGGCGGCGCGGGACAGCACCGGCACGAACTCGCGCTGGCCGCCCGAGCTGGTGCCCTGGCCGCCCGGCAGCTGCACCGAGTGGGTGGCGTCGAACACCACCGGGGCACCGGTCTCGCGCATGATCGCCAGCGAGCGCATGTCGGACACCAGGTTGTTGTAGCCGAACGAGACACCACGCTCGCAGGCCATGAAGACATCGTCAGGCAGACCGGCTTCGCGCGCGGCGTCGCGCGCCTTGTCGATGACGTTCTTCATGTCGTGCGGCGCCAGGAACTGGCCCTTCTTGATATTCACCGGCTTGCCGCTCTGAGCGCAGGCACGGATGAAATCGGTCTGGCGGCACAGGAACGCCGGCGTCTGCAGCACGTCCACCACGGCGGCGACGGGCTTGATCTCGTCGATCTCGTGGATGTCGGTCAGCACCGGCACGCCGATCTCGCGCTTGACCGTCGCCAGGATCTCCAGGCCTTTTTCCATGCCCAGGCCGCGGAACGACTTGCCCGAAGACCGGTTGGCCTTGTCGAACGACGACTTGTAGATGAACGGGATGCCCAGTTCAGCGGTGATGGCCTTGAGCTCGCCGGCCGTATCCAGCGCCATCTGCTCCGACTCGATCACGCACGGACCTGCGATCAGGAAGAACGGCTGGTCGAGGCCGGCCTCGAATCCACAGAGTTTCATGACTGTCTCTCCTGCTTGCCGCCGGGACTCAGGCGCCCTTGCGCTGCTGGCTGGCCAGCGCGGCTTCGACGTAGGCCTTGAACAGCGGGTGGCCGTCGCGCGGCGTCGAGGTGAATTCCGGGTGGAACTGTACGCCGACGAACCAGGGGTGCATCGACTCGGGCAGCTCCATCATTTCCGGCAGGTTCTCGGTCGGCGTGCGCGCCGAGATCACCATGCCGGCCTTTTCCAGCGTCGGCACGTAGTGGTTGTTGACCTCGTAGCGGTGACGGTGGCGTTCGTTGACCTCGGCGCCGTAGATCGTCGAGGCCTTGGTGCCTTCCTTGACCGGCACGCGCTGGGCGCCCAGGCGCATGGTGCCGCCCAGGTCGGAATTGGCCGAGCGCTGCTCGACCTTGCCTTCGCGGTCCACCCACTCGGTGATCAGTGCGACCACCGGGTGCTCGGTTTCCAGGTTGAACTCGGTCGAGTTGGCGTCGGTCATGCCGGCCAGGTGGCGGGCAAACTCGATCACGGCCAGCTGCATGCCCAGGCAGATGCCCAGGTAGGGGATGTTGTTCTCGCGGGCGTACTGGATCGCGCGGATCTTGCCTTCCGTGCCGCGCTTGCCGAAGCCGCCCGGCACCAGGATGGCGTCCAGCGGGGCCAGCACTTCGAGGTGGCCCGATTCCAGTTCCTCGGAATCGATGTACTCGATGTTGACGCGCGTGGCGGTATGCATGCCGGCGTGGCGCAGGGCCTCGATCAGCGATTTGTACGACTCGGTCAGGTCGACGTACTTGCCGACCATGCCGATGGTGATCTCGTGCTCGGGGTTTTCCTGGGCGTTGACCAGCTTCTGCCACATCGACAGGTCGGCCGGCTTGGGATCCAGGCGCAGCTCCTCGCAGATCAGGCGGTCCAAGCCCTGCTCGTTGAGCATCTGCGGGATCTTGTAGATGCTGTCCGCATCCCACACCGAAATCACGGCGTCCTGCGGGATATTGGCGAACAGCGAAATCTTGGCGCGCTCGTCGTCCGGGATCGGGCGGTCGGCGCGGCACAGCAGTGCGGTCGGCGAGATGCCGATTTCACGCAGCTTCTGCACCGAGTGCTGGGTCGGCTTGGTCTTGAGCTCGCCGGCGCTGGCAATGAACGGCACCAGCGTCAGGTGCACGAAGGCGCAGTGGTTGCGGCCCATGCGCAGGCTCATCTGGCGCGCGGCTTCCAGGAACGGCAGCGATTCGATGTCACCCACGGTGCCGCCGATTTCCACCAGCGCCACGTCGGCCTTGCCGTCGTGCGACGCCGCGGCGCCCTTCTCGACGAAAGCCTGGATCTCGTTGGTGATATGCGGGATCACCTGCACGGTCTTGCCCAGGTATTCGCCGCGGCGCTCCTTGCGGATCACCGATTCGTAGATCTGGCCGGTGGTGAAGTTGTTCGACTTGCGCATCTTGGCCGAGACGAAACGCTCGTAGTGGCCGAGATCCAGGTCGGTTTCAGCACCGTCTTCCGTGACAAACACCTCGCCATGCTGGAAAGGGCTCATCGTGCCGGGGTCGACGTTGATGTAGGGATCTAGCTTGAGGAGGGTGACTTTGAGGCCGCGCGACTCAAGAATGGCCGCGAGCGAGGCAGCAGCGATGCCCTTGCCGAGAGAAGAGACGACGCCACCGGTGACGAAGACGAATTTGGTCATAAACCGAGCTTGCCGGGGAAATCGGGATTATACATGAGAGCCCGATTCCCGCCGACCCGGAAATTGTGACAGCACCCCTCCTCGGCGGGGCTGCAACAAGGTCTCACGCTGTGTTGCGGCGCATGCGCCGCACGCCTGCCGCATGCCCCCAGTACACCCGCCTCAGCGCCCCTCGTGGCGCATCGCGCCGATCAGGTCGCGCACCAGCTGCGCCGTCTCCCGCGGCCGCTCCATCGGGTACAGATGGCCGCCTTCAATAAAGCGCAGGTTCGGGCCGACCAGCTTGCGGGTGGCACCCAGCCCGCACTGGCGCACCTCGCGCGAACGCGTGCCGGCGACAAAGCCAACCGGCACCGGCGCGCCGCGCGCCACCTTGCGCCCCAGGCTGGTCGGCAGCGTGCGGTAGATCCAGTATTCGACCTCGCGGTCAAAGCGCAGCCGCCGCTCGTTGTCCTTGCCGGTCGGCTCGGTGCCGTGGATGGCGTAGTCGCGCAGCACTTCCTGGTCCCACACCGCAAAGTTGGGCTTGGCGCGGAAGTGCTCCCAGACCGCCTCGGCATCCGGCCAATGGGTGCGCCGGTTCCTGGTTACCGCTGCCGGGCCGGGCTTTTCGTCCATGCCGAACATCTGCGCGGTCTTCAACAGCGACGCGCGCCAGCCGGCAATGATCGGCGAATCCAGCATCACCACGCCGCGCACGCGCTCCGGGCGCCGCAGCGCCGCCATCAGCGACAGGAACCCGCCCAGCGAATGGCCCACCAGCCACACCGGCTCGTGGTACTGGCGGTCGATCTCGCCGAGCAGCTCCTCCACCAGGTGCGGCCAGCCGCGCGTCACCGGGAATTCGGGCTTGTGCCCGTAGCGGTCCACGGCGCGGAATTCGAAGTCGCCGTCCAGTTCGCCGAACAGCTTGCGGTAGGTGGTCACCGGAAAGCCGTTGGCATGGGAAAAATGGATGATTTCGCGCATCGCTTATTGCCTTGCCGGCCCTCAGTCCTGGGTACGCGACGGATTGCGCTTGGCGCGCACCGGCTGGCCCCAGCAGTCGGTTTCGCCGGTGCGCGTCAGCGGAAACTCGGCCGTCGCGCCGGCCGCCCAGTCCGGGTTATGGATTTCACCGAAGACCTGGCGCAGGCGCTGGCCCCAGGTGTCGCGGATCATGCGGAAATAGGCGTTGCGCTCGTCGATATTGACGAAGCGCGACACGCATAGCGAATCAGCCTCATAGACCAGCAGGTCCAGCGGCAACCCCACTGAGATATTGGACTTGAGCGTTGAGTCCATCGAGATCAGCGCGCACTTGGCGCCCTCGTCCAGTGGCAGCGACGGCTGCACCACGCGATCGATGATGGGCTTGCCATACTTGGCCTCGCCGATCTGGAAATAACAGTTCTCGGGCGTGGCCTCGACAAAATTGCCCGCCGCGTAGACATTGAAGAGGCGCACCCGTTCGCCGCGCACCTGGCCGCCGAAGATCAGGCTGACATTGAATTCGATGCCGGCATCGCGCAGCGCATGCGCGTCGCGCTTGTGCACCTGGCGCACCGCCTCGCCGACAATGGAAGCAGCCTCGAACATGTCGCGCGCGGTCCACAGCGAGTGCTTCTCATCATGGTTCTCGGCCAGGATCTGGCGCACCGACTGGCTGATCGCCAGGTTGCCGGCGGTCATCAGCACCATTACGCGGTCGCCGGGTTCTTCGAACACCGTCATCTTGCGCGACGTGGAGATGGCATCTACCCCCGCATTGGTGCGGGAATCGGACAGGAATACCAGGCCGGTATCCAGCCGCATGGCTACACAGTAAGTCATGGTCTTGTTTTGGTGTGCTTGGCGGCGGCCGGAAGTAGCCAGCCGATGGCCTGCATACCCCGGATTCTAGCGCCGGTGCCGCGGCACCGCGCCCTGCCTGGAATCAGGCACCTAATCAGGTAAAAAGCGGCGTTATACTCACATTTACTTCGAGCGTCTCGCCGGAACCCCCTTCCAGGATGCCCCTGACTGGTGCAGCTGACGCGTAATCGCGCCCCACCGCGAGGCGTATATGGCGCTCGTCGGTAAGGCAGCCGTGGGTGATGTCGACGCTGCACCACACCTCGCGCGCCGGGTCCAGGCATATGTCGGCCCAGGCATGGCTGGCCATCTCGATCGCGGCCGGATCGTAGAAGTATCCGCTCACATAGCGTGCCGGGATGCCCAGCGCCCGGCACGCCGCCACCATCACCTGCGCCTGGTCCTGGCACACGCCGCTGCCCAGGCTGAAGGCCTCGGCTGCCGAAGTGCCGACGTCAGTGGTGTTGGGCTTGTAGCGCACCCGCTCAGCAATCCCCTGGGCCAGCGCCAGCAGCGCCGGAATCTCGTGCCCGGCCGCCAGGAACGGAGCGGCAAACGCCTGCATCTCCGGCGGCGCCGAGGTCAGTGGCGTGCTGCCGAGGAAGTACAGCGGCGACACCCGGGACTCGCCGGGGGGCGGGGCGTCACAGAACGCATGGTGGCCATCCCGGTCGAGGTCGCCATGCGGCGGCAGCACTTCCACCTCCCCGCTGGCTTCGATCGAGATGGTGCTGGTCGGTCCGGCCACTGTGAAGTTGTGCACGATGTTGCCGAAGCCATCGTGCGCCGCCGACGGATTGCCAGGCGCGGCCAGTTGCCAGCGGTGCACGGTCTGCAGCGGGCCCGAACGCGGCTCGAGCCGCACTTCGTGCACGCTGCGGCGCACCGGCCCGGCATAGCGGTAGACAGTATGGTGATGGATCTTGTATTTCACGGTATCAGGGCGCGGCGGCGGCACATGGAGGCTGCCGGCGGCCCATTTCAGGCAGCCAGCAGCGGCACGAGGAAGTCCCGGCTGATGCCATTGCCGAGATCGCCGATGCGCTCCAGGAAGCTGGTCAGGTACGGGTGCAGGCCGACCGCGAAAATATCGTCGATGCGCGCGTACTTCAGGTCGGCGTGGAGTTTACCAGCCTGGCGCTCAGTTTCCGCCGATTGCTGGTTGCGCACCGTGTGGAGGATGGCCACCACCTCGTCCATGCTCGACACCAGCGAGCGCGGCATGTCGGGCCGCAGAATCAGCAGCTCGGCCACACGCTGCGGCGTAATGACCGCGCGATAGACCTTGCGGTAGACCTCGAAGCCCGATACCGAGCGCAGCACCGCGGCCCAGTGATAGAAATCGTTCTGGTCCCGGTTGGCATCGCTCTCGTCGCTGCCCGATGCCTGGAACTTGACGTCGAGTATCCGCGCGGTGTTGTCGGCGCGCTCCAGAAACGTGCCCAGCCGCATGAAGTGGAAGGCATCGTCCTTGAGCATGGTGCCGAACTGGACCCCGCGCGCCAGGTGCGAGCGGAACTTGACCCACTCGAAGAAGCGCGACGGGTCTTCCTTCAGCACGCCGTCGGCGATCAGGCGCTGCACCTCCAGCCAGGTGGTGTTGACGGTCTCCCAGACCTCGGTGGTCAGCGAGCCGCGCACCGCGCGCGCGTTCTCGCGCGCCGCGCGCAGGCAGCTCATGATGGACGAGGCGTTGGTCATGTCGCGCACCATGAAGTCGATCACATCATCGCGCGACAGCAGTCCGTACTTGTGGTCGAAAACGTCGGTCAGTTCGGAGATATCGAGCATGGCCCACCAGCCCTGCTCGGCCACCTCGGCCGATTGCGGCAAGAGCGAGGTCTGGTAGTTGACGTCGAGCATGCGCGCGGTGTTCTCCGCGCGCTCGGTGTAGCGGGCCATCCAGAACAGGTGGTCGGCGGTGCGGCTCAGCATGCGGGCTCTCCTGGCGTGGCGGCGGTCGCCATGGCGGTCATTGCGGCGGTCATCAAGTGGTTCGCGTTCATCGTTCCAGCACCCAGGTGTCCTTGGTGCCGCCCCCTTGCGAGGAATTCACCACCAGCGAGCCTTCGCGCAGCGCCACGCGGGTCAGGCCGCCGGGCACCATGCGCACCTCCTTGCCTGACAGCACGAACGGGCGCAGATCGATATGGCGCGGCGCGATGCCCGACTCCACATAGGTCGGGCAGGTCGACAGCGACAGCGTCGGCTGCGCGATGTACTGCTCCGGGCGCGCCTTCACCACTTCGCGGAAGGCATCGATCTCGGCCCGCGTGGCGGCCGGGCCGACCAGCATGCCGTAGCCGCCGGCGCCGTGGGTTTCCTTGACCACCAGCGCTTCCATATGGTCCAGCACATACTGCAGGTCGTCCGGGCGCCGGCACATATAGGTCGGCACGTTGCTGAGGATCGCCTCTTCGCCCAGGTAGAAGCGGATCATGTCGGGCACGTACGGATAGATCGACTTGTCGTCGGCCACGCCCGTGCCGATGGCGTTGCAGATGGTCACGTTGCCGGCGCGGTAGACCGACAGCAGGCCGGCCGCGCCCAGCGAGGAATCGTGGCGGAACACCAGCGGGTCGAGGAAGTCGTCGTCGACGCGGCGGTAGATCACGTCGACGCGCTGCGGGCCCTGCGTGGTGCGCATGAACAGGTGATCGTCCTCGACGAAGAGATCGCTGCCTTCGACCAGCTCCACGCCCATCTGCTGCGCCAGGAAGGCATGCTCGAAGTAGGCCGAGTTGTACATGCCCGGCGTCAGCACCACCACGGTGGGATCGGCAATGGCCTGCGGCGATACCCCGCGCAGCATGTCGAGCAACAGGTCAGGATAGTGGGCCACCGGCGCCACGCGGTTGCGCGCGAACAGGTCCGGGAACAACCGCATCATCATCTTGCGGTTTTCCAGCATGTACGACACGCCCGAGGGCACGCGCAGGTTGTCTTCCAGCACGTAGAACTCGCCCTCGCCGGCGCGCACCACGTCGATGCCGGCCACGTGCGCATAGATGTCGTGCGGCACGTTTACGCCGAGCATCTCGGGCCGGTACTGGGCGTTGTTGTAGATCTGGTCGGGCGGAATCACGCCGGCGCGGATGATGTCCTGGCCGTGGTAGATGTCGTGGACAAAGCGGTTGAGCGCGGCCACGCGCTGGCGCAGGCCTTTTTCCAGCAGCGCCCATTCGCTGGCCGGGAAGATGCGCGGGATCACGTCGAACGGAATGGTGCGTTCGGTGCCGCTGTTGGCTTCATCCTTGTCGCCATAGACGGCAAAGGTAATGCCCACACGCCGGAAGATCAGGTCGGCCTCGGCGCGCTTGTTGCCCATCGTGCTTTCAGACTGCCGCGCCAGCCAGTCAGCGAAATGCCGGTAATGCGGCCGCGCCGCGCCTTCAGGCAATGCTTGCCCCGCCTGGATGACCCATTGCGCCCCGTCCGTGCGCCAGTCCAGCATCTCGTCGAAATACCGCCCCGCCATGATGGCCGTTCCTCCATGTCGCGGGCTTCCGGTGCTACCGCTTCACTGCGACTTCGGGGTCGCTACCGGCTGCCCTGGTTTTGCCCTGGTTTTCTGTCCCCAGCCCGCCGCGCCTGCCCGTTCGGGGCTCACGGCGATACTGTCGAGTCACTGGCCCTTTCAGCATACCCGTACCGGCGAAACCCGCAAGCTGGCGGGTGCCCGGCCGGCACGGAAAGTGAACTAGCAAGATGTCTGCCAGCGCACGAAAAAACGGCCGCCAGCCTGGCTGGCGGCCGCTTGCGGGCCGAGCGGGAAGGGGCCGGCCGGAACGCCCGGCGAGGTCGGCAGGTCAGCGCGCCGCGCCGGCGCCCTGGGGCACCGTGGCCTGGAGGATGGTGGCGACCAGCGCCTCGGGGGACTGGCGGATGTCGAGCACCAGCGCGTCGCTGGGCTCTTCCAGCGTATCGAACTGGCTTTGCAGCAGGTCGGGGTTGAAGAAGTGTTCCGTGCGCGCGGACAGGCGCGTGCCGATCAGGGACGCATCGCCCTTCATGAAGACGAAGGTCACGCCGCCGTCGGGCGGGGTCAGCCGGTCGCGGTAGGCCTGGCGCAGTGCCGAGCAGGTGAACACATGGGTGCGGCCTTCGGCTCGGGCCGCGTCGATGGCGGCGCGCATGGCCGCCAGCCACGGCCAGCGGTCTTCGTCGGTCAGCGGGATGCCCGCGTGCATCTTGGCCTTGTTGGCGTCGCTGTGGAATGCATCGGCATCATGGAAGCCGCAGCCCAGGCGCTGTGCCAGCAACTGGCCAACCGTGGTCTTGCCGCTGCCGGAAACGCCCATCAGGATATAGATCATGTCTGCTCCGTCGGTCTTGGTATCGGATGGTGTCGCCATCCTTGTCTGTCCTTATCGGTCCAGCCGGACGTCCTTGCGGCGGCGCAAAGACGTCCGGGGGGCGCTGCCGCCCCGCAGGGAACTTCAGGGGAAAATCGGCCTCAGGCCTGGCTATTGTGCGACGGATTGCGCCGCTGCGGTACGTTGGCGCCCGCCTGCGCCGGCCTCGGCATCCGCCTCGGACAGGTCAAGTGCGCTGCCACCCTCTTCCGCGATGCGCGCATGGCGCCGGAACAGGCCAAACAGGCCGCGCCCCAGGCTGAACTGCGCGAAATCGTCGTCCGGCGCCGCGGCCAGCTCGCGCGCCGCGAATTCGCCTTCGTCGCCCAGCCACTGCAGCGTGCCGGCAATGGCATCGACACGGATGCGGTCGCCATCGCGCACGCGCGCCAGCGCGCCACCGGCCAGCGCCTCGGGGCCGACGTGGATCACCGCCGGCACCTTGCCCGACGCGCCGGACATGCGGCCGTCGGTCACCAGCGCCACCTTGTGGCCGGCGTCCTGCAGCGCGCCCAGCACTGGGGTCAGGCGGTGCAGCTCGGGCATGCCGTTGGCGTTCGGCCCCTGGAAACGCACCACCGCGACCAGGTCGCCAGTCAGCTCGCCCGCATCGAAGGCAGCCTGCAGCGCCTCCTGCGCATCGAACACCCGCACTGGCGCCTCCACCACGCGGTGCTCCGGCGCCACCGCCGAGACCTTGATCACGCCACGGCCCAGGTTGCCCTGCATCAGCCGCAGCCCGCCCTCGGCCGAGAAAGGCTCCGCGGCCGTCGCCAGCACCTGCGCGTCGCCGCTGTGCGCGGCGCCGTCGCGCCAGCGCAGCACGCCGTCGGTCATCACCGGCTCCTGCGCATAGCGGGCCAGCCCGGGGCCGGCCACGGTCTGCACGTCCTCATGCAGCAGACCGGCCTGCAGCAGTTCGCGGATAACGAAGCCGGCGCCGCCCGCCGCATGGAAGTGGTTCACATCGGCCGAGCCATTCGGGTAGACGCGCGCCAGCAGCGGCGTGATGCGTGACAGCAGGTCGAAATCATTCCAGTCGATCACGATGCCCGCGGCGCGCGCCATCGCCACCAGGTGGATGGTGTGGTTGGTGGAGCCGCCAGTCGCCAGCAGGCCGACCATGGCGTTGGCAATAGCGCGTTCGTCGACGATGCGCGCCAGCGGCAGGTATTCATCGCCGCGCGCGCGCAGGGCGATCGCGCGTTGCGCGGCCGCCGCGGTCAGCGCATCGCGCAGGCCGCTGTCCGGATGCACGAAGGCCGCGCCCGGCAGGTGCAGGCCCATGATCTCCATCAGGAACTGGTTGCTGTTGGCGGTGCCGTAGAAGGTGCAGGTGCCGGCGCCGTGGTAGGCCTGGCATTCGGCTTCGAGCAGCGCATCGCGCCCGACCTGGCCGGTGGCGTAGAGCTGGCGCACGCGCGCCTTCTCCTTGTTGGGCAGCCCGCTGGCCATCGGGCCCGCCGGCACGAACACCATCGGCAGGTGACCGAACTGCAGCGCGCCCATCAACAGCCCCGGCACGATCTTGTCGCACACGCCCAGCATCAGCGCCGCATCAAAGGTGTTGTGCGACAGCGCCACCGCGGTGCCCATGGCAATCGCATCGCGCGAGAACAGCGACAGCTCCATGCCCGGGTTGCCCTGCGTGATGCCGTCGCACATGGCCGGCACGCCGCCAGCCACCTGCGCCACCGCGCCCACCGCGCGCGCGGCCTCGCGGATCACGGCGGGGTAGCGCTCGTACGGCTGGTGCGCCGACAGCATGTCGTTGTACGCGGTGACGATGCCCAGGTTGGGGGCATGGTCGACGCGCAGCTTCAGCTTGTCGTTGGCCGGCAGTGCGGCAAAGCCGTGCGCCAGGTTGGCGCAGGACATGCCGCGCAGCGGCCCAAGTTCAGCCTGCGCGCGCTCGCAGCGGGCAAGGTAGGCGGCGCGGCTGGCGCGGCTGCGCGCAGCGATGCGCTCGGTGACGGCAAGAAGCTCGGCATGGACGGCAGAAGGCATGGCGGAGACGTTCCTTGTGGGCTTGGTGGCGGCGCGACAATGCCGCGCCATCGCATGTAGATTTTCTACAGATCGCCGCCATTATACCGAGCACAAGCGCGCCGTCGACCCGCTCATGCATCACAATTGCGCAGAAATTCCCGGAATTAGGGCAAACCCCGAGGGCGGGCGGCGCACCATTTCGGGCAAGATGCAGCGCCATCCGATGTAGAATCTCTACAAATCCGAAACCCCGACCCTGCCGCCCGCCGCCATGCGCGACCGAATCCTAGCCGTCTACGACACGCTCCGCCCTTCTGAACGCCGCCTGGCCGACTATGTCGCCCGGCATGGCGCCGCCGTGATCCGGCTGTCGATGCCCGAGCTGGCCGAGCGCGCCGGCGTGTCGCAGCCCACCATCGCGCGCTTCTGCGCGGCACTGGGCTACGACGGCTTCCGCGAATTCAAGCTGCAGTTCGCACAGAACGTCGGTGGCGGCACGCCCTTCGTGCACCAGGACGTCGCGGCCGATGACCGCCCGGCGGACATCGCCGGCAAGGTCTTCGACCGCACCATTGCCACGCTGATGAGCGTGCGCAATGCGCTCTCCGCCGACCAGATCGAGCATGGCATCCAGCTGCTCGCCGGCGCACGGCGCATCGAGTTCTACGGCTGCGGCAACTCCGGCATCGTCGCGCTGGATATCCAGCACAAGTTCTTCCGGCTGGGCATGCCGACCGTTGCGTATTCCGACCCGCATGTATTCAGCATGTCGGCCGCGCTGCTCGCCCGTGGCGACGTGGCTGTGCTGGTCTCCAACAGCGGCCGCACCTGGGACATGCTGACCGCCGCCACGCTGGCGCGCAGCAGCGGCGCCAGCGTGCTGGCGATCACGCACAGCGGCTCGCCGCTGGCGCGGCTGGCCGACGTCTGCGTGTTCTCCGACGTCGAGGAAGACAGCGAGGTCTATACGCCGATGACCTCGCGCATCAGCCACCTGGTGCTGGGCGACGTCCTGGCCGCCGGCGTGGCGCTGGCGCGCGCGGACACCGTCGCCCCCCGCCTGCAGCGCGCCAAGGCGCATCTGCGCGAACGGCGCATTGCCGGCGCGGAGCCGGCCCGGCCCGTGCCGCCGGCAAGAACCCGCGTGAAACCCACGGCGCGGACGGAGCCAGCCACGACAGCGCCGCCCGCCACACGCCCGCGCCGCCGCAAGCCCAGCTAACCGGCTAGCGCGGCGCCGGCGGCCGCGCCCGCCAGTAGCGCGGCTGTGCCTGCCGAAACATCGATAACGCGTATCCCGTGGGCGCGGTGGCCATGGTCACCGCGCCGGTTTCGTCGGTCCGGTAGCGCAGGATCCCCGCGCGGCCGTAGCGTTCCCATACCTCGGCAGCCGGATGGCGGTAGCGGTTGGCATAACCCAGCTGGAACACAGCGGCCGACGGGCGTACCGCTTCCAGCCAGGCCGCGCCGGACGAAGTGCCACTGCCATGGTGCGGCACCACCAGTACGTCGGCGCGCAGCGCCTCGGCCGGCAACCGGTCGATCAGCGCACGCACCTGCGCCACCCCGATATCGCCGGTCAGCAGCAGGCTGTGGGCGGCCGTGTCCACGCGCAGCACGCAACTGCGCGCATTGCTGGCGATGGCGGCCTGCTGGACCTGCTCCGCGAGCGGATACAGCACCGTAAAGCGCACGCCGTCCCACTCCCACTGCTGGCCCGCCGCGCACGGCGGCCAGTTGCTTGCCGCCGGGCCAAGCAAAGCGTGCCCGGCGGGCGCACCGGTGCTGCGCGCGGCCACGGCCACCGCCGCAGCAACGTCCGCCACACCGCCGGCATGGTCGGCGTCTTCATGGCTGACCATCAGGTGGTCGAGCCGGCCAATCCCCTCGCCACGCAGCAATGGCACCACCACCTGAGCGCCGGCGCTGGACCCCGACGCATAGGCCGGCCCGGCGTCATACAGCAGCACATGCGAACGCGTCCGCACCAGCACCGCGGTGCCCTGCCCCACGTCGAGCATCACCGCGCGGAACTCGCCGGGCGCAACCGGGGGGCCGCGCGCCAGCAGCATCGGCAGCATCAGCAACCCGCCGTGCCATCGCACGCGTGCCGTGGCGACAGGCGCAACCAGCAGCCCGACCCCGAGCGCGGCGAGAGCCAGCGCCAGCGGCCCCGCACTGGCCGCGTCCCACATCGCCCATGGCAGCACCGAAAGCCATTCCAGCATGGCGGCCAACGCCACCATGGCCAGATGGGCCACCGCCAGCACCGGCACGGCCAGCGCCATCGGCACGGCCGCGGCCAGCAGCGCCAGCGGCGTCACCAGCAGGCTGACCACCGGGATGGCCACCGCATTGGCCAGCGGCGACACCACCGATACCTGGCCGAACAGCAACAAGGTCAGCGGCACCAGGCCGATGGTCACGGCCCACTGCGTGCGCGCCCCGGCGGCAAGCGTGGTCCGCAGGCGTTGCCAGCGCCCTGCCGCCGCGACATCCCGGCCGGGCGGGGCCGCGAAGAAGATGACCGCCACCGCACCGAAGGACAGCCAGAAGCCGGGCAACATCACCGCCCACGGATCCAGCAGCAACGCCACCAGCGCCGCCCAGGCCAGCACCACCGAGGCGGGCGGCGCGCGCGCCCCCCAGACCGCAACGGCAGCCACGCACAGCATGGCCACGGTGCGCAGCGCCGGGATCTGCATGCCAGCCAGCAATCCATACGCCAGCGCACTCGCCACCGCCGCCACCAGGGCAGCCTGCCGGGCCGGCAGCCACAGCGGCAGCGGCCGGCGCAACCAGCGGCCGAGTCCGAACGAATGCCGCCATAACAGCCCGGCAAGCGACGCCGCCATGCCGGCGATCATGGTGATATGCAGCCCCGAAATGGCAACCAGGTGGCTGACGCCCGTGCGCCGGAACACCTGCCAGTCATCCGCATGGATGCCGCGCTGGTCGCCGATCACCAGCGCAATCAGCACCGCACCGAAACGGGCATTGGCCGGCAGTGCCGCGCGCAGATGCTCGCGCACGGCGGCGCGCCGGGCTTGCACGCGCCATGCCAGCCGCTCCCGGGACGCATCCTGCGCTGGCCCTTGCGCGCGGCGCACATAGCCGGTGGCGCCATAGCCTTGCGCCAGCAGCCAGTAGGCGTAGTCAAAGCCAAAGGGATTGGCGAGCCCGCGCGGACGCCGCAGGCGTACGGTCAGCGTGAGGCGCTGGCCGGGACGCAGGTCCGGCGGCGCGCCGCGCCAGTTGAGGATCACGTGGCGAGGCAGCGCAGCGCCCGGCTCCAGGGTAAAGGCAAAGCGCGTCCCGGCGGCGGTATTCGCGGGCAGGCCCGACACTACGCCGCGCGCGTCGAAGTCGCGCGACTCCAGCGTTGCCGGCAGCCAGTCGCGCATGCGCAGTTCTGCCCGCCACGCCGACCAGCAGAACGCGGCGCCGAACGCCACCCCGGCAAGCGCCAGGCCGCGCAGCGTGACATGCCAATGCCTGCCCCACAAGGCCATGCCGACAGCCACCAGCGCCAGCGCAACGGCAAGCAGGTGCAAGCCATCGCCCGGCGGCAGCGTTGACTGCTGCTGCAGCATCCAGCATCCCGCCACATAGGCCAACACGAACCGACGCACGGCACCTCCCCCGGCTGATCTTGCATAGCCGGAGTTGTACCCGCGCCAGGGCGCGGCAAGCTTGTCAGCCCGTCAAGAAGAATTGGAAGTTGTGTGTCCGGTGCAAACCGGGGGGGCCATGGTGTCCGCAAACCCCGCCAGCCGCGGCATCGCATCCACGGCGTTGCGCCATGTCGCCTGCGCCAGCGTCATCGCATTGATTTCCCGCAATTCAGCCATCACACGTGCCACGCCCGCCACCTCCGCCGGCGTGTTGCGCGCCTTGTGCTGTTCGCCGAACTGATCGTCAGACAGCCACGCCGGCGCGATGTCGGGTGCGTCGGTTTCCAGCACCAGCGCCTCCAGCGGCAGCTCCGTCGCCAGCCGGCGGATCTGCCGCGCACGGCTGAAGGTGACATTGCCGCCGAAGCCGAGCTTCAGGCCCTGCTCGACAAAGCGCCGCGCCTGTTCATTGCTGCCGTTGAAGGCGTGGGCAATGCCGCGCTTCACGCCCAGCTTGCGCAACTGCGCGCCAACCTGGTCCTGCGACTTGCGCACATGCAGCAGCACCGGCAGGTCAAATTCGCGCGCAATCTTCAGCTGCTCCACGTAGAGCCAGGTCTGGTGCTCCGCATCCAGCCCCGCGACGAAGAAGTCGAGCCCGATCTCGCCGATGCCGACAAAGCGCGGGTCGCCCATGCTGGCCGCTACCTCGCGCCGCAGCGTGTCAAGGTCGGCCTGGCCTGCGCCGGGCGAGCATAGCGGATGGATGCCCAGCGCATAGACGCAGCGCGCATCGTGGCGCGCCAGCGCGCGCACGGCCTCGAAGTTCCACACTGCCACCGCCGGCACCACGATGCCGCGCACGCCGGCGGCCTCGGCCGCGTCGGCCACCTGCTGGCGGTCAGCGTCGAACTCGCTGGCATCGAGGTGGCAGTGGGTGTCGATCCACATGGGCTCGGCCGGCTCAGCGTTCCTGGTGCAGGTGTCCGTCGCGCAGCCGCAGCACGCGGTCGCAGCGTCCGGCCAGGTCCAGGTCGTGGGTGACGATGATGAAGCTGGTGCCGAGCGTGCGCGACAGTTCCAGCATCAGGTCATAGACGCCGCCGGCGGTGTGGTCGTCGAGGTTGCCGGTGGGTTCGTCGGCCAGCACGCAGGCCGGCTGCCCCACCAGCGCGCGCGCGATGGCCACGCGCTGGCGCTCGCCACCGGACAGCTCGCCCGGGCGGTGCTTCGCGCGCCCGGCCAGGCCCACGCGCTCCAGCATGGCCTGCGCCACGCCGCGCGCGTCATGCTGGGTCAGGCCGCGGATGCGCATCGGCATGGCCACGTTGTCCAGCGCGGTGAATTCCGGCAGCAGGTGGTGGAACTGGTAGACGAAGCCCAGCTGGCGGTTGCGCACCACGTTGCGCTCGCGCTCGCGCAGCGCCGTGAAGGGCTTGCCGAGCAGCGCGACGCGGCCGGAGTCGGGCTCATCCAGCCCGCCCAGCACATGCAGCAGCGTGCTCTTGCCCGAGCCCGAGGCGCCGACGATGGCAACCTTCTCGCCCGCATCGACGCGCACATCGACGCCGCGCAGCACGTCCACGTCGAGTTCGCCCTGGCGGAAACGCTTGGTCAGGCCCTCGGCCACCAGCACCGGCGCGCCGGTGCGCGGCTGGTCCGCAGCGGGTGTGGGGGTATCGGCATGCAACACGGCTTCACTCATAGCGCAGCGCCTCCGCCGGGTTGACGCGGGCGGCACGCCAGCTGGGGTAGAGCGTGGCCAGCGTGGCCAGCACAAAGGAAATGATGCCGATGGTGGCGATGTCGTTCACGCGGGGATCCGAAGGCAGTTCGCTGATGAAATAGATGTCGCGCGGCAGGAACTGCACGTGCAGCAGCCGCTCGATGAAAGGCACGATCACGTCGATATTGGTGGCGATCAGCGTGCCGCCGGCCACGCCCAGGATGGTGCCGATAAAGCCGATGGCCACGCCCTGCACGATAAAGATCTTCATGATCGAGCCGGGTTGCGCGCCCATGGTGCGCAGGATGGCGATATCGGCCTGCTTGTCGGTGACGGTCATCACCAGCGTGGACACCAGGTTGAACGCGGCCACCGCGATGATCAGCGTCAGGATGATGAACATCATGCGCTTCTCGGTCTGCACCGCGGCAAACCAGTTGCGGTTCTGCTTGGACCAGTCGCGCAGGTAGAGCTCGCCCGACATGGTGCCGGCCAGGTCGTTGGCCACCTGCGGCGCGCGCTGCATGTCCTGCAGCTTCAGGCGCACGCCGGTGGGGCCGCTCAGGCGGAACAGGGTCTCGGCATCATGCATGTTGACCAGCGCCAGCGCGCTGTCGAACTCGAAATGCCCGGACGAGAACACGCCCACCACGGTGAACTGCTTGAGCCGCGGCAGCACGCCCGCCGGCGTGATGGTGCCCTGCGGCGCCACCAGCGTGACCTTGTCGCCGACCTGCACGCCCATGGCGTTGGCCAGCTCGTTGCCCAGCGCAATGCCGAAGCCGCCCGGCGCCAGCGCCGTCATGCTGCCGGCCCGGAACTGGCTGCCGATATCCGACACCTTGGGCTCCTGCGACGGCTCCACGCCGCGCAGCAGCACGCCGCGCACGGCGTCGTCGCGGGTCAGCATGGCCTGGGCCGCGACATAGGGCGCGGCGCCGACCACTTCCTTGTTCTGCAAGGCCTCGGCCGCGGTCTTCTGCCAGTCCGGCAGCGCCGACGGGCCGATCACTTCGATATGCGCCAGCACCGACAGCATGCGGTCGCGCACTTCCTTCTGGAAGCCGTTCATCACCGACAGCACCACGATCAGCGCGGCCACGCCAAGGGCGATCCCGAACATCGAGATCATCGAGATGAACGAAATGAAGGTGTTGCGGCTGGCGCGCTTGCTAGCGCGGGTATATCGCCAGCCGATCTGCCACTCGTAGGGAAAGTTCAAGAGGATTCCTGTTGTTTCGGGAAAGCGCCGGCGCCCCGCCGGGGGGCGCTGGCGGCACTCATGCAAGCCTCGGCGGGCGCCGTCCCGGTCACGCCACGGCGTCGCCCGGGACTGGCGCCGGCCAGCCGGGAGTTTACAATCTCGCCACCATGATGACGCACCTGACCCTGATTGTGCCCTTTTCCGTCCCGCCAGGCGCCGGCGACGACGGCCGGGACGATGTCGTTCCCGGCGCGCTGCTGCGGCAATTGGAGCTGCCCGCGCTCGGAAAGTTGCTGACCCGGGCCGCGCCCGGCCCGCGCGAGCGGCACGACGACCCCTTCCTGCGCAGCCTGCCGCAGGAGCGCTGGCTGGCCGGCAAGGCGGGGCTGGACCCGATCCGGGTGCCGCTGGCGCCCTATATGCGGCTGGCCGACCATGGCGGCACCGTCCCCGCCACCTCCGACGGCCAGTCCTGGACCTGCCTGCAGCCGGTGCACATCCACGCCGCGCGCGATCACCTGGTGCTGATGCCGCCCGCCCAGCTGGGCATCCGGCAGCAGGAAGCCACGGCCCTGCGCGCCGCCATTGACGAGCTGCTGCTGGAATCCGGCATCGCGCTGGAATCGCCGTGCCCGCAGCGCTGGTACCTGCCCGAGGCCGCATTCGGCCCGCTGGAGGCGACCACGCCGCTGCGCGCGGCGGGCCGCAATATCGATATCTGGATGCAGGCCGGCGCGCGCGCGCGCGACTGGCGCCGCCTGCAGAACGAGATCCAGATGACCTGGTATGACCACCGCGTCAACCAGGCGCGCGAGGCCGCCGGCGAGGCGCCGGTCAATTCGGTCTGGCTGTACGGCGGCGGCGCGCTGCAGCCGGTGCCGCGGCTGGCCGATACGGTGCTTAGCAACGATCCCTTCCTGAGCGGGCTGGCGCTGGCCGGCGGCAGCCGCGTGCTGCCGGTGCCGGCCGGCCTGGCTGGCGCCACCGGGGTGGAGGGCACGGTGCTGGCCATGCTCGACAGCGCCACCGAAGCGCATATCGCCGAAGACTGGGGCCTGTGGCTGGACCGCATGCATGGGCTGGATGCCGACTGGTTCGCGCCGGCGCTGGAAGCGCTGGTGGCCGGCCAGGTCGGCGCCATCACGCTGGTGCTGGGCGGAGAGAACCACTTTGCCGAGTTCACCGTGCGCCGCGCCGACCTGCGCAAGTTCTGGCGCGGCATGGGCCCGCGCGGCGACTGGCGCGCGCTGCTTTCCGACCTCGCCTATGCCGCATGAAGCCGCCTGACACGCGCCGCCCCTACCGAAACATCACCTGCCGCCCCGCCCATGACCCGGATCGCCGTCCGCCAATTTTCCCCCGAACACGCCAGCTCGCTGGCCGCCGCCGGCCTGCACCCCACGCTGGCCCGCATCCTGGCCGCGCGCGGCGTGGCCCGCGCCGCCGAACTGGCCACCGACCTGCCCGAACTGGTGCCGCCCGCGGCCATGAAGGGCATCGGCCACGCCGCGGCCTATCTGGCCGACGCCATCGCCGCCGGCAAGCGCCTGCTGATCGTGGCCGACTATGACTGCGACGGCGCCACCGCCTGCGCGGTGGGCGTGCGCGGGCTGCGCATGCTGGGCGCGCGGGTGGAGTACATCGTGCCGAACCGCTTCGAGTACGGCTACGGCCTGACCCCGGAGATCGTAGCGCTGGCGGCCAGGCAGAAGCCGGATGTGATCGTCACGGTCGACAACGGCATCGCTAGCGTCGACGGCGTGGCCGCGGCCAATGCGCTGGGCATCGACGTGGTGGTGACCGACCACCACCTGCCGGGCTCGGAGCTGCCGCAGGCCGCGGTGATCGTCAACCCGAACCAGCCGGGCTGCGAATTCCCCAGCAAGAACCTGGCGGGCGTGGGCGTGATGTTCTACGTGCTGCTGGCGCTACGCGCCGAGCTGCGCCAGCGGGGGGTCTACACGCAGGCCACCCAGCCGCCGCTGCAGACGCTGCTGGACCTGGTGGCGCTGGGCACGGTGGCCGACGTGGTCAAGCTGGACACCAACAACCGCATCCTGGTGGCGCAGGGCCTGCGCCGCATGCGCGCCGCACGCATGCAGCCGGGCGTGGCGGCGCTGTTCCGTGCCGCCGGGCGCGAGGCGGCGCGCGCCAATACCTTCGACCTGGGCTTCGGGCTGGGTCCGCGCCTGAACGCCGCCGGCCGGCTCGCGGACATGTCGCTGGGCATTGAATGCCTGCTGACCGAAGATGCCAACCGCGCCTGGGAGATCGCGCAGGAGCTGGACAGCATGAACCGCGAGCGGCGCGACATCGAGGCCGGCATGCAGCAGGAGGCGCTGCAGATCCTGGAGCAGCCGCTGGCCGGCCCCGACCCGTCGGCGCGCTTTACCGTCAGCGTGTTCAACGACACCTGGCACCAGGGCGTGATCGGCATCGTGGCGTCGCGGCTCAAGGACAAATTCCACCGCCCCACCATCACCTTCGCCCCCGGCGACGAGACCACCGTCAAGGGCTCGGGCCGGTCGATCCCGGGCTTCCACCTGCGCGATGCGCTGGACCTGGTGTCCAAGCGCCATCCCGGCATGCTGCTCAAGTTCGGCGGCCACGCCATGGCGGCCGGGCTGACCGTGCGCGCCGAGCGCTTTGCCGAGTTCCAGGAAGCCTTTGAGGCGGTCGGCCGCGAATGGCTGACCGATGACCAGCTGGCGCGCGTGATCGAGACCGACGGCGATATCGAGGACCAGTGCTTCAGCCCGGAATTCGTCACCCTGCTGGAGCAGCAGGTATGGGGCCAGGGCTTCCCGGCGCCGACCTTCTGCGGCGAGTTCGACGTGCTGCGCCAGAGCGTGCTCAAGGGCAAGCACCTGAAGCTGCAGCTGGGGCGCGGCAGCCAGCGCTTCGATGCGATCTGGTTCAACCACGCCGACTCGCTCGGCGCCAGCGCGCAGGTGGCCTACCGGCTCGACAACAACACCTTCAATGGCGTCACCCGCGTGCAGCTGGTGATCGAGCACGCGCAGTAGCGTGCTCCGGGGGTTTCCGCCCCCGTTCAGCCCCGGGACGGCAGGTAAGCAGCGGGATCCACTGGCTTGCCGTTGCCGCGCACCTCGAAGTGCAGCTCGCTCGGGCTCGCGCCCATGCGGCCCACGTCCTGGCCTGCCGATACCTGGGCGCCTTCCGCGACCAGCGGCTGGTCCAGGTTGCCATAGACGGTCAGCCAGTCGTCGCTGTGCTTGACGATCACCAGCATGCCGTAGCCGCGCAGGTTGCCGACGTGGATGGCGCGCCCGGCGCCGGCGGCGCGCACCGTGCCGTTGGCCGGCACCGCGATGCTCAGCCCCTTGCTGGCCGGCGGCGAGAAGCCCGCGGTAACGCGCCCGTCGGCCGGCCATTGCAGGCGGATGCTGCTGGCGGGCGGCCGGGCGGCCGTGCCGCTGTCGACGCGCGGGGTATCGGTCACGGCCTGGCCGGCCGAAGCACTGCCTGACGCACCACCCGGCGGCCGCACGCGGACCAGCTGGCCCACCTCGATCTGGCTGGGGCTGGTGATGTCGCTGTTCCAGCGGGTCAGGTCGCGTACGCTGCGGCGGTGCTTGCGCGCGATCGAATACAGCGTGTCGCCGCGCTCGACGCGGTAGTAGCCGTCCGGCACGGGCCCGCCCGTGGTGCCGCAGCCGGCCGTGACCACGGCCGCGGCGGCCAGCAGCAGGCCCAGCGCGCGGCGCCGGCCTGGCTCGATGTCATGTCTGGTTTGCGTCATTCGTCCCTGTTCTTTGTCTTGCCGGGGAGCGGCTTGCGACCCGTATTATCGCCGCGTGCGTCGCCCGGCCCCGGCGGATAGACCGCGCGGCGGCCAATCCGTTCGGTCCGCGGCCCGCCCGAGGCGATCCGCAAGCCCCGGGTTGCGGCGCTGATCCGCTATAATTCGAGGTTTTCGAAGCGCAGGAACATCATGGAAGCAGAACGCCTCAACGCCATCTCCGGTGCCATCTCCGATCTCCGTTCCCGGACGGAAGATCTACGGGGGTATCTTTGACTACGATGTCAAAGTAGGAAGGCTGGACGAAGTCAACGGTTTGCTGGAAGACCCCGACGTCTGGAACAACCCCAAGCGGGCCCAGGACCTCGGCAAGGAAAAAAAGGCAATCGAGGGCGTGGTAAGTGTGCTCAGCAAGCTCACCGACGACCTCAGCGGTGCCGAAGAGCTGTTTGAACTCGCCAGGGAAGAAGGCGACGACGACACGCTCGAAGCGATCGAGGCCGACGTCAAGGGCTTCGAGGAGATCGTCGCGGGCATGGAATTCCGCCGCATGTTCTCGGGCGAGATGGACCAGGCCAACGCCTTTATCGACATCCAGGCCGGCGCCGGCGGCACCGAAGCGTGCGACTGGGCCTCGATGCTGCTGCGCCAGTACCTGAAGTACTGCGAGCGCAAGGGCTTCAAGGCCGAGGTGCTGGAAGAGTCCGAGGGCGACGTGGCCGGCATCAAGAGCGCGACCATCAAGATCGAGGGCGAATACGCCTTTGGCTACCTGCGTACCGAAACCGGCGTGCACCGCCTGGTGCGCAAGTCGCCGTTCGATTCGTCGGGCGGGCGCCATACCTCGTTCTCGTCGGTGTTCGTCTACCCCGAGGTGGATGACTCGTTCGAGGTCGAGGTCAACCCGGCGGACCTGCGCGTGGACACCTACCGCGCTTCGGGCGCGGGCGGCCAGCACATCAACAAGACCGATTCGGCCGTGCGGATCACGCACATCCCGACCGGTATCGTGGTGCAGTGCCAGAACGACCGCTCGCAGCACCGCAACCGTGCCGAAGCCATGTCGATGCTGAAATCGCGCCTGTATGAGCACGAGATGCGCAAGCGCCAGGCCGAGGCCGACAAGCTCGAGGCCGGCAAGACCGATGTGGGCTGGGGCCACCAGATCCGCTCCTACGTGCTGGACCAGAGCCGCATCAAGGACCTGCGCACCAACGTGGAAATGTCCAACACCCAGAAGGTGCTGGACGGCGACCTGGACCCGTTCATCGAGGCCAGCCTCAAGCAGGGACTGTAAGGCCATAACCGTTGTCCGCGCCGCCCGCCCTGCCGGCGCGGACGGCGGCGGCACAGCAATCCGTCCACCGCTGTACCGCCGCCCGCGCCACACCGGCACGGCGGCAGGGCGACATCTCCGACCGGGGCACCATGAGCGAAGCCAATCACCTCTACATCATCACCGGCGCCTCGCGCGGGCTGGGCGCGGCACTGACCAATGCCCTGCTCGTGCCGGGCAACCGCCTGATCTGCGTGGCGCGCAGCCGCAACAGCGAGCTGGAGCGCATCGCCACGCTGAGCGGCGTGCCGGTGGCCTGGCACCTGCAGGACCTGTCGCAGGCCGGCCCCGCCGCCAGCTGGCTCGGCAGCGTGCTCGATACGCTCGACATCCCGCCAACCAGCGCCACGCTGATCCTGAACGCGGGCGTGGTCGAGCCGATCGGCCCGATCGCGCGCCTGCAGGAAAAGACGCTGGTGCCGCACCTGCTGACCAACCTGGCGGCGCCGATGACGATGACCGCTGCGTTCCTGGAGCGCACCGAGAAGTTCGGCTGCCCGCGCAAGGTGCTGGCGATCTCCTCCGGCGCGGCGCGCCGCCCGATCGAAGGCTGGAGCGCGTACTGCGCCGGCAAGGCCGGGCTGGACATGTTCATGCGCTCGGTCAACGCCGAGTACGCCCAGGCCGAAGCCCCGCGCACCGTGCGCGCAGTGGCGCTGGCCCCGGGTGTGATCGACACCGGCATGCAGGCCACCATCCGCAATGCCGACTTCGCCCAGGTGCAGCGCTTCCGCGAGCTGAAAGCCAATGAACAGCTGGCGTCGGCCGAGGAAACCGCCGGCCGCATCGTCGCCTACCTGCACCGCCCGGATTTCGGCAGCACCGAGCTGGACGATCTCCGCAACTATTAAGCCGCACCCATCAAGCCATCTGAATCCGCGCGGCATGCCCCGCGCGATCCGACAAGACATCATGACTGAACCGAACCGCGCCCAGGCCAAGCCAGCCGCCGCAGACACCCCTCCCGTCGACGAGAACAAGATCATCGCGGAGCGGCGCGAGAAACTGGCCGCGCTGCGCCAGCAAGGCGTGCCCTTCCCCAACGATTTCCGTCCCTCCCACCAGGCCGCCGCGCTGCAGGCGCAGTACGCCGAGACCGAGCAGGCCACGCTCGAGGCCGCGCCGGTCGAGGTCGCCATCGCCGGGCGCATGATGCTCAAGCGCGTGATGGGCAAGGCCAGCTTTGCCACGGTGCAGGACGGCAGCGGCCAGATCCAGTTCTATATCACCCGCGACAAGGTCGGCGAAGAGGTCTACGCGGCCTTCAAGCACTGGGACCTGGGCGACATCATCAGCGCCCGCGGCGAGCTGTTCCGCACCAACAAGGGCGAGCTGTCGGTGCAGGTGCGCGAGCTGCGCCTGCTGTCCAAGTCGCTGCGCCCGCTGCCGGACAAGTTCCACGGCCTGGCCGACCAGGAAATGAAGTACCGCCAGCGCTATGTCGACCTGATCGTGTCGCCGGAAACGCGCAACACCTTCCGCGCCCGCACCAACGCGATCTCGTCGTTGCGCCGCCATATGGCCGATGCCGACTTCATGGAAGTGGAAACGCCGATGCTGCACCCGATCCCGGGCGGCGCCGCGGCCAAGCCCTTCATCACGCACCACAATGCGCTCGACATGCAGATGTTCCTGCGCATCGCGCCTGAGCTGTACCTGAAGCGCCTGATCGTGGGCGGCTTCGAGCGCGTGTTCGAGATCAACCGCAACTTCCGCAACGAGGGGGTGAGCCCGCGCCACAACCCCGAGTTCACCATGATGGAGTTCTACGCGGCCTATACGGACTACCGCTGGCTGATGGACTTCACCGAGGACCTGATCCGCAAGGCCGCGATCGATGCGCGCGGCAGCGCCGTGCTGACATACCAGGACCGCGAGCTGGACCTGTCGAAGCCGTTCCATCGGCTGACGATCTGCCAGGCGATCCAGAAGTTCGCGCCGCAGTACACCGATGCGCAACTGGCCGATGCCGACTTCCTGCGCACCGAGCTGAAGAAGTTCGGCGTCAACACCAACGCGCCGCAGTTCCTCAACGCCGGCCTGGGCACGCTGCAACTGGTGCTGTTCGAAGAAACCGCGGAAAGCCAGCTGTGGGAGCCGACCTTTATCGTCGACTACCCGGTCGAGGTCTCGCCGCTGGCACGCGCCTCGGACACGGTGCCGGGCATCACCGAGCGCTTCGAGCTGTTCATCACCGGCCGCGAGATCGCCAACGGCTTCTCGGAGCTGAACGATGCCGAAGACCAGGCCGACCGCTTCCGCAAGCAGGTCGAGCAGAAGGATGCGGGCGATGAAGAAGCCATGTACTTCGACGCCGACTACATCCGCGCGCTGGAGTACGGCATGCCGCCGACGGGCGGCTGCGGCATCGGCATCGACCGGCTGGTGATGCTGCTGACGGACAGCCCGAATATCCGCGACGTCATCCTGTTCCCGCACCTGCGCCGGGAAGACTGAGCCGACGGCACGGCAAACCGACAGCCTGATCAACGCCGTCGGTTTGCTCCCCTCTCCCGCGTGCGGGAGGGGGCCGGGGGGAGGGCAGGCGCGGGCATACCACCGGCCTGACTTCGTGGATCAGCGCGGCCCTCACCCCAACCCTCTCCCGCAAGCGGGAGAGGGAGCCCGTCAGCGGTGGATCCAATCACTCGACCCTGGCCGGCATCTGTTACAGCACCCTCTCCTGATCGCCTCCCCCTACTCCCAACCCTTTGATAAAAAAGGCTTTTCCGGCCTACATATATTTACAAAAACAAACGGAAAATCCCACCCGCTTCGGCCACACTGGTTCCATCCCATCGCGGCGCCCGCCGCACCGGAGCCACAACAATGCAGAGCCCAGCCACTTCGCACGACCAAACCCCCGCCCCGCTGCCGCCGCAGCGCCGCCTGCATCCGTTGATCGGCGCGGCTGCCATAGCCGTGGTCATTGCCAGCCTGACCGCCGTAGCCGCCGTCACGGGCGTCTTGCCGATCAGCAAGGCCACCCACCCTGACCTGCAGGCCCAGCAAAGCCAGCAAGCTCCGCAAGGACCGCTGCCCGTCACTGCACCAACCGCGCCGCCGCCGGGCAGCACCACGCACCCGCCGGTCTATGACGACGGCCAGTCGGCGCAGGCGCGGCAAAACACCACGCAACCGGCGCAAGCCGCACCGCGTACGGCACCCACACGCCAGGCCGCCCAGCGCGACCGCGAGCCCCGCGCCAGCCAGCGCGCCGATACCGACACCGAGCGCCAGGCCGCCAAGGGCAGCCCCTACGCCGGCCGTATCGTCTCCGTGACGCCGATCCAGACCCAGAAGCCCAACACCAGCGGCCTGGGCGCGCTCGGCGGCGCCGTGGTGGGCGGCCTGCTGGGCAACCAGGTCGGCAAGGGCAACGGCCGCATCGTCGGCACCGTGGTGGGTGCCGTGGGCGGCGGCGTAGCCGGCAACCAGATCGAGAAGGCCGTCAGCAAGGACACGCACTACGAAGTGCGCGTGCGCATGGACGACGGCAGCCACCGCAGCTTTACCTACGAGCAGAACCCCGGTGTGCAGGTGGGGCAGCGCGTGCATATGGAGAATGGCGCGCTGGTCACGGGATGACCGGCCACGTCACGCACCGGCACGCCTAATGTGCCGTTACAACAAGGCCGGCTTGTCGCCGGCCTTTCTCATGGCTGCTTTGCTATGATCCTTGTGCGCCCCATGGACCGGAGTCCATACCATGCAACCCGCCCTCCGCAGTATCCGCAGGATCTGGCAACGGCTTCTCCCACTGGCCGGCGGATTGCTGCTGGCGTTGCAGCCCCTCGCGGCGCACGGGCAGGAATTGCTTCTGCTCGGCGGCCTGCAGTCGACGGAATCCCCCGGCGAGCGCAGCTACGGCTACGCCTACTCTTACCAGCACAACCTCGGCGAGAACTGGTACGCGACCTTCACCTACCTGAATGAAGGCCATGTCACCAACCATCACCGCGACGGCCACAGCGTCCAGCTGTGGTGGCGCTACCTGGCCCTGGACCGCAGTCTGACGCTGGCCGTCGGCGCCGGTCCTTACCGCTATTTCGATACCACCGACCAGCGCTCGGACGGCACCTACGACAACCAGCACGGCTGGGGTGCGTTGCTGAGCGCCGCGGCAACCTGGTACGTGAACGGCGGTCCCTGGATGTTGCAGGCGCGCTACAACCGCGCGCAGACGCCTTCGAGCATCAAAACTAACACGCTGCTGCTGGGCGTCGGCTACCAGCTCGATCGCGGTGACCGCGGCGGGCCGGTGGTGCCGCCTCCTGGCCGGGCCGGCAATGTCACGCAAAACGAGCTGACGGTGTTTCTTGGCGAAACCATCGTCAACAGCTTCGATTCACAGACCTCTTTCGCCAAGGCGGTGGAATACCGGCGCGGGCTCTGGCGCTACGTGGACGGCACGGTCAGCTACATCAACGAGGGCGAGAACGCGGCGCTGCGCCGCAACGGCGTGGCCGCGCAGGCGTGGCTCACGCGCGCGTTCTTCCACGACAAGCTGACACTGGGGGTCGGAGTGGGCCCGTACTATGCGGTCGACCTGAGCCAGAAAGGCCTGGGCGCGGCCAGCCCGCCGTCGCGCTGGTCGGGCCTGATGTCGATGTCGGCCAGCTACCGGCTCGGCGACCACTGGCTGACGCGGCTGACATGGAACCGCAGCGTGACCGGTTACGACCGCGATACCGACGTGATCCTGGCGGGCGTCGGCTACCGCTTCTAAGCAAACAGGCCGGCAAAGCCGGCCTGTTTGAGCACTTTCCAGTCTTATTGGGATTCTTCGATCCAGGCGGCCTGGATCGCCTCCAGGATCTTCTCGCCGGAGCGCTCAGGCGCATCGGCGAAACCATCCAGCTCCAGCACCCAGCGCCGCAGGTCGGTGAATCGCACCGACATGGGATCCACATCGGGATACTTGTCGTACAGGGCTGCCGCGATGTCGTAGGTATCGGTCCACTTCATGGTGGTTATTCTCCCGCTGAGGTCCGCCGGGCCGCTCAGTGGCCTTCCTTGGCGTGGTTGATGGTGTACTTGGGGATCTCGATGGTCAGGTCTTCCTCATCGACGATGGCCTGGCACGACAGGCGCGAATTCGGCTCCAGGCCCCAGGCCTTGTCGAGCAGATCTTCTTCCTTCTCCTCGGCCTCGTTGAGCGAATTGAAGCCCTCGCGCACGATCACGTGGCAGGTGGTGCAGGCGCATGATTTCTCGCACGCATGCTCGATCTCGATGCCGTGCAAGAGCAGCGCGTCGCAGACGCTGACGCCTTTCTCGGCTTCGATCACCGTCCCTTCCGGGCAGTATTCAACGTGGGGCAAAACAACGATCTGTGGCATGTGGTGTCCTGATGTCTATATGTCGGTGCGGGCCCGGTGATCAGCCCAGCTCCTGCACCTTGCGCCCGGCCAGCGCGCTCTTGATCGAGCGGTCCATGCGGCGGGCAGCGAATTCGTCGGTACCGTGCGACAGCTTCTCCACCGCGGCGTGGATGGCGTGGTGGTCTTCGCCGGTGGCAATCTCGCGCACCGTGGCGATCAGCGCTTCCACCGCCGTGCGCTCCTCGGTCGACAACAGGTCGCCATCGGTTTCCAGCGCGCGCTGCGTGGCCTCGACCAGCCGGTCGGCTTCCACGCGCTCTTCGGCCAGCGCGCGGCTCTTCATGTCGTGCTCGGCTTCGCGGAAGCTGTCCTGCAGCATGCGCGCGATATCGTCGTCGGCCAGGCCGTACGACGGCTTGACCGTGACCGAGGCCTCCACGCCCGAATGGGTCTCGCGCGCGGTCACCGACAACAGGCCGTCGGCGTCGACCTGGTAGGTCACGCGGATGCGCGCCGCGCCCGCCACCATCGGCGGGATGCCGCGCAGCTCGAAGCGCGCCAGCGAACGGCAGTCGCTGGCCAGTTCGCGCTCGCCCTGCAGCACGTGGATCGCCATCGCGGTCTGGCCGTCCTTGAAGGTGGTGAACTCCTGCGCGCGCGCCACCGGGATGGTGCTGTTGCGCGGGATGATCTTCTCGACCAGGCCGCCCATGGTCTCCACGCCCAGCGACAGCGGGATCACGTCGAGCAGCAGCCAGTCTTCGCCCGGGGCATGGTTGCCGGCCAGCAGGTTGGCCTGCATCGCGGCGCCCAGCGCCACCACGCGGTCAGGGTCCAGGTTGGTCAGCGGGGTCTGGTTGAAGTAGTCGCCCACCGCCTTGCGGATCGACGGCATGCGCGTGGCGCCGCCCACCAGCACCACGCCCTTGACCTCGTCGGGCCCGACGCCCGCGTCGCGCAGCGCCTTGCGAACCGGCGCCAGGGTCTTCTGCACCAGGTGCGCGGTGACCTGGTCGAAAATCTCGACAGTCAGCGTCAGGTGAACAATCTCGCCGGACTCGAGCACGGCGTCGATCACGGTGCTGTCGCTTTCCGACAGCGCTTCCTTGGCCGCGCGCGCGCGCACCATCAGCAGGCGCATGTCCTGCGCCGACAGCGGCTGCAGGCTGGCCTGCTCGACGATCCAGCACAGCAGGCGCTGGTCGAAGTCATCGCCGCCCAGGGCCGAGTCGCCGCCGGTGGCCAGCACCTCGAACACGCCCTGCGTCAGCTTGAGCACCGAGATATCGAAGGTGCCGCCGCCCAGGTCATAGACCGCGTAGATGCCTTCCGAGGCGTTGTCCAGGCCGTAGGCAATGGCCGCGGCGGTAGGCTCGTTGAGCAGGCGCAGCACTTCCAGGCCGGCCAGGCGCGCGGCGTCCTTGGTCGCCTGGCGCTGGGCCTCGTCGAAGTACGCCGGCACCGTGATGACGGCGCCGACCAGGTCGTCGCCCAGCGTGTCTTCAGCACGCTGGCGCAGCGTGGCCAGGATCTCGGCCGATATCTCCACCGGGCTCTTTACGCCGGCGGCGGTCTTGATCTGCAGCATGCCCGGCGCATCGACAAAGTCATACGGGCTGTGCTCGATATTGGCCACGTCGCGCAGGCCGCGGCCCATGAAGCGCTTGACCGAGACGATGGTGTTCTTGGGATCGCGCACCGCTTCTTCCTGGGCCCGGTAGCCGATATGGGCGGTACGGTCCGGCAGATAGCGCACGACCGAGGGCAGCAGCGCGCGGCCGCGCTCATCGCCCAGCACTTCAGGAATGCTGCTGCGCACCGCGGCCACCAGCGAATTGGTGGTGCCGAGGTCGATGCCGACGGCCAGGCGGCGTTGGTGTGGCGCCGGCGACATGCCGGGTTCGGAAATCTGGAGCAGTGCCATGGTATTTCTTTGCTGTCTTGTGCGGCGGGGGAAACCGCCATGCGGGCGGCATGGGGGCGGTTTTCACGCCGGGCGCCATTGTGTCACGGCCCCGGCAAACGTGCCGGTCAGTCTTCCAGCCGGTCGATGGCCTCGCTGGTATCGTGCTCGATCTTCTCGATAAACATCAGTTGCCGCACCGCGCCGCCGGCCGCGTCGTTGTCGCCGGCATCCAGCAGCGCGCCCAGTGCCTCGTGGCGCTCGCGCTTTTCCTGGCGCAGGCTGCGCAGCAAGGCATCGAGCCGGTCGACCGCGCGCTCTTCCACCGCTTCCTGCAGCGCCTCACGCCATTCCATCTGCTGCATCAGGAAGGCCGGCCCCATGGCGGTGTTGTTCTCGGCCTGCACATCGACGCCGCGCAGGCCCAGCAGGTAGATCGCGCGGCGCAACGGCTGGCGCAGCGTGCGATAGGCTTCATTGGCGTGCGCGGCCCATTGCATGGCCACGCGGCGCTCGGCATCGCCCGCCTTGGCAAAGCGGTCCGGGTGTGCCTGCGACTGCACGGTGCGGTACGCCACGTCCAGGGCGGCCTCGTCCACGCCATACTGCGCCGGCAGACCGAACAGCGCAAAAAAATCGTCTTTCAACTGCTTCCCCAAGAAAAAGGAGCGGCCGCGCCGCCCCTTTGTCCATCACCGCTGCCACTGGCCGCTCAGGCGCACTGCTGCGCCCACTCGGCCGGCGGCTCGTTGCGGTCGCACTTCAGGCAGTTCACCCGCACGCCGAGCTTGCCGGCACGGCCCTGCGCGCTCGCCGTCCACGGCCGCGACTGCCAGGGCGGATCGTGCCGCATGTGCTGGCCGTGCCCGCACTCGAGTTCGGCCACCCAGTGGCCTTCCTCGTCCCGGTGGAAACCCACAATGCTGCGCTCCACCGGGGCGTTCGCGCGAGAGCGCGCCTCAGACCGTGAAGGACTCGCCGCAGCCGCACTCGTCCTTGACGTTGGGGTTGTTGAAGCGGAAACCTTCGTTCAACCCTTCACGTGCGTAGTCGAGTTCGGTGCCGTCGATATACGGCAGGCTCTTGGCGTCAACGATCACCTTGATGCCGTGCGATTCGAACACCGCATCTTCCGGCAGCAGCTCGTCCACGTATTCCAGCTTGTAGGCCAGGCCCGAGCAGCCGGTGGTCTTCACGCCCAGGCGCAGGCCCACGCCCTTGCCGCGGCGTTCCAGGTAGCGGGCCACATGCTTGGCCGCCTTCTCGGTCATGGTGATCATCGTTGCGTCTTCCTTCGTCGATGCCGTGGTCAGTGCGACAGAATCAGGCAGCCTTCTGCTCGGCGCCGTGCTTCTTCTTGTAGTCTTCGACGGCGGCCTTGATCGCGTCTTCGGCCAGGATCGAGCAGTGGATCTTCACCGGCGGCAGCGCCAGTTCTTCGGCGATCTGGGTATTCTTGATCTCCAGCGCCTGGTCCACGGTCTTGCCCTTGACCCACTCGGTCACGAGCGAGGACGAGGCAATGGCCGAGCCGCAGCCGTAGGTCTTGAACTTGGCGTCTTCGATCACGCCAGCCTCATTGACCTTGATCTGCAGCTTCATCACGTCGCCGCAAGCCGGCGCACCGACCATGCCGGTGCCGACCGCATCGTCGTTCTTGTCAAACGAACCGACGTTGCGGGGGTTTTCATAGTGATCGAGAACCTTGGTGCTGTATGACATTTTGCTTACCTCTTGCGTATCTTTGCGGGGGTATTGCTTCTAGTTCTGATGATCTGCGGCGGGCGCGTCAGTGCGCGGCCCACTGGATCGAATTCAAATCGACACCGTCCTTGAACATCTCCCACAGCGGCGACAGGTCGCGCAGCTTGCCGATCTTGCTCTTGAGCAGTTCGATGGTGTAGTCGATTTCCTGCTCGGTGGTGAAGCGGCCCACCGTGAAGCGGATCGAGCTGTGGGCCAGTTCGTCGTTGCGGCCCAGCGCGCGCAGCACATACGACGGCTCCAGCGAGGCCGAGGTGCAGGCCGAACCCGACGATACCGCCACGTCCTTGATCGCCATGATCAGCGACTCGCCTTCGACGAAGTTGAAGCTGACGTTCAGGTTGTGCGGCACGCGGTGTTCCAGGTCGCCGTTCAGGTAGACCTCTTCCATGTCCGACAGGCCGTTCCACAGGCGGTCGCGCAGCATGCGGATGCGTTCGTTCTCGGTCGCCATCTCTTCGCGGGCGATGCGGAAGGCTTCGCCCATGCCGACGATCTGGTGCGTGGCCAGCGTGCCCGAGCGCATGCCGCGCTCATGGCCGCCGCCGTGCATCTGCGCCTCGATGCGCACGCGCGGCTTGCGGCGCACGTACAGCGCGCCGATGCCCTTGGGGCCGTAGGTCTTGTGGGCCGAGAACGACATCAGGTCGCACTTCAGCTTGCCCAGGTCGATTGCCACCTTGCCGGTCGCCTGCGCGGCGTCGCAATGGAAGATGATGCCCTTCTCGCGGCAGATCTCGCCGATCTGTTCAACGTCCTGGATCACGCCGATCTCGTTGTTGACCAGCATCACCGAGACCAGGATGGTGTCCGGGCGCAGCGCCTGCTTGAACACTTCCATGTCGAGCAGGCCGTTTTCCTTCACGTCCAGGTAGGTCACTTCAAAGCCCTGGCGCTCCAGCTCGCGCGTGGTGTCGAGCACGGCCTTGTGCTCGGTCTTGAGGGTGATGAGGTGCTTGCCCTTGCCCGAATAGAAGTTCGCGGCACCCTTGATCGCCAGGTTGTTCGATTCGGTCGCGCCCGAGGTCCACACGATCTCGCGTGGGTCGGCGCCGACCAGTGCGGCCACCTGCTCACGCGCTTCTTCCACCGCGCGCTCCGCTTCCCAGCCGTACGCATGGCTGCGCGAGGCGGGGTTGCCGAACTGCTCGCGCAGGTACGGAATCATCTTGTCCGCCACGCGCGGGTCCACCGGCGTGGTGGCCGAGTAATCCATGTAGATGGGGAAATGTGGGGTGCTCATCGTTATGACTGCCTTGTTAGGGACCGCTGATCGCTGTTTTGCTGTCGTTGCCTGGGCGCGCTCAGGACTGCGCCAGGCTGAAAACTGAATTCACCATTCTGGCCCGGACCGGCTTTTCCTGCTTGTCGGCCTTGCCGCGCGCATCGGCCGCGACCGGCTGCGCGGCGTCTTCGCGCATGTCGTGCAGCACGGCAGGCTGGCGCTCGCGCTGCTGGTCCACCAGGTTCTTGAGGGAAACGGAGTCGAGGTACTCGACCATCTTCTGGTTCAGCGTGGCCCACAGTTCGTGGGTCATGCAGCGCCCGGAGCCGTCATCTCCGTTACAATTGCCCTTGCCGCCGCATTGGGTGGCATCCAGGGGCTCGTCCACGGCGATGATGATGTCCGCCACGGTGACGTCTTCGGCCTTGCGCGCCAGACTGTAGCCGCCGCCCGGGCCGCGCACGCTTTCAACGATCTCGTGCCGGCGCAGCTTGCCAAACAACTGCTCCAGGTAGGACAACGAGATCTTCTGCCGCTGGCTGATGCCGGCGAGCGTGACCGGTCCCTGGTCCTGGCGCATGGCCAGGTCGATCATCGCAGTGACCGCGAAGCGGCCTTTGGTGGTCAGTCTCATGGTGCAGGGCTCTGGGGGGTGAAGCTAATACTTGATCGTTTCCGTCAAGTATAAAGGTACCCGACTAATTCAGTCAACTACCCCTGCCGCAGCGCACCACTCCGCCCTCAGGCCTCTCGCCCGCCCGTGGCCGTTTCCCGGCCTGCCGCGCGGGGCGGCATCACCAGCGACAACGGGTGTTTCAGGATGCGCCGCCGCACGGCCGCGCTCACTTCGGCGCGGTCCACGCGGCGCAGGTTACGTGAACGCAACGCCATATTGAACGCCAGCGCAAAGCTCACCGCCACGTTCAGCATCCCCATCAGCGCAATGCCCGCCACCGCCAGCCACAGCGCCGGCATGCGCAGGGCGTCCAGCCCCAGCACGCCGATCGCGGTGCCGACCGAGCCAGTCGACAGCGTCACATGGCGCACTTCCATATGCGGCCCGAAGAAGCTCAGGATTTCCGGCCCCAGGCCCAGCAGCAAGCCCAGCGACACATTGGCGACAATGCCCGACAGGTTGCGTTTCCAGAAATCCGCCAGCCGGGTGGCGCCGCGCGCACCCAGCACGTAGCGCAGGCGCCGGTTGTAGGCCATCACGTCATGCACGCGGTGCAGCGCGAACCAGTTGTCGGCCCAGCCGGCAATCAGGCTGGACAGCCACAGCAGCACGCCGGTGAAGGCGGCGTAGATCGGCGTCGGGCCCAGGATCGAGAACGATTCGATGGTGGCAATCGCCTTGGCGGGCGTGATCAGGTTGGCGCCCAGCAGCTTGTGCGCGAGCCACTGGATGCCCAGTGCCACCGGGAACACCACGGCCAGGTTGCCGACAATTGCCGCCGCGTTGGAGCGGATCATGGCAATGGTGTCGTCGACGAATACCTCGCGCCCTTCCGGCCGCCCCGCCCCGTCCAGCCGGTGCGCCAGCGCCGGCCCGGTCATGGCCGGCTGCTTGGTCGCCAGCGTGAAGTGCGCGAAATGGATGGCCAGGAAGCTGCCGGCATAGTTAAGCGAGGCCAGCAGCCCTTCGGTGAACTTGTCCAGGTGCAAGCCGTAGATCAGGAACTTCAGGTACACCGTGGCCACCGAGACCAGGCCGCCGCCGGCCGCGGCGCGCACCAGCTCGGCGTATTCCCTGCGGTCGCGCGTGATGTAGTGCTCGCCGGTCTCGGCCGAGCGCTCCACCACCTTGCGCGCCAGCTGCGCGAACGAGGTGCCGGCCAGGTGCGAGATGCTGCGCCGGGCCTGGGTCGATCGGATCAGCTCCGCCACCAGGTGCGCATGCATGCCGGGCCGGTGGGGCTCGACCCAGGCCGCCAGCAGCAGCTCGATGCGGCTGAGCTGCACCTTCATGCGCTCGATCTGGAACACCACCTCGATCGATACGCCGTTTTCTTCCAGGTCCTCATACACATGGCGGATCGCGGCATCGCAGCCGTCCAGCAGCGCGCGGAAATAGTTCAGCCGATGGCCGAAGCTGTTGTCGTCATGGCGCAGGCCCTCTTCACGCAAGGCCTGGATGGCGTCGTCCAGGCGGAAGAACGGCGTCTCGTCCACGCGCCCGGCCAGGCGCGAACGGATCGCCTGGCTGAGGCCGGTGGCGCGCACCTGGCTGACCAGCACCGCGATGCTGGTGGCCAGCGTCTGGCCCAGCGCATCGCGATAGTGCGCCATGCCCGCCGCTTCGCCGTCGGCGCTGCCGGCCTGCAGCACACGCGCCAGCCGCGCCAGCAGTTCATCGTCAATGGCCTCGACCCACTCTGCGTCCTCGTCACCGACAAACACCAGCGCAAACAGCCCGGCCATGTCGCTGCGGTTGGGCGGCGGCGGCAGGAAGCGGTTCTGCAGCCGGGCCACCATCTCGCTGACAAAGCCCGGGTGCAGGGCCACGCCGGTATCGCAGAACAGGCCCGTGGGGTCGTTCTCGCGCACCAGGCTGCGCACCGTCAGGGCAAAACGCCCGGCCCAGTCGGGATGCCGCTCCAGCACCTGCAGGAGGTAGCGCAGCCGCACATGCTCGGGGTGGCGGCGGTCCGCACCAGGGTCCTGGCTACCAGCGTCGGCGCCCAGCCCGCCATCGCGGCGGATCCAGAAGCCCAGCTCGATCAGCCAGCCGTTGCGCTCGGCCAGCGGCGCCTCAGGATCGGCCGCCGCCAGGATGGCATCGAGCTGCAGGCTGGCATTGCGCGATTCGCGCCATTTGCGGAACAGTTTGCGAAGCATGGATTCTCGTGAAATCGGGCCGCCGGCCGCGGCGCGCGTGGCGTCGCGGCGCGGGCCGCAGACAAGACGACGGAACGGGCGCCCGGGTCAGCCGGCGCTGCCTTGCAGGCGCTGGCGCAGCTCGGCCACCAGGCCGTCGCAGGCATCTTCGATGTAGTCGAGCACGCGCTCGAAGCCATCGCCTTCGCCGTAGTAGGGGTCCGGCACCTCGTCGGCATCGTGGCGGGTGGCGAAGCTCATCAGCAGGCGCAGCTTGGCGCCGGCGTCGGGGCGCAGCCGCGCCAGGCCGGCCAGGTTCTCGCGGTCCATCGCCAGGATCAGGTCGAAGCGGTCGAAGTCAGGCAGTCCGACCTTGCGCGCGCGCAGCGCGGACAGGTCATAGCCGCGCTGCAGCGCGTGGCGCTGGGTGCGGGGATCGGGAGCGCGGCCGAGGTGGTATTCATGCGTGCCAGCCGAATCCAGCTCCACCAGCGCGTCCAGCCCGGCCGCAGCCAGCTTGGCGCGCAGCACGCCCTCCGCCGTCGGGGAACGGCAGATGTTTCCCATGCAACACATCAGGATGGCGTATGTCTTCATTGGATCACGGCTAGGCGGGAGTGGAACGGCAGGCGCACCGGCGCACGGCAAGGTCGCCGGCCAGCCAGCCGCAATTCTACCCGCAGCCTCTCTCAGGCCAACTGCTTGGCCAGCCGCTCGCCGTGCGCAAACCCCGCCACTTCCGCGGCCTCGCGCGATTTGTAGTGCTCGGTGATGCGCGAGGCCTCGGTCAGCGTGCCGGCGGCGCGGATATTGGTGCCGGGGCGGCAGACGCGCACGGTGTAGGACCATTCGCTCTGTGAGCGCTGTCTGACCTGGACCTGCACCTCGTGGGTTTCATAGACCTTCTTCTTCCATTCGCCGATTTCGGCCATTGTGGTTCTCCACGGAAAATGGGGGCATACCTGGCTTGTCCACTGAATCACTGAAATTGGTCGGTGCCTGTCATGTCAATGATTCAGCGGACTAGTTGACCTCGCCGGCGTCGATCGCCCGCATGGCGCCGGCCTCCGCCAGGGCGATGGCCCCTTCGGGCGTGGGCGCGTCGCCCGCAATCGCCTCGAAGCTGGGGCCGGAAGGCTCGCCGAAGGCATCGGCGATGCGCATCTGTGCCGCAAACCCGCCGGCGGCATTCGGGATCGCGCTGACCACGACCGCATAGCCGCCGTATTCAAACTGGCGTTCCATCGTAGCTCCTTGTCGTTCGCCATCAAGGCAGCTTGGCCGCCACTACCTCCAGCTTCTGGATCGGCGGCGTTCCCATGAACAGTTCCGGCGCCCTGGCCATCAGCGCCGCCGCGACCTTGCCGCCGAGGTGCGCCTCGCGCGCCGACTCATCGGGGAAAGCATCGAAGATGCCGAACATCGACGGGCCCAGCCGCAGCGCGAACCAGGCCGTGGTGCCGGCCTCCTGCTCCACCAGAGCCTGCCCGTCGCGCAGGAACTGCTCAACCTCCTGCTCCTTGCCCGGCCTGGCTTCCAGCGGCACCCATAGTCCAAGCTTTACCATGATGCGCCTCCCCGATCAGGTGTGACGCATTTCACTATAGGCCAGCCGGAGCCGGCAACCGGCACCGCGCGTATCAGGCGGGCGGCAGCGCGCTCTCTCCGCTGGCGCCGAACACCTGCGCCTTGAGCTTGGCCAGCTGGTCGCGCACCTGCGCCGCCTGCTCGAACTCCAGGTTGCGGGCATGGTCGAGCATAAGCTTTTCCAAGCGCTTGATTTCCTTGGAGACCTGCTTCTCGCTCATGTCCTCGTAGCGGGCCTGCTCCTGCGCCGCCAGCAGCTCGGCCCTGGCATCGCTGACGCTATAGACGCCGTCGATGATGTCCTTGATGCGCTTGACCACGCCGCGCGGCGTGATGCCGTTGGCCTCGTTGAAGGCGATCTGCTTGGCGCGGCGGCGCTCGGTCTCGCCAATGGCCTTCTTCATCGACTCCGTCATGCGGTCCGCGTACAGGATGGCGGTACCGTTGACGTTGCGCGCGGCGCGGCCGATGGTCTGGATCAGCGAGCGCTCGGCGCGCAGGAAGCCTTCTTTGTCCGCATCCAGGATCGCCACCAGCGACACCTCGGGAATATCCAGGCCTTCGCGCAGCAGGTTGATGCCCACCAGCACGTCGAAGGTGCCCAGGCGCAGGTCGCGGATGATTTCCACGCGCTCGACGGTGTCGATGTCCGAGTGCAGGTAGCGCACCTTGACGCCGTTCTCGGAGAGGAACTCGGTCAGCTGCTCGGCCATGCGCTTGGTCAGCGTGGTCACCAGCACGCGTTCGCCGGCCTCGACGCGGGTGTGGATTTCGGACACCAGGTCGTCCACCTGCGTGGTCGCCGGGCGCACCATGATGATGGGATCGACCAGCCCGGTCGGACGCACCACCTGCTCCACCACCTGCCCGGCATTCTCCTGCTCGAACTGCGCCGGCGTGGCCGAGACGAACATCACCTGGCGCATCTTGCGCTCGAATTCATCGAACTTCAGCGGCCGGTTGTCCAGCGCCGAGGGCAGCCGGAAACCGTACTCCACCAGCGTGGTCTTGCGCGCGCGGTCGCCGTTGTACATGCCGTTGAGCTGGCCGATCAGCACGTGCGACTCGTCCAGGAACATCAGCGCATCCGGCGGCAGGTAGTCGACCAGCGTCGGCGGCGGCTCGCCAGGGCGCGCACCGGACAGGTGCCGCGAGTAGTTCTCGATACCCTTGCAGAAGCCCAGTTCGGACAGCATTTCCAGGTCGAAGCGGGTGCGCTGCTCCAGCCGCTGCGCCTCCACCAGCCGGTTTTCCTTGTGGAAGAATTCCAGCCGCTCGCGCAGCTCCGACTTGATCGCCTCGATCGCGCGCAGCACGGTCTCCCGCGGGGTCACATAGTGGCTCGACGGGTAGACCGTGAAGCGCGGAATTTTCTGGCGCACGCGGCCGGTCAGCGGATCGAAGAATTGGAGCGATTCGACTTCGTCGTCGAACATCTCCAGCCGCACCGCCATCTCGGCATGCTCGGCCGGAAAGATGTCGATAGTGTCGCCGCGCACGCGGAAGGTGCCGCGCTGGAAGTCGGTCTCGTTGCGGGTGTACTGCATCGCGATCAGCCGCGCGATCACATCGCGCTGGCTGATCTTGTCGCCGGCGCGCAAGGTGAGAATCATCTGGTGGTATTCGGTCGGGTTGCCGATACCATAGATCGCTGAGACGGTTGCCACGATGATCGTGTCGCGGCGCTCCAGCAGGCTCTTGGTCGCCGACAGCCGCATCTGCTCGATATGCTCGTTGATCGACGAGTCCTTCTCGATAAACAGGTCGCGCTGCGGGACGTAGGCCTCGGGCTGGTAGTAATCGTAGTAGCTGACGAAATACTCGACGGCGTTGCGCGGGAAGAATTCACGGAATTCCGCATAGAGCTGCGCCGCCAGCGTCTTGTTCGGGGCAAACACGATGGCCGGCCGCCCCATGCGTGCGATCACGTTGGCCATGGTGAAGGTCTTTCCCGAACCCGTGACGCCCAGCAGCGTCTGGAACGACAGGCCGTCGTCCACCCCCTCCACCAGCTGCCGGATGGCCTCCGGCTGGTCGCCGGCGGGCGGGAACGGCTGGTATAGCTGGAACGGGGAGCCGGGAAATGTGACGAATTTGTCTTCGTCCAGGGCCGGCGCGGCTTCGGCAAGGTTCGTCATAGGGGGCGGAATTAGGGAAATACCTCAGGAAAACGGGCGGATACGCTAGAATCTTGGGGTTGTCAGCCCCGCTTCAAGCCGAGTGAACGGGGCCTGCCAGCCCCTGCGCAGTACGGAGCATTCTACGCCTTCCGTTTTCCTACATAGCCGACCACGAGATTCCAAATGAGTTTGTTTTCTGCCGTCGAGATGGCCCCGCGCGACCCGATCCTGGGCCTCAACGAAGCCTTCAATGCCGACACCCGCCCGACCAAGGTCAACCTGGGCGTTGGCGTGTACTTCACCGACGAAGGGAAAATCCCCCTGCTGCGCGCCGTCCAGGAGGCAGAAAAGGCGCGCCTGACCACGGCCACCCCGCGTGGCTACCTGCCGATCGAAGGCATCGCCGCCTATGACCAGGCCGTGCAGACGCTGCTGTTCGGCAAGGAATCGCCGCTGATCACGGAAGGCCGCGTAGTGACGGCACAGGCACTCGGCGGCACCGGTGCGCTGAAGATCGGCGCCGACTTCCTGAAGCGCCTGTACCCGGACGCCAAGGTCGCCATCAGCGACCCGAGCTGGGAAAACCACCGCGCACTGTTCGAATCCGCCGGCTTCCCGGTGGTCAACTATGCCTACTACGACGCCCCCAGCCACGGCCTGAACTTTGCCGGCATGGTGGAATCGCTGAAGTCGTTCCCGGCCAACACCATCGTCGTGCTGCACGCCTGCTGCCACAACCCGACCGGCGTGGACCTGTCGCCCGAGCAGTGGAAGCAGGTGGTGGAACTGGTCAAGGAACGCAACCTGATCCCGTTCCTGGACATGGCCTACCAGGGCTTTGCCGACGGCATCGACCCGGACGGCGCCGCCGTGCGCCTGTTCGCGGACTCCGGCCTGCCCTTCTTCGTGTCGAGCTCGTTCTCGAAGAGCTTCTCGCTGTACGGCGAGCGCGTGGGCGCGCTGTCGATCGTCACCACCAGCAAGGAAGAAGCGCAGCGCGTGATGTCGCAGGTCAAGCGCGTGATCCGCACCAACTATTCCAACCCGCCGACGCACGGCGGCACCGTGGTCGCCACCGTGCTGAACAGCCCGGAACTGCGCGCCATGTGGGAAGAAGAACTGGCCGAGATGCGCGACCGCATCAAGCTGATGCGCCATGCGCTGGTGGACAAGCTGGCCGCCAAGGGCGTGCCGGGCGACTTCTCCTTCGTCAAGGCACAGCGCGGCATGTTCTCGTACTCGGGCCTGACCTCGGCCCAGGTGGACCGCCTGCGCAATGAGCACGGCATCTACGCCGTCGGCACCGGCCGCATCTGCGTGGCCGCGCTGAACAGCCGCAACATCGACGCTGTCGTCGATGCGATCGCAGCTGTGATGTAAAAGCCCTTTGAAATCGCCATCCCGCACCACGGTGGCGACTGGCGCAAGCGTCACAAAGCAATTGCACAAAAAGCGGCTTCGGCCGCTTTTTGCATTTGTTTACGATTTATCGGCCAATGTCATCAAGAAATCAGCCTTTTGCCTTATTGTTTTCCGCACCAATGGATGTACTTTAAGGTATATGCTGCACAGCAAGATCGTTAGCACGGTCGTTCGATTAAAGGCATAATCGGCGGCACGATCCACGGTGTATTGTCAGTACATTAGTACCTGGTAGTACGTACCTCATAGCTAGACCCCCAGGCAGAAAAGGCATGCTCTACCAATTGCATGAGTTCCAGCGCTCAATCCTGCACCCGCTGACCGCGTGGGCCCAGGCCACGGCCAAGACCTTCACCAACCCCCTCAGCCCGCTCTCGCTGGTTCCCGGCGCACCCCGCCTGGCTGCCGGCTATGAACTGTTGTACCGGCTCGGCAAGGAATACGAAAAACCGGAATTCGACATCAAGTCGGTGCGCTCCAACGGGCGCGACATCCCCATCGTCGAGCAGACCGTGCTCGAGAAGCCCTTCTGCAAGCTGGTGCGCTTCAAGCGCTATGCCGACGACCCGGAGACCATCAAGCTGCTCAAGGATGAGCCCGTGGTGCTGGTGGCCGCGCCGCTGTCGGGCCACCATGCCACGCTGCTGCGCGACACGGTGCGCACGCTGCTGCAGGACCACAAGGTCTACGTGACCGACTGGATCGACGCACGCATGGTGCCGGTGGAGAATGGCGCGTTCCACCTGTCCGACTACATCTACTACATCCAGGAATTCATCCGCCATATCGGCGCCGAGAACCTGCATGTGATCTCGGTGTGCCAGCCCACGGTACCGGTGCTGGCCGCGATCTCGCTGATGGCCTCGGCCGGCGAGAAGACGCCGCGCACCATGACCATGATGGGCGGCCCGATCGACGCCCGCAAGAGCCCCACCTCGGTCAACTCGCTGGCGACCAACAAGTCGTTCGAGTGGTTCGAGAACAACGTCATTTACACCGTGCCAGCCAACTACCCCGGCCACGGGCGCCGCGTGTACCCGGGCTTCCTGCAGCATGCCGGCTTCGTGGCGATGAACCCGGACCGCCACCTGTCGTCGCACTATGACTTCTACCTGAGCCTGGTCGAAGGCGATGCGGACGACGCCGAAGCCCACGTGCGCTTCTACGACGAATACAACGCAGTGCTCGACATGGCCGCCGAGTACTACCTCGACACCATCCGCGAGGTATTCCAGGAATTCCGCCTGGCCAACGGCACCTGGGCCATCGACGGCAATCCGGTGCGGCCGCAGGACATCAAGAGCACCGCGCTGATGACCATCGAGGGCGAGCTGGACGACATCTCCGGCGCGGGCCAGACCGCCGCGGCGCACGACCTGTGCGCTGGCATTCCGAAAGCCCGCAAGCAGCACCTGAATGCGGAACACTGCGGCCACTACGGCATCTTCTCGGGCCGGCGCTGGCGCGAGGAGATCTACCCGCAGCTGCGCGACTTTATCCGCAAGTACCATCAGGCCTCGGCCACCAAGTAAAAAAACGCCCGCGATCGCGGGCGTTTCTTCTTGCGGGTTCGGGCCGGGAGGTTCAGTGCTTCTTCAGGTAGCTGAGCAGCATTTCCGAGTGCAGCTCGGCAAAGCGCTCATGCTCCTGCTGCGAGGCCACGTCGCGACCGATCACGGCGCTGATGGTGTAGCGGTTGGACAGCACGTAGTAGCCCAGCGCGGAAATCGTCAGGTAGAACTGCGGCACGTCGATATTGTCGCGGAACACGCCTTGTTCCTGCCCGCGCCGGATCACGTCGGCCAGCACATCCACCACCGGGTTGATCAGCTGCTGCAGCTGCGCCGACTTCTTCAGGTGCCGGGCCTCGTGCAGGTTCTCGCTGTTGACCAGGCGGATGAACTCCGGATGCTCGTAATACCAGTCCCAGACGAAACGCGCCAGCGTGCGCACGCCCTGGACCGGGTCTTCGTCGACGAGGTGCAGCTGCTCCTCGTCGGCGCGGAAATTGGCGTATTGCTTCTCAAGCACCGCCAGGAAGAGGCCTTCCTTGCTGCCGTAGTAGTAGTACAGCATGCGTTCGTTGGTTTCCGCACGCCGGGCAATCTGGTCGACGCGGGCGCCGGCCAGACCCCCCTTGGCGAATTCCTCGGTGGCCGCAGCGAGGATGCGTCGGCGCGTCCCTTCCGGGTCGCGTTTGGTCTTGGGCTCAGTTGACATGGGGTGGCTGGTCGATCGTTGCGCGGATTATGGCATAGGCCGGAATGCGGCAATCCGGCGGTGCGCGCATCATCGCCGTTTCTGCCCGCCGGCGAAATCGGGGATAATCCTTGCGGAGCGATGGCGCGCAGGGTCCACAGAGACCCCGGTGCCGCAGGGTTGCTGGCCTATTGTCCGCCGCAGGGTTCGGCTGTTATGTCGCCAAACCCTCACAGCGCCCCGCAAATATCGTTCTTGACCGTTCTGATCCGGCCTTGACCCCTGTTTTGTCCCCTGATTTCCTGCCCGTAGTCGTGAATCCCGCCGTCAAGTCCCTTGCCGACCGCATCGAAGCGCTGCTGCCCCAGACCCAGTGCACCAAATGCGGCTTCAACGGCTGCCGCCCCTACGCTGAAGCCATGGCCAGCGGCGAAGCCGCCTGCAACCGCTGCCCGCCCGGCGGCGCGCAAGGGATCGCGCGCCTGGCCGCGGTGCTGGGCACCGAACCGCTGCCGCTGGACCCGGAACGCGGCAGCGAGCAGCCGCGCGCGGTGGCCCGCATCGACGAGAGCCTTTGCATCGGCTGCACGCTTTGCATCCAGGCCTGTCCGGTCGATGCGATTGCCGGCGCCGCCAAGCAGATGCATACCGTGATCCCTGACTGGTGCACCGGCTGCGACCTGTGCGTGGCGCCATGCCCGGTCGACTGCATCGACATGGTTCCGGTCACCGGTGAGCGCACCGGCTGGGCCGCGTGGTCGCAGGCGCAGGCCGATGCCGCGCACGCGCGCTACCTGGCGCGCAATGCGCGGCTGGTGCGCGAGCGCGAAGAAAACGACGCGCGCCTGGCCGCCAAGGCCGCCGCCAAGCTGGCCGCGGTGCAGGCCGAAGCGCCGGAGAACGATGCCGAGCGCGCCGCGCAGGAACGCAAGCGCGCCATCATCCAGGCCGCCATCGAACGCGCCCGGCAGAAGCAGCTGGCCGCAAAGCCGCGCAATACGGAGAACGTCTCGGCCGCGGTGCAGGCTCAGATCGACGCCGCCGAAGCACGGCGCGCGCGTGCGGGACTTGCCGAGCCTGCATCCGGCCAGAACGCCAATACCGACCCAGAAGAAAAACAATGAATGCCGCCAAGTGCCGTGCCATCTTTGAGACGCTGCGCGAAACCAACCCTGCCCCGGCCACCGAACTGGAATACAGCTCGCCGTTCGAGTTGCTGATCGCCGTGCTGTTGTCGGCGCAGGCGACCGACGTCGGCGTCAACAAGGCCACGCGGCGGCTGTTCCCGGTGGCGCATACCCCGCAGCAGATGCTGGACCTGGGCGAAGCCGGCCTCGGCGAGTACATCAAGACCATCGGGCTGTACAAGACCAAGGCGAAGCACGTGATCGAAACCTGCCGCATCCTGGTCGAGCGCCACGGCGGCAAGGTCCCGCCCGAGCGTGAAGCGCTGGAGGCCCTGCCGGGGGTGGGCCGCAAGACCGCCAACGTGGTGCTCAACACCGCGTTCGGCGAGCCCACCATCGCGGTGGACACGCATATCTTCCGGGTATCGAACCGCACCGGGCTGGCGCCGGGCAAGACCGTGCAGATCGTCGAGCAGAAACTGCTCAAGTGCGTCCCGCATGAGTTCCTGCACGATGCCCACCACTGGCTGATCCTGCATGGCCGCTACGTCTGCAAGGCCCGCAAGCCCGAGTGCTGGCACTGCGTGATCGAGCCGCTATGCGAGTTCAGGGAAAAGACGCCGGCGCCGCAGCTGTGACCCGGGCCTAGTGTCCTAGTCCGGCTGGTGCGCCAGCACCAGGGCCAGCTGTAGCGCCGTGTGCGCGACCACCTCCACATCGGGCGCGTAGCCGTGCGTGATCCAGCGCAGGGCGATGTGGACGACGCCGCCCGCCACCCCCGCCGTCAGCAACGGATCCAGCTTGCGTCCCGGCGGCAGCAGGGCTTGCGCCAGCAGCCCGCCGAATTCATCCAGCGAATCCGCCAGCGCCCCGTCGACAAGCTTGCTGACGCCGCGGATTTCCACCAGGAACACCCGCGCTGAACGCGGCTCGCGCTGCAGTGCCCCGAAATACGCCCGCAGCATGGCCAGTGCGCGTTGCTGGCCGTTGCCTCCGCCCCCCTCGCCCGCCAGGGCGAGGGTGTGCAGCAAGCGGTGGGTCACCGTTTGAAACGATGCCAGCAGCAAGGCCTCGCTGTTGGCAAACGACTCATAGAAATACCGTTCGGTCAGGCCCGCGGCCTCGCACACGGCCTTGACGGTGGCGTTCTGGTAGCCGCGCTCGCCGTAGACCTGCACGGCCGCGGCAATCAGCTGCACACGGCGTTGGGCACGTCGTTCTTCGGCTTCGGCGCCGCGGTAGCGGCGCGCGGGGGTGAGCTCGGTCGTCATGCGCGCCATTATGGCATTCCCTATTGTCAGATTACTTGCCGGATCGCTTCTGACAATCTATGTTGTCAGAAGCGCCACTCGTCCGGATTCCCCCATGACCGCCCCAAGTTCCGATGACGCAGTCCTTGATGTCCTGATCGTAGGCGCCGGCCTGTCCGGCATCGGCGCCGCGCGCCAGCTGCAAATGCGCTGCCCCGGCAAGCGCTACGCCATCCTGGAGGCGCGCGAGGCCATGGGCGGCACCTGGGACCTGTTCCGCTACCCCGGCATCCGCTCGGATTCGGACATGTACACGCTGGGCTACCGCTTCAAGCCCTGGCGCGGCGCCAAGGCCATCGCCGACGGGCCGTCGATTCGCGCCTACATCCGCGAAACCGCTGAAGAGGCCGGCATCACGTCGCATATCCGCTTCGGCCATCAGGTCGTCAGCGCGGCATGGGACAGCGGCGAAGCCTGCTGGACGGTCGAAGCCGAACGCACGGCGGACCGCAGCCGGCTGCGCCTGCGCACACGCTTGCTCTATGTGTGCGCAGGCTATTACAGCTATGCCGAGGGCCACCGGCCCGAATTTGCAGGCGAAGCGCAATTCCGCGGCAGCATGGTGCATCCGCAGTTCTGGGACGAATCGCTCGACTACGCGGGCAAGCGCGTGGTGGTGATCGGCAGCGGCGCCACGGCGGTCACGCTGGTGCCGGCCATGGCAAAAAGCGCGGCGCACGTGACGATGCTGCAGCGCTCGCCCACCTATATCGTGACGCGTCCCGGCGAAGACGCCATCGCCCGCAAGCTGCGCCGCGTGCTGCCGGAGCGGCTGGCCTACGCCGCCACGCGCTGGAAGAACGTGCTGCTGGGCATGATGTTCTTCCAGCTGGCGCGGCGCCGGCCGGACCGCGTCAGGCAGCGCCTGATCGGCATGGCGGCAGCGCAACTGGCGCCAGGCTATGACGTCGGCACCCACTTCACGCCCCGCTACAGGCCCTGGGACCAGCGCCTGTGCCTGGTGCCCGACGGCGACCTGTTCCGCGCGCTCCGCGACGGGCGCGCCTCGGTGGTGACCGACACCATCGACCGGTTCACCGAAGACGGCATCGTGCTGGCCAGCGGCAAGACGCTGGCCGCGGATGTCGTGGTGGTGGCCACGGGCCTGAAGCTGAACATGCTGGGCGACATTGCGCTCACCGTGGACGGCCACGCGCGCCGCCCCGCCGAATGCCTGGCCTACAAGGGGATGATGCTGAGCGATGTGCCCAACCTGGTGCTGGCCTTCGGGTACACCAATGCCTCGTGGACGCTCAAGGCCGACCTCACGGCCGAGTACGTGTGCCGCCTGCTGCGTCATATGGATCGCCACGCCCACCGCATCGCCGTGCCGCGCGCCCCCGCTGACGTAGAGCCGACCCCGTTCCTGGATTTCACCTCAGGCTACGTGCAGCGTGCCGCCACCGTGCTGCCCCGGCAAGGTCATCGCAAGCCATGGCGCGTGCACCAGAACTACCTGCAAGACCTGCTGACGATCCGGCACGGGCGCATCGCAGACGGCGTGTTGCAGTTCGATGTCCCGCCGCCCTCTCCCCTGGCACACCGGGCGCACCGGGACAGCCAGGACACCACGGACAACAACACGGTGCCGGCCGTTGCCGCCGGCGAGGTGCAATCATGAGCATCGTCCTGACCGTCTTGGCGGTGCTGATCGGGCTGATCCTGGTGCTGGGCGCGTCGCTGTACCTGTACACGTGGCGCACCGCCCGGCGCATCGAAGCCGCCATGCCGCCGCCCGGCCGCTTTGTCGACGTGCCCGGCGCGCGGCTGCATGTGGTGGAGCGCGGCCAGGGCCCGGCGGTGCTGCTGGTCCATGGCCTGTCCGGCCAGCTCGAGAATTTTGGCTACGGCATGATCGAGCCGCTTGCCGAGCACTTCCGCGTGATCGCCGTCGACCGGCCCGGCGCGGGCCACTCCACACGCACGCCGGGCAGCGCCGCGGACTTGCCGGCGCAGGCCGCCGCGCTCGCCGCGCTGTGCGACAAGCTTGGCCTGGAGCGTCCGCTGGTGGTGGGCCATTCGCTCGGTGGTGCGATTGCGCTGGCGCTGGCCATCCACCACCCCGAACGCGTGGGCGGGCTGGCACTGATCGCGCCGCTCACGCACCCGCCCAAGGCGATCTCGCCGGTATTCCAGGCCATGACCGTGCACAGTGCTTGGCTGCGCCGGCTGATGGCGTGGACACTGGTGGTGCCGATGTCGATACGGCGCCGCGAAGCCGTCATGGACATCGTGTTCGGCCCGGACCCGGTGCCGGACGACTTCCCGACGCGCGGAGGCGGCTTGCTGGCGCTGCGGCCCTGCCACTTCCTGGCCGCGTCCGAAGACCTGATCGGTGCCGCGCATAGCCTGCCGGCGCTGCTGCACCGCTACGGCACGCTGCGCGCGCCGGTCAGTGTCCTCTACGGCCGCGAAGACCGCATCCTGGACTTCGCCGAGCATGGCGAAGCGCTTGTCGCCAAGGTCCCGGGCGCCACGCTGACATTGGTCAGCGGCGGGCATATGCTGCCAGTGACCGCCATCGATACCAGCGTCGATTTCGTCCGCGACGCCGCCGCCCGGCTGCATGTATCCGCACCGGCCCAGGCGCAGGTCGCCTGATCCACGGAGCCCCACCCATGGCCACCCCGACCGGTTCCAACCCCTACAAGCAGGATGTCTTCACCGCGCTCAAGGCGGTTCGCAAGCTGATGGCGAATGGCAACGACACGGAGCAGGTGTTCCGCATCATGCGCGCGCTCAACGGGCCGTCCATGCCCCGCAACTTCAACCGTCTGCTGAGCACGCCCGACGGGCGGCGCATGGTCTACCAGCGCATCGAACTGGCGGAGCGTCTGTCCGATCCCGCCTACGTGGCCAGGTTCGCACCGGGCACGGTGGGCGCGGCCTATCGCGCGTTCCTGGAACAAACCGGCTACAGCGCTGACGGGCTGGCCAAGGTCTCGAACCTGGACCAGGAGCCGGTGGTCGAGGACGCCTATATGTGGTTCGGCCGGCGTACGCGCGACATCCACGACATCTGGCATGTGCTCACGGGCTACCGGGCCGATGAAAGCCTTGGCGAAGCCGCACTGGTGGCATTCAGCTATGCTCAGACCGGCGGCAAGGGCTGGGCCTTCATCGCCATCGCGGCGTCGCTGAAGAGCCTGCGCGTGAGCGGCAGCCTGGCCTTTGCGCGGGCCGTGCTGGAGGGCTACCGGCTGGGCCGCCGCGCCCGATGGCTGTTGGGCGAGGACTATGAGAAGCTGCTGCATGAACCCATCGACGCGGCCCGCGCGCGGCTTGGCATTGCCGAACCCCAGCGCTACCTGGCCTGCCATCCCGTGCAGGAGTGGACGGCCTGAAGCCGCTGCCGCGTGCCAGACAAAAAAGCGACCACGGCGGGTCGCTTTTTTGTTCTGGCACCGTTGCTGCGCAGCGCGGTCAGACGATGCGGCAGGCTTCGTCGAACGACAGGCGCGGGCCGCGCGGGAACAGCTTGTCGGCCTCACCGTAGCCCAGGTTGCACAGGAAGTTGACCTGCCATTTGCCATCGGGGAAGAAGGCTGCGTTGACCTTGTCGGCATCGAAGCCGCCCATCGGGCCGCAGTCCAGGCCCAGCGCGCGCGCCGCCAGGATGAAGTAGCCGCCTTGCAGCGAGCTGTTCACCAGTGCGTCGCGGGCGATCTTCGCGGCGTTGCCGGCATACCAGGAACGGGCATCGGCGTGCGGGAACAGCTTGGGCAGCTGGTCGTGGAAGGCGGTGTCGAAGGCGATGATGGCCGTCACCGGCGCCGAACGGGTCTTGTCGACGTTGCCGGCCGACACGCAGTCCACCAGGCGCGCCTTCTCGGCAGCGCTCTTGACGAACACGATGCGCGCCGGGCTGCTGTTGGCAGCGGTCGGGCCGAACTTCATCGCTTCATAGATCTGGTGCAGCACGGCGTCGTCTACGTGGCGGTCCTGCCACACGTTGTGCGTGCGGGCTTCGGTGAACAGCTGCGCCAGCGCGGCGTTGTCGATCTGGGACATGCGCTTCTTTCCTGTACGAGATTTGAGAGAAGGGGCGATTGTACCCAACGGTTTGTGCGCCCCACGACAGCGCCTTTGAGCAACCCGTTCAATTCCCTTGCATATCGGCGCGGGCCGGCGCCGGCGCACTGCCCCGGCGGGTCAGCCACAGCACGCCGGCCAGGATCAGCCCGCCGCCAACGGCCTGCGCCGCGCCGATATGCTCGCCCAGCAGCAGCGCGGCCAGCAGCACGGTGACTACCGGCTCCAGCGTCGACAGCATCGACGCCTGCGCCGCGCCCAGCCGCTGCAGGCCGGCGAAGAAGGTCAGGATCGCCAGCACCGTCGACAGCAGCGCGATGCCCGCCAGCGCCAGCCAGCCGCCGGCAGTGGCCGGGAACTGCGGCGGCGCGCCCGCCCCCATCCGCAGCAGGCCGACGGCACCGTAGACCAGCGCCGCCACGGTGCAGATCACCGTGGTGGTGGCGATCGGGTTGACGCCGGCGGTCACGCGCGCGCCGACGATGATATAGACCGAGTAGATCACCGCCGCCGCCAGCCCCAGCGCGATACCCAGCGGCGAGCCCTCGCCGCCGCCGACGGTCAGGCCGGCGCCTGCCGAGCACAGCACCAGCGCGACCACCGCGGCAGTGGTCAGCCGCTCCTTCAGGAAGACCGCCGCCAGGATCGTCACGAACAGCGGATACAGATACAGCAACAGCGCCACCAGGCTGGCCTGCGCATGATTGAGCGCGCTGAAGAAGCAGAACGACTGGCCGACATAGCCGATGCCGCCCATCGCCGCCAGCGCCAGCACGCGGCGCCACGGCGGCAAGGCGATGCCGCGCGTGCGCATCACCCAGGCCAGCGCAGCGGCTGCCAGCACGAAGCGCACCAGCAGCAGCCCGTAGACATCCGCGCCGGCCGCGTAGGCAAAGCGCGCGAAGATCGCCATGGCGCCAAAGGCGCTGGCCGACAGCGCGATCAGCAGCACGCCGGCCAGCTTGTCGCGGGCGTAGTCCGGGGCGGTTTGGGCGGAAGCAGTCATCGGGCGGGCAGGCAGTCGGCGATCCCGCATTCTACTTGGCGCCGCTTGCAACCACGGGGCCTCCAGCGCGGTCCGCGGCCCTCGTTTACAATGTCGCCACCATGTTTAATCCCTCACGAGAAGAAGTCCGCCGGTTCTTCTGCGATGCCTGGCAGAAGCAGCTCACAGGCGGCGTGCTGACCCCGCTGGAAGCCATCGCCGTCGACTGGATCGGCGAGCACCCCGAGTACCACGGCCTGCTGCGCGACACCGAAGGTGCGCTGTCGCAGGACTACACTCCCGAGCAAGGCCAGACCAACCCCTTCCTGCACCTGTCGATGCACCTGTCGATCTCCGAGCAGGTCTCGGTCGACCAGCCGCGCGGCATCCGCCAGGCCTATGAGGCGCTGGCGCGCCGGCTGGACTCGCCGCACGACGCGCAGCACCAGGTGATGGAATGCCTGGGCGAAATGTTGTGGCAGGCACAGCGCACCGGCCAGCCGCCCGACGGCGACCACTACGTCGATTGCGTCAAGCGCCGCGCCAACCGCTAACTCCGGTACGCCTCACGCCTCAAAGTGACGCGTACAATTCGTCACAACCCTCCGATGGGTGCGTGGTAGGCTTTGCGGGTCCGTATTTTCCCTAGCCACGTTGCCGTCACATGGCGGCGTGGTGCCCGCAAGCCATGCCCCGTATTGCCCTTCCCCGCCGGCCCGCCGGCCGCGCCGTTGCCCCGATCTGCCTGTCGCTGATGCTGGCCTGGCCGCTGGCCGGCCACGCCGGGGTGGCGCTGCTGCAGCCGCCGCGCGTGATCGACGGCAACCAGCCGCTGACGCTGACCCTGGTGGTCAGCGCCGACGACGCCACGCGCCGCTACCGGATCCCCGACACGCTCGAAGTCACCGCCTCGGGCGACCTGCAGGCGCCGTTGCGGCTGGTGCTGTGGCGCGAAGTCTCTGGCCCGGCCGTGGTCAACCTGCGCCGCGGCGAACATCGCGCGATCCGTTACACGGTGGCGCTGCCGCCGGCCCTGCGCGGCCAGGTGCGGCTGGATGCCACCGGCATCGACGCCGCGCCGGTACTGGTGACGCTGAACCGCCTGCCGCGGCCCGGCGAACCCGCCACCGCTGCAGCGCCGGTCGCCAGCAAAGCGCCGGCAGCGAACGGCACCGAGCCGGCCCACGACGCCGTCGTGCCGGTCACCCCGGTCACCACGGCGGGCGCTGCGGCACCCGCGCCGGCTGACCTGCGCGACAGCGCCCGGCTGTCATTCCACGACCCGATGTATTTCATGGTCGGCGCGCATGGCGGCGCCAACGCCAAGTTCCAGCTGAGCTTCAAGTACCGCCTGTTCGAGGGCGAGGATCCGGCGTCGAAGCGCCTGTTCGACAACCTGTACGTGGCCTACACGCAGTTTTCGCTGTGGGACCTGTCCGAGCAGTCCAAGCCGTTCCGCGACACCAACTACCGGCCCAGCCTGTTCTATTACCTGTCGGATACCGGCGTGCGCAACAACGTCATCAGCCGGCTGTCGCTGGCGGCCGGCCTGGAGCATGAATCCAATGGCCGCAGCGGCGACGAATCGCGCAGCATCAATACGGTATTCGTCAAACCGACCTTTTACTTCGGCGACCAGAACGACTGGCACTGGCGCGTCGCGCCCAAGCTCTACGCCTATGTGGAAAAGGGCGACAACCCCGACATCGCCCACTACCGCGGCTTCATGGACCTGGGCATTGCCTACGGGCGCCCGGACTCATGGGAGTTCTCCGCCACGTTGCGCAAGGGCACGCGCAAGTGGTACGGCAGCGTCGACGCCCAGCTGACCTACCCGATGGCGCGGCTGATCCCCGGCACCGCGGGCTACCTGATGGCGGGCTACTTTGTCGGCTATGGCGAGAGCCTGCTGGACTACAACCACAAGCTGCCCTGGCAGTTCCGAATCGGCTACGCGCTGTCCCGCTGAGCCCGCCGAACGGCCAGGCCGCTCAGCCGGCCAGCGGCTTGCCGCTGGCCTTGAGCCGCGCATTGGCCACCGCGGCGGCAAACTGGCCGTGGCCATGCCAGCCGGTGGCGCGGCCCAGCTTCTTGCCGTTCTGGAAGAACATGAATACCGGGATGCCATGCAGGCCAAAGCGCCGGCCCAGCCCGGGATGCGCGTAGACGTTGGCATGCAGCCAGTGCAGGTCCAGCGCGCGGACCGGTTCGGGGTTGGCCAGCATGGCCTTCTTGGCCATCTCGCAGTTGAAGCAGTCCACCCCCCAGAAGAACACGCACACCAGCGCGTCGCCGGCCCCGGCTATGGCCGCGTCGATGCTGCCGTCATCGACCTCGCGCATGCCGAATGTCTCGAAGGCGCGGCGGTCGAGGTGGGGAGCCGGGGACGACTCCGCCGAGCCAGCGCTTGGTTCAGTGGTCATGCTCGCTCCAGAATGACAAACGCCCGGGCCAGCCGGCACCGGGCGTCAGGTCGCAATCCAGGACGGCACGCCGCCGTCCCCGGGCCGCCTTACTTTGGTGCCGACACCGTCACCAGCGCCGGCCGCAGCACGCGCTCGGCAATGGTGTAGCCGCGCTGGAGCACGGTCACCACGGTATTGGGCTCCTGGTCCGCCGGCACCATCGAGATAGCCTGGTGGCGGTGCGGGTCGAATTTCTCGCCTACCGGGTTGAGTTCAACGATCTTGCCGCGCTCAAAGGCGGCGGCCAGCTGGCGCGCAGTCAGTTCAACGCCTTCGCGCAGCTTGGCGATATCGCCCGAGCCGTCGGCCAGCGCGGCCTGCAGGCTGTCCATCACCGGCAGCAGATTGTCGGCGAAGTTCTCGATGGCGAACTTGTGCGCCTTGGCGACATCGTCCTGCGCCCGGCGGCGGATGTTCTCGCCTTCGGCAACGGCGCGCATATACAGGTCGTAATGCTCGCGCGCCTTGGCTTCCAGGGCGGCCAGCTGGGCCGCCACGTCGTCCACGGCAGCGGTTTCCGGCGCACCGGTTTCCGGGCTGGCGTTGGCGGCCTCATCGCCCGCGGGCGTAGGCGTCTGGGTGGTTGGCGTCTGCTTCTGTTCTTCCATGTCGATCCGTATCAATGCATTGTCGCGGCCCGCCGTGGGCCTGGCCGCGGGTGGTAAATCGGCGCGTGTTCCGTGCAGGTGGTGGCAAGGCGCAGGTTTTCAAGAGTGGCGCTGGCGTGACGCGGAAACACACGGTTACAAAGGCCAGGCATATGCAATCGACGCCTTATTGCTTTGCTGCATTGCACTCACTAAGATTCTCAGTAAGAAAAATGACAAAAATGTCGGGGGTCCCTGGAGATGGTTCAACTTTGTGCCTCTTCCGAAAGGTTGGCCATGCATAAGCTGCCAGTCGTGACGCTCTGCCTTGTGGCCGCATTGGCGGTCATGACCGTCTTTATTTGCCTTTCCGGCGCGTTCACCCCGCGCGATACGGAGTATGGCAGCGGCAAGGCGGTGTTCAAGCATTACATCGTCCCTATCGTCAGCCAGGAAGTCACGCAGGAATAAGCGCAACCTGGCTCTGATCCACTGCGCGGCGGCGCCGGAGCTTCCCGGTGCCGCCGCGTTGTCATTTCAGCGCTTCAGGTGGTCGATGCGGCGCCGGTCCCGCTTGGTCGGGCGCCCCTGGATCTGCGCGGACGGCTCCGGCTGCAGGCGCCGGCGCTCGGCATCGGCCAGCCGGCGGGACTGGCTTTCCGCACTTTCCTCGTACAGCGTCTGTGCCACCGGCGCCGGCCCGCGTGCCGGGGCAATGCCTTTCACCACCAGTTCCCAGCGCTGCTGGTGCGCTTCCAGCACCACCATGTCGCCGGGCTTCACCTCGCGCGAGTTCTTGCACGGCTGGCCGTTGACGGTCACCTTGCTGCGCTCCACCGCTTCGGCCGCCAGCGAGCGCGTCTTGAAAAAGCGCGCGCACCACAGCCATTTGTCGATGCGCTGGCGCGCATCCGGCTCAAAGTCGACGTTCATGCCGCCGCTCCCCGGGTCTGGGCGCGCGTGCGCCGTGCTTCCAGTTCGTGCGCATGCGGGGTGGCCAGCGGCCAGCCCTGCAGGTGCTGCAGCGCAATCTCGGCCATGGCCGCGACCCAGGGATCGCCATCATTCAGGCACGGGATGAAGTGGAAATCCTTGCCGCCCGCGACCTTGAACTCGGTCTGCCCTTCCATGGCGATTTCTTCCAGCGTCTCGATGCAGTCGGCCGGAAAGCCCGGGCAGAAGACATCGACCCGGCCCGCACCGACCTTGCCCAGCTCGGCCAGCGTCGGCGCGGTGTACGGCTGCAGCCATTCCGCCTTGCCAAAACGAGACTGGAACGTCACCTGATACTGGCCCGGCTGCAGGCCCAGCGCCTCGCCCAGCAGCCGGCCGGTCTTCAGGCATTCGCAGTGATAGGGGTCGCCCAGCTCCAGCGTGCGCCGCGGCACGCCGTGGAACGACAGGATCAGCTTGTCGCCGCGCGCAAAGTCCGGCATGCCGTGCCGCGCCCAATAGGCGCCGACTTGCTGGTGCAGCGCCGAGATATAGGCCGGGTGATCATGGAAATGCTTGACCAGCCGCAGCTCGGGCTGGTTGCGCCACTGGCCCAGCACCCGGAACACTTCGTCGAAAGCCGTGGCCGTGGTGGTGCCCGAGTACTGCGGATACATCGGCAGCACCAGCACCTGCTCGCAGCCCTGCCGGCGCAGCGCCTCCAGCACCGAGGCAATCGACGGGTTGCCGTAGCGCATTGCGCACGCGACCGTCACTTCATGGCCGTGCTGGTTCAGCAGCCGCTGCAGCGCATGGGCCTGGCGCTCGCTGTAGACCAGCAGCGGCGAGCCCGTCATATGGGCCTCGCGCAGCCAGATCGATTCGTACTTCAGCGCCGAGGCGCGCGAACGCAGCGGCAGGATCACCCCATGCAGCAGCGGCAGCCAGGCCGCGCGCGGGATCTCGACCACGCGCGGGTCGGACAGGAATTCCTTCAGGTAGCGCCCCACCGCCTTGGGCGTGGGAGCGTCCGGGGTGCCCAGGTTGACCAGCAGGATCGCCGTGCGCGGCGCCTGGCCGTGCAGGTAGGCCGGTTCGGGAGAAAACGTCATGTCGCTTCCGGGTTGGCACGGTGCCGGAATGGCGCCGGTGCGGCGCGCCGGCGATTGCCGCGCTCGGTAGGAATGGAGCCGCTTGTCAGACCAGCCAGTCTTTCCACTAGTTCTGGCTCAGGGCGCTGGACAGCAAGCGCGCGGTGATGTCGACGATGGGGATCACGCGCTCATACGCCATGCGCGTGGGGCCGATCACGCCGAGCGTGCCGACGATCTGCCCGTCGACTTCATACGGGGCAGTGATGACCGCCATGTCTTCGATCGGCACCAGCCGGCTTTCGCCGCCGATAAAGATCTGCACGCCCTGCGCATGGCTGGACACGTCCAGCAGCTGCAGCAGGCTGGTCTTGTGCTCGAACACGTCGAAGAGACGCCGCAGCTTGTCCATGCTGGAAGCCAGGTCGTCCACTTCCAGCAGCTTGCGCTCGCCGCTGATAAAGACGTGGTCGTCGTCCTCATCCTCGGCGACGCTGCCGGCCTCGACCGCGGCCTGCATCAGCTGCGACATGTCGCGGCGCAGGTCCTGCAGTTCCACCCGCAGGTGGCCGCGCACCGTGTCGAAGCTCATGCCGGCATAGTGCGAGTTGAAGAAGTTGGCCGCCTCGATCAGCTGGGCCGGCGTGTACGACAGCTCGGTCTGGATAATGCGGTTCTGCACATCGCCCTCGGGGCTGACGATGATCAGCAGGATGCGCTTGTCCGACAGCCGCATGAATTCGATCTGCCGGAACGCCTGCGCGCGGCGCGGCGTCATCACCACGCCGGCAAAGTGCGACAGGTTGGACAGCGTGCGCGCCGCCGCCGTGATCATGCGCTGCGGCCCCAGTTGCTGGCCGCCGAGCTGGTCCTGGATCTGGCCGGTCAGCTCGGCCAGGTCGGCGTTGCGCTCCAGCGGCTTGGCCGTCAGCATCGAATCGACGAACAGCCGGTAGCCGCGCGGGGTCGGGATACGGCCGGCCGAGGTGTGCGGGCTGGCAATAAAGCCCATTTCCTCCAGATCGGACATCACATTGCGAATGGTCGCAGGCGACAGGTCCAGCCCCGAGTACTTCGACAGGGTGCGGGAACCGACCGGCTGCCCTTCGGCAATATAGCGCTCGATCAGAGTCTTGAGCAGCGTTTTGGAGCGTTCATCCATGATGTTCCGATTTTACGCAAGTTTTGGACCTTCTGGCGGCCGGCCTGGGCCGCCCGCCCGCGCCTGCTGACAACCGTCATGGCGGTATGGTCTAATCCCGGCATGTCCGTCCCCCCGAAAGCCAGCGCCGTGCGCACTTCGTTCAAGACCGTCGCCCTGGTGGGCCGGTACTCCACTGCCGGCATCGAAGGGCCGCTGGAGGAGATCGCCTCTTATATCCTGCGCAACGGGCAGGACGTGGTGTTCGAGCGCGACACCGCGCTGGCCACCGGGCTGACCGCCTACCCTGCCCTGTCCGCCGAGGAGATCGGCCGGCATGCCGACGTGGCCGTGGTGCTGGGCGGCGACGGCACGCTGCTGGGCATCGCCCGCCAGCTGGCCGGCTATGACGTGCCATTGATCGGCGTCAACCACGGGCGGCTGGGCTTCATGACCGACATCGCGCTGGAAGATGTGCACACCGTGCTGCCCGACATGCTCGACGGCCGGTATGAGGCCGAGAACCGCCTGCTGCTGGAATCGCGCGTGGTGCGCGACGACATGGACATCTTCTCCGCGCTGGCCCTGAACGACGTGGTGGTGAACCGCTCGGGCATCTCCGGCATGGTCGAGCTGGCGGTGTCGGTGGACGGCCACTTCATGTACAACCAGCGGTCGGACGGCCTGATCGTGTCGACCACCACCGGGTCCACCGCCTACGCGCTGTCCGCCGGCGGCCCGATCCTGCATCCGACGCTGTCCGGCGTGGTGCTGGTGCCGATCGCCCCGCACGCGCTGTCCAACCGCCCGATCGTGCTGCCGCACGACGCCGAGGTCATCATCGAGGTGGCCAGCGCGCGCGACGCCAGCGTCAACTTCGACATGCAGTCGCTGACCTCGCTGCTGCCGGGCGACCGCATCGTGGTGCGGCGCTCCGAAAAGACCATCAACCTGCTGCACCCGGTCGGCTACAACTACTACGCCACGCTGCGCAAGAAGCTGCACTGGCACGAGTATCCTTCCGAAGACAATCGCCTCTGAGCCAATCAAGCCGCCCCTTGAGCCTGATCCCGAACCCATCGGACCGACTACCTTCCACGCCACGATGCTGCGCAGCCTGTCCATCCGCGATTTCGTCATCGTCGATACGCTCGACCTGGACTTCACCACTGGCTTCACCGTCTTCACCGGCGAGACCGGCGCCGGCAAATCCATCCTGATCGATGCCCTGGCGCTGGTGCTGGGCGAACGCGCCGATGCCGGCGTGGTGCGCGAAGGCGCCCCGCGCGCCAGCGTCAGCGCCACCTTCTCGACCCACCCGGCACTGGATGCCTGGCTGGCCGAGCGCGAGCTCAACAGTGAAGCGGAAGACGGCGTGGCTACCGTGCTGTTGCGCCGCACCGTCGATGCCGGCGGCCGCAGCAAGGCCTTTATCAACGGCGCCGCCGCCACCCTGGCACAACTGCGCGAAGTCGGCGACCAGCTGGTCGACATCCACGGCCAGCACGCGCACCAGCTGCTACTGCGCCCCGATGCGCAGCGGCTGCTGTTCGACGCCCACGCCGGCCTCACGCAGCAGGCCGGCGCCGTGGCCGAGGCCTGGCGCGCCTGGCGTGCCTGCGTGCGCCAGCGCGAGGCGGTGGAACACCAGTCGCGCGAGATGCAGCTCGAGCGCGAACGGCTGGAATGGCAGGTCGGCGAACTGGACAAGCTCAACCCGCAGCCGGGCGAATGGGAAGAGATCCAGTCCGAGTACAACCGGCTGTCTCATGCCGCCGGCCTGATCGACGGCAGCCGCGCCGCGCTGGAGGCACTGTCCGAGGCCGACGGCTCGGTGCTGTCGGCGCTGAATACCATCGTGCACAAGCTGCAGCAGCTGGCCGATGTCGATCCCGCGCTGCGCGACGTGCTGGCCGCGCTCGAGCCCGCGCAGATGCAGGCCGAGGAGGCCGCGCATTCGCTCACGCGCTATGTCGACCGGCTCGAACTCGATCCCGAGCGGCTGCAGGCGGTGGACGAACGCATGCAGGCGCTGCACGCCACCGCGCGCAAGTACCGCCTGCCGCCCGAGCAGCTGCCCGACGAGCTGGTGGCACGCCGCCAGCAGCTGGACGACCTGCAGGCCGCACAGGACCTGAACAAGGTGATGGCGCGCGAGGCCGCGGCCAAGGCCGCCTACCTGACCCTGGCGCAGCATCTGAGCCACGCCCGCAAGCATGCCGCGCAGGCGCTGTCCGCCGCGGTCACCGACGCCATGCAGGGCCTGTCGATGGCCGGCGGCAGCTTTGTCGCCGCACTCAATGCGCTCGACGAAGGCCAGAGCCATGGACTGGAGCAGGTCGAATTCCTGGTCGCCGGCCATGCCGGCGTAAGCCCGCGGCCGCTGGCCCGGGTGGCGTCGGGCGGCGAACTGGCGCGCATCAGCCTGGCGATCTCGGTGATCACCAGCGAAGCCTCGCCCACGCCCACGCTGATCTTCGACGAGGTCGATACCGGCATCGGCGGCGCGGTGGCCGAAGTGGTCGGCCGGCGCCTGCAAGAGCTCGGCCGCGCACGCCAGGTGCTGTGCGTGACGCACCTGCCGCAAGTGGCGGCACAGGCCGGCACCCACCTGCTGGTCAGCAAGGAAACCACCGACGCAGGCGACGGTTCGGTCACGCGCTCGCGCATCCGGGTGCTGGATCCCGCCGGACGCGTGGTCGAGACCGCCCGCATGCTGGGCGGCGCCACCGTCACCGCCACCACACTGCAACATGCGGAAGAAATGCTGGCGCAAGGCATGTCCGGCGGCCAGGGCAGCCAGCCCGCACGCGGCGCGGGCGGCAAGGATGGCCGGCGCAACCGCCGCGCCGCCGGTTGATGCCCCGCCCAGCACGTGCGCCAATCCATACACTGACAGGAGCTTCACCATGACCCGCCAAGCGCAAGCCGGCCTCCGGCAACGCCCGCGCGCATCGCTGCGCGCCGTGCTGGCCATCGCCACCGCCGCATCGGCCGCACTGCTGGCGCTGTCCGCCTGCCAGGCCCAGCCCAAGTCCTCGGCCCCGCCGCCGGGCAGCATCAGCGATGACCGCGCCCTTGGCGACATCATGGTGCGCTTCAAGCCGCCCGCGGTGACCCTGTCGGAGGATGCCGGCAAGCTGCTGGCCGGGATCAAGGGCCCGATCCGCTACGTGGTCAAGCGCCCGATGTCCGGCGGCGTCTGGCTGGTCACAGCGATCTCGCCGTCGGCGGAGGCCACCATCGACCAGGCGGTCGAGACCCTGCGCGCCGCGCCCCGCATCGAGACCGCCGAGCCGGACCGCGTGCTCAAGCCCAACCGCAACGCTCCCACCAGCCGCGACATGCCGCAGAGCTGAGCCCGAATGCAGGACGGGTTCTAAGCATTCAGTGCCCTTGCGCAACTGAGCTGGATCGTATTCGCTACATAACAAGCCACCCCGCGCGCTACGCCCCAGGAGGTATACATGCCGCAACCCGCGCAGTCCGACTTCCGTAGCAGCCCCGTGACCCGCCGCTGGCGGGCTATCGTCTTCGCCGCCGCCGCTGTGTGCGGCGCGATACCGGCTAGCGCGGCACTGGCTGCCGGCGCCCATGCCGCACCCGCCTACACCGGCCAGATCATCGTGCGCTGGCGCGATGGCGCCGATGGCAACAGCAAGACGCCTGCGGCCGCGGCGGATGCGCTCAAGCAGCTGAGCGAGCGCACCGGCATTGCCGTCACGGCGCGCCGCGCCATGGGCGGCAACCTGCAGCTGCTGCAAGTGCCCGACGCACTGGCAGCCGACCCGGAAGCCGCGGCGGCCCGGCTGCGCCAGGACCCGCGCGTGGCCGACGCCGTGCCCGACCGCTGGCTGCGGCTGCATGACACCCTGCCCAACGATCCCGAGTTCATCTCGCGCCAGCCTTACCTGATGGGTACCGGCACGGCGGTGGGCGGCGTCAACCTGCCGCGCGCGTGGGACCGCACCCGCGGCAGCAGTGGCGTGGTGATCGCTGTGGTGGACACCGGCATCCTGCCGCACCCTGACCTGGCCGCGCGCGTGTTGCCGGGCTACGACTTCATCAGCAGCAGCACGATTTCCAATGACGGCGATGGCCGCGACGCCGATGCCACCGATGCCGGCGACAACCTCGAGGCCGGCTTTACCTGCCCCGGCAGTTCCACGCCCACGCAGACGGCGACCAACAACAGCTGGCATGGCACGCGCGTGGCGAGCGTGCTCGGCGCGCAGACCAACAACGCGCAGGACATCGCGGGCGTCGACTGGAACGCGCGCATCCTGCCCGTGCGCGTATCGGGCCGCTGCGGCGCGCTGCTGTCCGATACCGTCGATGGCATGCGCTGGGCCGGCGGCTTGTCAGTACCCAACGCGCCGGCCAATCCGACGCCGGCGCGCGTGGTCAATATCAGCCTCGGCGGCGGCACCTGCAGCAGCATTGAGCAACAGGCCGTCAACGACCTGAACGCGCGCGGCGTAGTGGTGGTGGCCGCCGCCGGCAACGAGCGCGGCGCGGTGGAAGCGCCGGGCGACTGCAGCGGCGTGATCGCGGTCACGGCGCATGCCAACGACGGCGAAAATGCCAGCTATGCCAACGTCGGACCGCAGGTCGCGATCAGCGCGCCGGGCGGCGGGTGCGGCAACTCGCAAATAGTCAATGGGCAGTGCACGACCACGCCGTCGGTCATTCGCACCTTGAACAACAATGGCAAGACTGGCCTTGGCACCTATGTCGTGACGGACTCCGCGGGCACCAGCTTCGCTGCACCTATGGTCTCGGGCGTGGTGTCGATGATGTTCGCGGTCAATGGTTCGCTGACGCCTGCCCAGGTCACTGCGGCGCTGAAGACCTCTGCACGCCCGCATCCGTCCGGCACCTATTGCACCACCAATCCGGGCGTCTGCGGCGCCGGCCTGCTCGATGCCGACGGCGCACTGGTGGCCGCGGCGGGCACGCCACCGGCGCAGGCTGCGCCGGCACCGGACTCGGGCGGCGGCGGCGGCGCCGTTCCACCCTGGACCGCGATGCTGCTGGCGCTGTCCGGCCTGCTGGCCTTCGCGCTGCGGCGCCGCATGTAAACCCGGCGCCCGCTCCGGCTCAGGCGTCGTCGCCGCGGGCCGGGCGCCGCGCCAGCCACCACTCCTGCAAGACCCAGCACAGCAGGCCGGCCACGGCGCCGGCCGCGTGCGCAATGCGCACCACGCCAAATCCCCAGGCCGGATCGAACACCACCGGCGCCAGCCACGACTGTTCCACCCAGACCTTGGCCAGCACGCCCAGGCACAGCAGCACGCCGGTGGCGCGCGCCAGGCCCGATGCCCGCAACAGCCCGAGCGCGCCCCACAAGGCCAGCCCGTGCAAGGCGCCTGAGAGCCCGCCATACCATGCAATCGCCGGCACGCGCAGCAGCACCACCTGCACGGCGATGCCGCAGGCAACCAGCACCAGCAGCATGGTGCGCGCCCGCGCCACGCGCGCGGCGATGGCCAGCACGCCGGCGGCCGCCAGCGCGTCGGCCAGCCAGTGGTGTCCGTCCAGGTGCACCCACATGGCGGTGGCCAGGCGCCACCACTGGCCGTCCAGCCGCACCGCATCGCGCAGGTAGAGGCCGTGCGCGTGCCACCACGGCATGAAGGTGAACCAGGCCGACAGCGCCCACACCAGCGCGGTCGCCGCCAGCAGCCCCGGCCAAGATGCCCCGGCGGGTGCCGGCGGAACTGCCGCGTCAGGCTTCACCGAACACGGCCAGCCACAGCGCGCGCACCTGTCCGGTCTGCTGCGCCACCGACGCGGGCGCGACGCGCGCGTGCGCCTGCCCGTCGAGCCGCAGCTGGTGCTGGCGCGCGCGGAACAGCCGGTAGGCGTCGCCCACCGCCAGCGCCAGCGTGGCGTCAATCAGGCCCAGCTCGCCAGCCTCGCGCAGCAGCGCGATATTGCCGGCATTGCGGGTCAGCTGCGGATGCGCCCGGCTGTGCAGCAGCACCAGGTACTGCACCGTGAACTCGATATCGACCATGCCGCCGCGGTCGTGCTTCAGGTCGAACAGGTCGGTCGGGTTGGGATGGCCCTCGGCAACCTTGCGGCGCATCTGCACGATCTCGTCGCGCAGCGCGGCGGCATCGCGGTCCTGGCACAGCACCTCGCCGCGCAGCGCCTCGAAGCGGTCGCCGATGGCGGCGTCGCCGGCGCAGAAGCGTGCGCGCGTCAGCGCCTGGTGTTCCCACACCCAGGCGGTGTTGTCGCCTTCGCGCAGCTGGTAGCGGCGGAACGCCTCGAAACTGGTCACCAGCAGGCCGGCCGCGCCGTTGGGGCGCAGCCGCGTGTCGACGTCGAACAGCGCACCGGCGGCGGTATGACTGGTCAGCCAGGTGATCAGCCGGCGCGCATAGGCGGCGTAGACGTCGGGCGCACGCTCATGGTCATCGTCGTACAGGAAGATGATGTCCAGGTCCGAGGCATAGCCCAGTTCCTTGCCGCCCAGCCGGCCGTACGCGATCACCGCGAAGCGCGGCGTGTCGCGGTGGCGCGTGGCCAGCTGGCGCCAGACGGTTTCCAGCGTGGCCTTGAGCATGGCATCGGCCAGGTCGGACAGGCGGTCGGCCACCTGCTCCACCGTCAGCATGCCCTGCAGGTCCTGCAGCAGCACGCGGAAGGTCTCGACATGATGCTCGCGCCGCAGGATATCCATCTGCTGCTCGACCTGGCCTTCGGCGGCCAGCAGCCGTTCATGCAGGCGCTTGCGGAAGGCGGCCCAGTCGGGCGCGCCGGCCAGCGCATCGCTGTCGAGCAGTTCGTCCAGCAGCTGCGGGTGCCGCGTCAGGTAGGCCGCGGCCCAGCGCGAGGCATGCAGCGTCTGCGCGACGCGGTCCATCGCCTGTGGATACTCGGACAGCAACGACAGGTAGGAGGCGCGGCGGCTGATCGCCTCGAGGAAGTCGATAAAGCGCGCGATGGTGCTGTCGGCGTCTTCCTGGCGCGCGGCCAGGTCAAGCGCGCGGTTCACCAGCTGGTCGAAGCGCGCGCGGCTGGACTCTGACAGCGCGCGGTAGCGCAGCGACGAGGCGATCGCGCGCAGCCGGTCCAGCAGCCCGGCGCAGTCGGTGAAGCCGGCGGCCTGCAAGCGTCGGCAGGGGGCGACGTCATCGTCGCAGGCCGCGTCGTCCTGCTTCTGTTCCGGGTTGTCCTGCGCTTGCGCGGCGTTATCGTCGAACACAATGCCCGGCCACAGCGCTTCGCACGGGGCGGCATCGGGATCCGAGAAGGTGGCTTCGAACTGCTGCGCCACCGGCTCCTGCAGCGCCGCCAGGCGTGCCAGCAGTTCCTGCCAGTCGGCGCAACCCATCATTTGCGCCACCGCCAGCTGTTCGTCAGCCGAGGTCGGCAAGTGGTGGGTCTGGGCGTCGTCGCGGTATTGCAGCCGGTGCTCCAGCTGGCGCAGGAAGCGGTAGGCATCGCCCAGCTGTTCAGCCTGGCCGGCGGGCAGCAGGCCACGCTCGACCGCCACCGCCAGCACCTCCAGCGTCGGGCGCACGCGCAGCACCGGGTCCTGGCCGCCGCGGATCAGCTGGAACACCTGCGCCATGAATTCGATCTCGCGGATGCCGCCGCGGCCCAGCTTGATATTGAACGAACGCTGGTTGATGCCGTGCCCCGCCAGCCCGCCGCTGCGCTTGGCGGCCTCGCTGCGGATCTGCGCGTGCAGCGAGCGGATCGCCGCGATCACGCCGTAGTCCAGGTAGCGGCGGAACACGAAGGGCGTGGTCAGCCGCGACAGCAGGCTGGCGGTGCGCTGCGCGTGCGGCGTATCGAGCGCCGACACCACGCGGCCCTTGATCCAGGCATAGCGCTCCCACTCGCGCCCCTGCACCACCAGGTATTCCTCCAGCATGCCCAGGCTGCACGCGAGCGGGCCGGCATCGCCGTTGGGGCGCAGCCGCATGTCGACACGGAACACATAGCCATCGGCGGTCACCTCGGCCAGCAGGTTGATCAGCCGGCGTCCCAGCCTGATGAAGTACTCGTGGTTGGACAGGCTGCGCGAGCCGCCATGGGTCTCGCCGTCCTCGTCATAGAGGAAGATCAGGTCGATGTCGGACGAGACATTGAGCTCGCGCCCGCCCAGCTTGCCCATGCCCACCACCACCAGCTCCTGCACCTCGCCGCTTTGGGCGCCGAGCGGGCGGCCGAAGGTGGCGGCCAGGTCGTCGCCCAGCATCGCCAGGCCATGCTGGATCGCCAGTTCGGCCAGGTCGGTCATGGCGCCGGTGACCTCGCCCAGCGTGGCCAGGCCGCGCAAATCGCGCTCGATCACCGCGCACATCACTTCGGCGCGCAGACGGCGCAGGGTGCGCCTGGCGGATTCCTCGGCATCCGCCGAGGGCTCATGCAACGCCTGCAGCCGCGCCTGCATCCAGGCGCGCGTCAGCGGCTGGGCGGCCGCGGCAGCCAGGACGGCCGGCAACTCCGGCCGGGCCTGCAGCACGCGGCGCGCGTAATGCGAATACGCAGCCGAGTACAATACGTGGCCGCCTGCTTGGCCAACCCCGTCAGCCGGCTGCAGCCCCTGCGCCGCGGTGATGGCAAAGGCGCCGGCAGCCATGGTGCCGGGGCCCTGCCCCGGCTGCGGATCCGCCGGACTGGCCGGATCCGGTGTGGCGCGCGCGCCATGTTGGTCAGCAGCGTCGCCAGCGGCGGAACTCGTCGGTTCAGAGGCAGTCATTCCAGTATTTGAAATGCGAGAAAAAGTGCGCCGGTGGTTCGCCCCGCGGCTCACCCGATGCTCGCGTCTTGTTGTCCGCGCAGCGGGCGCGCCATCGTCGCTATTGTCGCTTTGGGTGCGCGCAGCTTGCGCGTTCTTGTTTAAGCGGCCGGGCACCAGATTGGAGAGCGGCTAGTATTGTCGGATAATCTGCGCATGTCCAGCCGCGCCCCACAACCCGCTGATGGTTCCCCTCCCAATGGCGGCGCGGGCGGGCAGGAGGCCGCCTCCACCCTGGCCCCGCCACACCCCGTGAATCCCCCGGCCAACGATGCCGCCAGCGCCCGGCGCAACGATTCCGTCCGCGCGCGCGCTGGCGCGTTCCTGCGCGCCGGCGCGCGCGGCGTGGCGGCAGCCGTGCGCCATCCGTTCTGGCGCGGGCTGGGCCGCGCGCTGGTGCGGCTGGCGCTGGTGCTGGCCGCGCTGGCGCTGGTGGCGGGCCTGCTGATTCGCTTCGTGCTGTGGCCGCAGGCATCCACCGCGCGCCAGTGGCTGGAAGAACGCGCCTCGGTGGCGCTGTCGGCCAAGGTCAGCATCGGCGCGCTCGATACCTACTGGGACGGCTGGCACCCGGCCTTCCGCGCCCGCGGCCTGCGCGCCGTGGACCCTGAACAGCGCGTGCTGCTTGCGGCCGGCACGCTCGACGGCAAGCTGGCGTGGCGCTCGCTGTTCAGCATGAACCTGCAGTTCGTCAGCCTGGGCGCGACCAGCACCGACATCCTGGTGCGGCGCACGCCCGAGGGCCGGCTGCTGGTGGGCGGCATGGTGGTGGACGCGACCGGTGGCCAGCAGGACGACGACCGCTTCCTGGGCTGGCTGATGTCGCAGGGGCGCGTGGCGCTGTCCGACGGCAAGCTGCGCTGGCTGGACGAGAAGGCGCGCCTGCCGCAGCTCGATATCGGCGAGATCCGCCTCGATACCCGCCGCGACGGCGCGCGCCATACGCTGATGCTGGAAGCGCGCTCGCCGGCGCTGGGACCGAACCCGCTGGTGGTGCAGTCCACCTTCCGCAACGACTACCTGCACAGTGCCGGCAACTGGCGCTACTGGACCGGGCAGGCCAGCTGGGACCTCGGCCAGCTGCAGCTGCCGGTGCTGCAGCGCTACCTGGCGATGTTCGAGCGCGTCGCCAGCGGCACCTTCAGCACCGACGGCAGCATTGAATTCCGCCAGGGCCGCATCGTGCGCAGCCAGACGCGGCTGCGCGCCAGCGGCGTCGACCTGCAGCTGGCCGGCGCCTCCGCCCCGCTGCGCCTGGCCAATGCGCAGGCCTTCCTGCTGCACCGGACCGAGCGTGACGGCAGTAACCTGCTGACCGTCGACACGCTCCTCTGGCAACCCCAGCCCGCCAGCGACGACGAAGGCACGCCCGCCGACAGCACCTGGCGCGAAGGCATGCGCAAGGTCACCCTCGGCTGGGCCACCGGCAATGACGGCAACCTGCGCAAGTTCTCGCTGAAGGCGCCCACGCTGGACCTGAACACGGTGCGCGCGGCGGCCAGCTCGATGCCGCTCGACACCGCGGTGCTGCGCCGGCTGCGCGCGCTGCAGCCGGCGGGCCACATCGACAACCTCAACGTGACCTGGAGCCGCGAGCGCGCCGGCATGCTCGGGCGCGGCGGCGGCAAGCCGCACTACAGCGTGCAGGGCACGCTGCGCGACGTCTCGGTCAACGGCCAGCCGGCGGTGCCGGCGCTGGACGCGAGCGGTCACGCGCGGCTGGGCACGCCCGGCTTCTCGCGCCTGTCCGGCACCTTCTCCTTCGACGACCAGCAAGGCAATGCCCGCTTCGAAGGCAATGGCGCGGCACTGGTGCTGCCTGGCCTCTTCGGGGAGCCGCGGCTGCCGTTCGACCAGATCGGCGGCGAAGTGCGCTGGACCCATGCCGGCGGCAAGCTCGCGGTCACGCTGGACGGCGTGCGCTTTGCCAATGCCGATGCGGCCGGCTCGGTGCGCGGCACCTGGCGCGCAGGCGGCGACGGTGTATCCGGCATCGCCGACCTGACCGGTGAGATGACCCGCGCCCAGGTGGCGCGCGTGCCGCGTTACCTGCCGCTGAGCATTCCGGCCGGCACCCGGCACTACCTGGCCGGTGCGCTGGCGGGCGGCGAAGCTGCCGGCGTGAGCTTCGTGCTGCGCGGCGACCTGGCGCATTTCCCGTTCCATGCCCCGCACGAGAAGGCCGGCGAGTTCCGTGTCGAGGTGCCGATCGAACATGTCAGCTACCAGATCGCCCCGCACGAAACCGCAAGCGGCACCACCACCGGCGTGCAGGCGTGGCCTACGTTCACCGATATTGCCGGGCGGGTCGTGTTCGACCGCGGCGGCATGACGTTCCTGGCGAGCCGGGCCACGGTCCACGACATCCCCGGCGTCACGCTGCAGGACGTCAAGGGCCGCATCGACGACCTTGGCCCACGCGGCAAGCTGGTGATCGACGGCGGCGCCAGCGGACCGGTGCAGGGCTTCCTGCGCTACATCAACGCTTCGCCGGTGCGCGAATGGACCGGGCACGTGGCCGATGCGGCGCAGGCCCACGGCAACGGCGAGCTCAGGCTCAAGCTCGACATGCCGCTGGAACACGCCAATGCCGCCAAGGTGGACGGCCGCTTCCGCTTCCCCGGCAACGATGTCGTGCTCAGCCCGCAACTGCCGCAACTGGGCAATGCCAACGGCGCCATCACGTTCAATGAGCACGGTTTCGGGCTGGAGAACATGCGGGCCCGCTTCCTCGGTGGCGAGACCCGGCTCGGCGGCGGCACCCAGCCGGACGGCGCCACGCACGTCACCGCCAGCGGCAGCGTCTCGGCCGCGGGGCTGCGCGAGGCTGCCGCGGGCTCGGCGCTGGCGCCGGTGGCCGCGCGGCTCGAAGGCAGCACCAGCTACAGCGCCGTGATCGCCACGCGCGAGCGCCAGCTGCAGGTGCAGCTGAACTCCGAACTGAATGGCATGGCGATCGGCCTGCCCGCGCCCCTGGCCAAGGCCGCGGCGCAAGACCTGGCGCTGCGCGTGGACCTGCGCCCGGCCAGCGCCCCGGGCCGCGCCGGCGCCAACGAGCTGGTGGTGCAGCTGGGCCATGCGCTGAACGCGCGCTACCTGCTGCGCCGCGACCAGGGCGGCGGCATCGACGTGCTCGCCGGCGGCATCGGCGTGCAGCAGGCAGCACCGCTGCCCGCGGCCGGCGTCAGCGCCGCGGCCACCTTCGACCAGCTCGATATCGATGCGTGGCGGGCGGCCTTCGGCGGCAGTGCCGGCACCGCGGGCCCCGCCGAGGCGCCCTCTCCCTTCCTTCCTGGCCGCATTGCGCTGCGCGCGCGCGCGCTGCACGCCATGGGCCGCACGCTGGATGAGGTGGTGCTCGACGCCAACCGCGAGCCCGGTGGCTGGAACGCGAAGATCGACTCGCGCCAGGTGGCCGGCGCGGTGCAATGGCGTCCGGCCGGGCCCTCGGCCACCGGGTCGCTGCAACTGCGCCTGGCGCGCCTGAACGTGCCCGATGCCAGCGACGAGCACAACGTGGTGGACGCGCTCGCCAGCAGCATCGACGAGCTGCCCGCGATCGACCTGGTGGCCGACCAGTTCATGCTGCGCGGGCATGACTTCGGCAAGCTTGAAGTCAAGGCCCGTACCGGCACCAGTGCTGCCGACCCGGTCTGGACCCTGGACAAGCTGCAGATCGAGCAGCCCGGCGCCACCCTGACCGGCAGCGGCAGCTGGCGCGTGCCGCGCCGGCTGCGCGCCGACGCCAATGCCGAGCGCCGCACCCTGTTGTCCTTCACCATCGACGTGCGCGATGCCGGCGCCACGCTGGACCGCCTGGGGCTGGCACACACGCTGAGCGACGGCAAGGGCAAGCTCGAAGGCCGCGTGGCCTGGCGCGGTTCGCCGCTTTCGATCGACTACCCGACGCTGTCGGGCAAGCTGTCGCTGGACCTGGAGAATGGCCAGATCCTGAGCGTGGAGCCCGGCGCGGCGCGGCTGCTGGGCGTGCTCAGCCTGCAGGGGCTGCTGCGCTTTGCCACGCTGGACTTCCGCACCCTGTCGGGGCGCGGGCTAGTGTTCGACCGCATTGCCGGCACCGGCACGATCGAGAGTGGCGTCGGCACGATCCAGGATTTCGAGCTCAGGAGCCCGCAGATCATGGCCAGCATGAGCGGCACCGCCAACCTGCTGCGCGAGACCCAGGACCTGCGTGTGGAGGTGGTGCCGCGTATCAACGCCACCTCCACCTCGATCGCGGCCGCCTTTATCAACCCGGTGCTGGGCATCGGCACGCTGGCCGCGCAACTGCTGTTTGCCGACGAGTTCTCCAAGGTGTTCACCCAGCACTACCGCATCACCGGCAGCTGGGCCAACCCGCAGATCGGCAAACTGGAGGACAATAAGGCGCAAGCCCCGACCTTCCAGAACCGCGCGGACCCCGCCCTCCCGCGCTGAGGAAAACAACGCCCGCCCCGCCTATGACTGCAACCGCCGCCCCCGCCCCGTTCCGCGTTGCCGCCGTCCAGACCGTGACCGGCACCTCGCTCGATGCCAACCTGGCGCGCGCCGACGCGCTGATCGCCGAGGCCGCGGCCGGCGGCGCCGCGCTGGTGCTGCTGCCCGAGTACTTCTGCATGATGGGCCGCTCCGAATCGGACAAGGTGGCCGTGCGCGAGCATGACGGCGACGGCCCGGTGCAGCAGTTCCTGGCCGATGCGGCGCGCCGCCACGGCATCTGGCTGGTCGGCGGCACGCTGCCGATGTGGTGCGACGACCCGGCACGCGTGTACAACACCTCGCTCGCCTTCAACCCGCGCGGCGAACGCGTGGCGCGCTACGACAAGATCCACCTGTTCGGCTTTACCCGCGGCACTGAGAGCTACGACGAGTCGCGCACCATCCTGGCCGGTCGCACGCCGGTCAGCTTTGACGCGCCCTGTGGCCGGGTGGCGATGTCGGTGTGCTACGACCTGCGCTTCCCTGAGCTGTACCGCGGACTGGCCGAGGGCGACGGCACCAGCTTGATTCTGATGCCGGCCGCCTTCACCTACACCACGGGGCAGGCGCACTGGGAAATCCTGCTGCGCGCCCGCGCCATTGAAAACCAGTGCTATGTGCTGGCCGCGGCACAGGGCGGCAAGCATGAGAACGGCCGGCGCACCTGGGGCCATTCGATGCTGGTCGATCCTTGGGGCGAGGTCTTGGCAACGCTGCCCGAAGGCGAAGGCGTGGTCGGCGGCGTGATCGACCCCGCGCGCCTGGCCGAGGTCCGGCAGAACCTGCCGGCACTGCGACACCGGGTGCTGTAGCATGTACGCAACCGCGGGGGCCGCCACCGGCGCCCGCCCAGAGAATTTTTTGCCGCGCCGGCCGCAAGCCGGCGCGTCCCCAGGAAGAAAGGACATCTCATGAACGCCGGCGATCTCGGAATCCGCAACCTGGCCACCGCGCAGCAACTGCTGCTGGCACCGTACGGCCTGGACGAGGCCAAGCTCCAGCGCGTGCTGGCCGATATCTTCACGCACAAGGTCGACTATGCCGACCTGTACTTCCAGTACACCCGCAACGAGGCCTGGAGCCTGGAAGAAGGCATCGTCAAGTCGGGCAGCTTCAGCATCGACCAGGGCGTGGGCGTGCGCGCGGTCTCGGGCGACCGCACCGCCTTCGCCTATTCGGACGACATCAGCCTGGCGGCGCTGTCGCAGGCAGCGGCGGCCACGCGCACCATTGGCCGTGCCGGCAGCGGCCGCGTCAAGGTGGCCGGCGAGCTGGCCACGCACGCCGGGCGCAACCTGTACACGCCCAACGACCCGCTCGACTCGATGAGCGCGGCCGAGAAGGTGGCGCTGCTGGAGCGCATCGAGCGCATGGCGCGCGCCAAGGATCCGCGCGTGGTGCAAGTGATGGCAGGCCTGGCCGGCGAATACGACGTGGTGCTGGTGGCGCGCAGCGACGGCGTGATCGCCGCCGACGTGCGTCCGCTGGTGCGGGTCTCGGTCACGGTGATCGCCGAACACGGCGGGCGCCGCGAGGTCGGCTCTTCCGGCGGCGGCGGCCGCTATGCCTATGGCTACTTCACCGACGAGCTGCTGCAGAAGTATGTGGACGAGGCTGTCTCTTCGGCCCTGGTCAACCTGGACGCGCGCCCGGCCCCGGCCGGCGCGATGACCGTAGTGCTGGGCCCGGGCTGGCCCGGCGTGCTGCTGCATGAAGCCGTCGGCCACGGCCTGGAGGGCGACTTCAACCGCAAGGGCTCGTCGGCCTTTGCCGGCCGCATGGGCGAACGCGTCGCGGCCAAGGGCGTAACCGTGGTCGACGACGGCACGCTGGCCAACCGCCGCGGCTCGCTCAACCTGGACGACGAAGGCAACCCGACCCAGTGCACCACGCTGATCGAGGACGGCATCCTGCGCGGCTATATGCAGGACACACTCAACGCGCGCCTGATGAAGTTGCCGGTCACCGGCAACGCGCGCCGCGAAAGCTATGCCGCGCTGCCGATGCCGCGCATGACCAACACCTACATGCTCAACGGCGACAGGGATCCGCAGGAGATCATCGCCAGCGTCAAGCGCGGCCTGTATGCGGTCAACTTCGGCGGCGGCCAGGTGGACATCACCAACGGCAAGTTCGTGTTCTCGGCCAGCGAGGCCTACATGATCGAGGATGGCAAGATCACCTACCCGGTCAAGGGCGCGACGCTGGTCGGCAACGGCCCGGAATCGCTGAAGGATGTCACCATGATCGGCAACGACATGCGCCTGGACTCGGGCGTCGGCGTGTGCGGCAAGGAAGGCCAGAGCGTGCCGGTGGGCGTGGGCCAGCCGACGCTGCGCATCGAGAACATGACGGTGGGCGGCACCGCCTGACCAGTCCGGCGATGACGAAGACGGGACCCCGCGGGGTCCCGTTTTTCATGGGATCGTCCCAGCCTTACGGCCGCACTTCATACACCAGGTTGAACGGCGTCTGTGCCGCGCGGCGGAAACTGCGGAAGCCGGCCTGCTCAGCCACGCCGCGCATGCGCGCTTCGCCTGCCTGCGCGCCCAGGCACAGGCCGACTTCCTGCGCGCGCGACGCCGGCGTGCAGATGAAGGTGGACGCGGAATAGAACACCCGGCCGAGCGGGTTGAGGTTCTGCTCCAGCGTGTCGTTGGCAAACGGCTCCACGATCATCCAGGCGCCATCGGCGCGCAGGGTCTCGCGCACGTGGCGCGCCGCGCCGACCGGATCGCCCATGTCGTGCAGGCAGTCGAACACCGCCACCAGGTCATAGTCCTTGCCGCGGTAATCCTTGGCGGTGGCCACTTCGAAGCGCACGCGCTGGGCCACGCCGGCGCGGCGCGCGGCTTCGGCGGCATGGCGCACCGAAGGCTCGTGGTAGTCGAAACCGACAAAGCGCGAAGCCGGAAACGCCTGCGCCATGATGATGGTCGACGCGCCGTGGCCGCAGCCCACGTCCGCCACCGACGCGCCCGCCCTGAGCCGCGCCTCCATGCCGTCCAGCGCGGGAATCCATTCCGAAACCAGGTGCGCCGCGTAGCCGGGCCGGAAGAAGCGCTCGGTGCCGTGGAACAGCGCGGGATCGTGCTCGTGCCATCCGAGCCCGCGGCCGTTGCGGAAAATATCGATCACCTTCGGGATGGCGCGGAACTGCGCCACCGCGATCTGGAACGCGCCCGGGATGAATGCGAGGCTGCCCTCCTGCGCCAGCGCATAGGCCTGCTCTTCGTTCAGGCTGAACTGCCCGGTTGCCGGGTCATAGTCGACATAGCCGCTGGCCGCCTGGGCCGACAGCCATTCGCGCAGGTAGCGCGCGTCAGTATGGGTTTTTGCCGCCAGCACATCGGCGGTCATTGCCTTTTCCGCCATGGCCTTGTACAGGCCCAGTTCATCGCCCACGACCACCGTCGCGGCATGCATCACCGCGCCGATATCGTTGACGAATTTTTCCATGAAGGCGTTCAGCCTCGCTTCATCGACGCTCATGATGCACCTCCCCGTGCTCACTGCTCCCCGGTTCCAATATAGCCCCCGGTTATGTTGGGGAAAGCCGAAAAGCAGCGGCAGCACCACACTTGCGCGCCAAGGCCGCAAGTCACCCGAGATCGGTGCGCCAGCGCACCGCATGGCCTCGTCGACACTTGCCAACCCTGGTAAAAGGCGCTATAAAGATGCTTCGCCGCACGACCCGCAACGGACGCGCATTGAAAATTGACCGACCGGCGCGCAATTTCCTGCCTTTCTGCTACGCAGTGCAGCATAAATTCGGCGCCCACGACGATAATCGATTCAAGCTGACCCAAGCCAACGCCTTTTTCCGCCATGTCCGCTAAGTTTTACTTTTACTTTTTTAGCGATCTCACACCGCTGGCGGATAGGGAGGGACGGCTGTAAGCAGCGCCCCGAATACAAAAAAGACCGCCAGCGACCCTGGCGGTTTTTTTATACCTGTTTGTTACCCCCACACACTCACGACCTCACAAGAATCCTGGAGCCATCATGCTGAAGAACACCGACGACCTGCGCATTCGCGAACTCAAGGAACTACTGCCGCCCGCGCACCTGATCCGCGAGTTCGGCTGCTCCGAACAGGCTTCGGACGTGATCTACGGCGCGCGCCAGGCCATGCACCGCATCCTGCACGGCATGGATGACCGCCTGATCGTCATCATCGGCCCGTGCTCGATCCACGATACCCGCGCCGCGCTGGACTACGCCAAGCTGCTCAAGGTCCAGCGCGACCGCTTCGCCGGCGAACTGGAGGTGGTGATGCGCGTGTACTTCGAGAAGCCGCGCACCACGGTGGGCTGGAAGGGGCTGATCAACGATCCGCATATGGATGGCAGCTTCAAGATCAACGATGGCCTGCGCACCGCGCGCGAGCTGCTGCTGAACATCAGCGAGATGGGCGTGCCCACCGGCACCGAGTATCTCGACATGATCAGCCCGCAGTACATCGCCGACCTGGTCAGCTGGGGCGCGATCGGCGCCCGCACCACCGAGTCGCAGGTGCACCGCGAACTGGCCTCGGGGCTGTCGTGCCCGGTGGGCTTCAAGAACGGCACCGACGGCAACGTCAAGATCGCGGTCGATGCGATCAAGGCCGCGTCGCAGCCGCACCATTTCCTGTCGGTGACCAAGGGCGGCCACTCGGCGATCGTATCGACCTCGGGTAACGAGGACTGCCACGTGATCCTGCGCGGCGGCAAGGCGCCCAACTACGACGCGGCCAGCGTGCAGGAAGCGTGCGACGCGATCGCCAAGGCCGGCCTGGCCTCGCGCCTGATGGTCGATGCCTCGCACGCCAACAGCAGCAAGCGGCATGAGAACCAGATCCCGGTGTGCGAGGACATCGGCCGCCAGATCACCGGCGGCGACCAGCGCATCATCGGCGTGATGGTGGAATCGCACCTGGTGGCGGGCCGCCAGGACCACGTGCAGGGCCAGCCGGTCGAGGAGCTGACCTACGGCCAGTCCGTGACCGATGCCTGCATCGGCTGGGACGACTCGGTCAAGGTGCTCGAGGGCCTGGCCGAGTCGGTGCGCCAGCGCCGGCTGGCCTCGGGCAGCGGCAACTGATGCCGCGGCGGGCCCCGGGCCCGGGGCCCGCGCTGCTGCACACAACAAAAAGCCGCTTCCAGGGAAGCGGCTTTTTTGCATTGGCGCGGCAGCCGCCGCGCGTTCTTACTTCTTCAGCAGCAGGTCGCCAGGCAGCGACTCGATGTAGGCGGCCATGTCCTTCAGCTCCTTGCGGGTGAACGGGCGCGGCTTGCCGTCCTTGTCGGTCACGGCCGGATTGGCGTTGACCTGGCCGGCCATGATGGCGTTGGAGCGGCCCACCAGGGCGTTGCCCGACACCTGGTACGACGCCAGCGCGTGGTACAGGTAGTCGGCGTGCTGGCCCGCCAGCTTGGGATAGTCCGGCGAGATCGGGGCGTTCAGGCCCTGGCCGTGGCAGGCCACGCAGGCGCCCTTTTCCACCAGCGCCTTGCCGGCAGCAAGGTCGGCGGCCGAGGCCGGCATCGCGGCAGCACCCAGCACGAGTGCGCCGAGCGCGGACGAAAGCGTCTTGAGCGTATTCATGAGGGGTCTCTTACTTGAGGGAATTGTTCTGCGTACCGGCCTTCTGCTGCGAGTAGTAGGCCGCCACGTTGGCGATGTCCTGCTCGGTCAGCGTCGCGGCGATGCTGCGCATGGTCGGGTGCTTGCGCTCGCCCTTCTGGTAGGCCTTGAGCGCGTTCTCGATGTACTTGGCGCTCTGGCCACCCAGCAGCGGCACTTCATAGACTTCAGGGAATGACGCACGGTAGCCCGGAATGCCGTGGCATCCGATGCACATTGCAACCTTGTCCTTGGCAGCGTCTCCATTGCCCTTGACTTCCTGTGCCTGCGCGGCCGTTGCAGCCGCGCCCAGCACCACCATCGTGAGGAGCTTTTTCATTGTCTTTGCGGATTGGAAGTTAAACCGTGTGACCTGCCCTGCCGGGCGGAGACGGTTTCAGAATGCTTCTGCGGGGAAAACCAGGGCAGCCGGACGGATTGCCGAGGTGCAACCCGCCAGACATGTCGCATCCGGTCTGTTGCCGGGATGTGGAACACCATTCTGGAACCACCTCTCGCAATCGCCGCGACCCGGAAGGGCCGCTGGGACTTCTGAACGCGGACTGCCGGATACTGGAGAACTGGACGTGGGGGCGCGTCAAACCGCCGCATTGTACCGCAGCCGGCACCTGCCAGTCCAGCAACCGGCCCCGGCCGCCGGCGGCCTGTCAGCGCGCGCCAACACGAACCGCAAAGGTCTTTTATACTGGCTGATCCCGGGAATCTGCACGACCGTTCGCGAATGCTGCCGCCAGCAGCGTGCGGGCGCCCTGCACCGGACCCTGTTTCCATAATGAAAGCGCGCATGACAGCGCGAAGAGACCGCGCCAAGCACGCCAACCCGGCCCTCGATCCGAGGCCGTCACCTCAGGTTGCCTCATGTCAAACACCGCCAACGCTTCCGCCCAAGCTTCCATCGCCCAGCAGACCCGTTTCGAGGGCAGCGACCAGTATGTCGCCACTGACGACCTCAAGTTGGCCGTCAATGCCGCGCGCACGCTGCAGCGCCCGCTGCTGATCAAGGGCGAGCCCGGCACCGGCAAGACCATGCTGGCCGAGGAGGTCGCCGCCGCGCTGGGCATGCCGCTGCTGCAGTGGCATATCAAGTCGACCACCAAGGCGCAGCAGGGCCTGTATGAGTACGACGCGGTGTCGCGCCTGCGCGACTCGCAGCTGGGCGATGACCGCGTCCACGACATCCGCAACTACATCGTCAAGGGCGTGCTGTGGCAGGCCTTTGACGCCGACGAGCAGGTCGTGCTGCTGATCGACGAGATCGACAAGGCCGACATCGAATTCCCCAACGACCTGCTGCGCGAGCTCGACCGCATGGAGTTCTACGTCTACGAGACGCGCGAACTGGTCAAGGCGAAGCATCGCCCGCTGGTGATCATCACCTCGAACAACGAGAAGGAGCTGCCCGACGCCTTCCTGCGCCGCTGCTTCTTCCACTACATCAAGTTCCCCGATGCCGAGACGATGCAGCAGATCGTCGACGTGCACTACCCCGGCATCAAGCGCGAGCTGGTGGCCGCCGCGCTGGAATCGTTCTACGAGATGCGCAACCTGCCGGGCCTGAAGAAGAAGCCGTCCACGTCGGAGCTGATCGACTGGCTCAAGCTGCTGATGGCCGAGGACATTCCGCCCGAGGCGCTGAAGAGCCCGGACAAGAAGGCCGCGATCCCGCCGCTGCACGGCGCGCTGCTGAAGAACGAGCAGGACGTGCACCTGTTCGAGCGCCTGGTGTTCATGAACCGCGCCAACCGCTGAGGCACTGCCCGCCATGACTGCGTTCGTCAAACCCGTCACGCTGGTGGGCCGGCACGTCACGCTGGAGCCGCTGCGCGCCGAGCATGCCGAGGGCCTGCGCACCGCCTGCGCCGACGGCGAGCTGTGGAAGCTCTGGTACACCAGCGTGCCCGCGCCCGAGCGGATCGAAGCCGAGATCGCGCGGCGCCTGGGCCTGCAGCAACAGGGCTCGATGCTGCCGTTCACGGTGCGCGATGCCGCCGGCGAGCTGGCGGGCATGACCACCTACATGAATATCGACGCGACCCACCGGCGCGTGGAGATCGGCTCCACCTGGTATGCGCGCCGCGTCCAGCGCACGCCGCTGAATACGGAATGCAAGCTGATGCTGCTGGGCCATGCCTTCGACCATCTCGACTGCATCGCCGTGGAGTTCCGCACGCACTGGATGAACCAGCAGAGCCGCGCCGCCATCGCGCGCCTGGGCGCCAAGCAGGACGGCGTGCTGCGCAACCACCAGCGCATGCCGGACGGCTCGTTGCGCGACACCGTGGTGTTCTCGATCATCGCCAGCGAATGGCCGGCGGTGCGGCAACACCTGCAATTCCAGCTCGACCGTCCGCGCTGAAGCGGCCGCCGACTGAAAGCGAGGCATCATGCTGATCGATTTCTTCTTCTCGCTGCGCCACGCCAAGCTGCCGGTCTCGGTCAAGGAATACCTGACCATGCTGGAAGCGCTCAAGGCGCAGGTCATCTCCCCTTCGATCGACGAGTTCTACTACCTGTCGCGGATGACACTGGTCAAGGACGAGAAGCACTTCGACAAGTTCGACCAGACCTTCGCCGCCTACTTCAAGGGCGTCGAGAGCCTGGTCGACTGGAAGTCCGACATCCCGCTCGACTGGCTGCAGAAGACGCTGGAGCGCGAACTCTCGCCCGAGGAAAAAGCCAAGATCGAGGCCATGGGCGGCCTCGACAAGCTGATGGAACGCCTCAAGCAGCTGCTGGAGGAGCAGAAGGAAAAGCACGAGGGCGGCAACAAGTGGATCGGCACGGGCGGCACCTCGCCCTTCGGCCACGGCGGCTACAACCCCGAGGGCATCCGCATCGGCGGCCCTTCCAAGGGCAACCGCACCGCCATCAAGGTGTGGGAGGCGCGCGCCTACAAGGACTATGACGACCAGGTCGAACTGGGCACGCGCAATATCAAGGTGGCGCTGCGCCGGCTGCGCCGCTTCGCCCGCGAAGGCGCCGACACCGAGCTGGACCTGGACGACACCATCCATTCCACCGCGGCCAACGCCGGCCTGCTCGACATCAAGCTGCGGCCCGAGCGCCACAACAAGGTCAAGGTGCTGATGCTGATGGACGTGGGCGGCTCGATGGACGACCACATCAAGCGCGTGGAAGAGCTGTTCTCGGCCACCAAGACCGAGTTCAAGCACCTGGAGTACTACTACTTCCACAACTGCCTGTACGACTACGTGTGGAAGAACAACCGCCGCCGCCACGCCGAGAAGCTGGCCACGTGGGACCTGCTGCACAAGTACACGCCCGACTACAAGATCATCTTCGTCGGCGACGCCACCATGAGCCCGTATGAGATCCTGCAGCCGGGCGGCTCGGTCGAGTACAACAACACCGAAGCCGGCGCGGTATGGCTGAACCGGATGACCGAGCAGTTCCCGCACTTCGTCTGGCTCAACCCGGAGCCGGAAGGCCTGTGGCAGTACCGGCAGTCGATCACGGTCATCAACCAGCTGATGAAGGGACGGATGTACCCGGTAACGCTGGCCGGGCTGGAACAGGCGATGAAGGTGCTGTCGAAGTAAGGCTGATTGTTGTCAACGCCTTCTGGTTTGCTCCCCTCTCCCGCTTGCGGGAGAGGGGCAGGGGGTGAGGGCAGGCGGTGGCATACCACCGGCCGTACTTCGTAGAGACTCCCGCCCTCACCCCAACCCTCTCCCGCAAGCGGGAGAGGGAGCACCCCAGCGGCGGTCCGAATCCCCTGGCTGCCCTCTTCTCGCCTCAGTCCACCGTAATCCCCGCCTGCCTGATGAACTTGCCATAGCGCGCACGATTCGCATTCTGCCGCTCGGCAAACGCCTGGATGCTCAGCGGCGCCACCGCGCCGCCCAGCTTGTTGACGTTGTCCTGCAGCTGCGCGCCGGCGAGCGCGCGGTTGATCTCGCGGTTCATGCACTCGACGATGGCCGGCGGCGTGCCGGCGGGCGCATAGACGCCGAAGGTCGAGTCGCCGTCCACGTCCTGCAGGCCGGCCTCGGCCAGCGTCGGCACGTCCGGGTATTGCGCCGCGCGCTTGGCGCTGGCCACCGCCAGCAGCCTGAGCTTGCCGCTGGCCACGTGCTGCAGGCCGGGGCCGGGATCGAACATGAACTGCACCTGCCCTGCCAGCAGGTCGCTCAGGGCCGGGGCCGCGCCCTTGTACGGCACGTGCACGGCGTCCAGCTTGCCGGCGCGCTTGAACATCTCGGCAGCGATATGCGGCGTGCTGCCGTTGCCGGCCGAGCCGTAGCTGAGCTTGCCCGGATGCTCGCGCACATAGGCGATGAACGCGTCCAGCGTCTTCGCCGGCACCGACGGATGCACCAGCAGGTAGACCCGCACCAGCGCCACCGACGCGACCGGGGTCAGATCCTTGAGCGGGTCGTACGGCATCTTCTTGTAGAGGAAGGGATCGATGGCCACCGCGCCGCCCGAGGTCAGCAGGAAGGTATAGCCATCGGCCGGCGCCTTGGCCACGGCATCGCCGCCAACGATGCCGTTGGCGCCCGGGCGGTTGTCGATCACCACCGGACGCTTCAGCGCCTCGGACAGACCGGGCGAGATGCCGCGCGCCAGCGTATCCGCAGCCCCGCCGGCGGGGAAGTTGACGACCAGCCGGATCGGCTTGTCCGGCCACGGCTGCGCGGCGGCCGGCGCGCTCACGCCAGCCAGCAGGCCCGGCGCGCACAGTGCGGCGCAAAGGGCGCGCGCGATACGGTGGGGGAATCGCATGATGGTTGTCTCCTGTCTTATGTTTTGCTACTGCCTGCCGCAGCGCTCTGCGGCACCACTCAGAACGGATATTGCCGTGGCGTGGTCTGCACCGTGATCCAGCGCAGCTCGGTGAAGGCATCGATCCCGGCCTTGCCGCCGAAGCGGCCATAGCCACTCGCCTTGACGCCGCCGAACGGCATCTGCGCCTCGTCGTGCACGGTCGGCCCATTGACGTGGCAGATGCCCGATTCGATGCGGCCGGCCACCCGCATCGCGCGCGCCACATCGCCGCCGAACACCGCCGCCGACAGCCCATAGGCGGAATCATTGGCGCAGGCAATGGCCGCTTCCACGCCATCCACGCGCACCACGGCCTTGACCGGCCCGAACGATTCCTCGCGATAGATCTCCATGTCCGGCGTCACGTGATCCAGCACCGTGGCCCGCATCAGCGTGTCGGTCGCCTTGCCGCCGCAGACCAGCCGCGCGCCCTTGGCCAGCGCATCGTCGATCATCGCGTTGCAACGCTCGACGGTGCTCATGTCGACCACCGAGCCCAGCACCGCCGGGCCGGTGCGCGGATCCGCCAGCGGCAAGGCGCCGGCACGCGCGGCAAAGCGTGCCACGAAGGCGTCCGCGATGCTGGCATCCACCACGATGCGCTCGGTGGACATGCAGATCTGGCCCGAGTTGGCAAAGGCGCCGAAGATGGCGCCGTCCACCGCGGCGTCCAGGTCCGCATCGTCGAGCACCACCAGCGGCGCCTTGCCGCCCAGCTCCAGCACCACGGGCTTCAGGTGGCGCGCGCAGGTCTGCGCGATCAGCCGCCCCACGCGCGTGGAGCCGGTGAAGTTGATGCGGCGCACGGCCGGGTGGGCGATGATGGTCTCGACCACCGCGGCGGCATCGGCCGGGGCGTTGGTGACAAAGTTGACCACGCCCGCCGGGAAGCCCGCCTCCGCCAGCGCATCGACAATCAGGCCATGCGTGGCCGGACAGATCTCCGAACCCTTCAGGATGACCGTATTGCCGCACGCCAGCGCCGTGGCCACGGCGCGCACGCCCAGGATCACCGGTGCGTTCCACGGCGCGATGCCCAGCACCACGCCCGCGCCCTGCCGCACCGCCATGGCCAGGCTGCCCGGCACGTCGGAGGGGATCACCTCGCCGTTGATCTGCGTGGTCAGCGCGGCGGCCTCCTGCAGCATGCCGACGGCAAGGTGCACATTGAAGCCAGCCCACATCGCCGACGCACCGGTCTCTGCCGCCATCGCGGCGGTGAGCGCCCCGGCCTTGCCTTCGAGTGCCTGCGCCGCGCGCATGAGCAAGGCGCGCCGTTCGCCCGGACCGGTGTCGCGCCAGGCCGGGAAGGCGCGCGCTGCAGCGTCGGCAGCGGCCAGCGCATCGGCGCTCGTGGCTGCCGGCGCTCGCGTGGCCACGCTGTGGTCAAGCGGGTTGCGGCGCTCGAAGGTGGCACCGTTGGCGGCCTGCGTGCGCTCGCTGTTGATCAGCATGGTGATGTTTTGCATCCTGGAGTCTCCTGGAAGGGGTACTTCGTCTGTCGTCTGGCGCTGCGGCTCAGGCCACCTCGATCTCCACCACGGTCGGTACACGCATCCGCAGGGCTGTCGCCAGTGCTTCGCGCAATGCAGCAGGATGAGTCACCCGCACTGCCTCGCAACCATGCCCGAGCGCAATTGACACGAAATCCAGGTCGGGCAAGGCCGTGCCGACCAGCGGATCATCGCCGCCAAAGCCGAAGGTCGGCGCAAACTCCTGCAGGGCGGCGTAGCGCCGGTTGTTGAGCACGATGAACGTGATCGGCAGGCCCAGTTGAGCGGCGCTCCACAGCGCCTGGATCGAATACATGCTGGAGCCGTCGCCGACCAGGCCGATCACCTTGCGCCCCGGCTTGCCCAGCGCGACGCCCACTGCCGCGGGCAGGCCGTAGCCAAGCCCGCCGCTGCACATCGTATAGAAGGTCTCGCTGCGCAGGATGGGCAGGTGGCGATGCATCACCGGGCGCGCGCTGGGCGCTTCCTCGACCACGATGGAATCGGGGTCGCGCAGTTCCGCCAGCGTCTGCAGGACATAGGCGACGCTCATCGGCATGCCGGGCTCGGCGCGCGGTGCCGGCACGCGCGGGCGCGGGGCTTCGCGCCGCGGCGGCGCCGGGCGCGCCAGCAGGTCGGCCACGCCCTGGCGGATGCTGCCGACTGCGGCAGTGCCCACCGGCGCCCATGCGGCGATATTCGGATCGTCGATCAGCTGCACCACCTGCGCCCCGGGCGGCGCGTGGGGGCCAAACCCCTCGACGTGATAAGTGAAGGCCGCCGCCCCCAGCGCGAACACGAGGTCGTGGCCCGTCAGCAGCCCGACGATCTTCTCGCGCATCGCCGGCAGGAAGCCGGCAAACAGCGGATGGTCTTCCGGAAAGCCGCAGCGCCCCGACATCGGCGCCACCCACACCGCCGCCTGGTGCCGTTCCGCCAGGCGCACGACATCGTCCCAGGCGCCATCGCGGTCCACGGCCGCGCCCACCACGAACGCCGGCCGGCGGCTGGCATCGAGAGCGTCGCCGATCTGCGCCAGCAGTGCCGGCTGCACGCGGCTTTCAGTGCTGACCGTGCGCGGCAGCACCGGCTCGCACGCCCGGGCCCAGTCATCGGCGGGGATCGAGATCAGCACCGGCCCGCGCGGCGGCTGCATGGCGATGTAGTAGCCGCGCGCAATCGCCAGCGGCACGTCTTCGGCCCGCGCCGGCTCGCAACTCCACTTCACGTAGGGCTTGGGCAGCTCAGTGGCCTGAGCCGAGAACAGGAAGGGCTCGAACGGCAGGATCGAGCGCGCCTGCTGCCCGGCCGTGATCACCATCGGGGTGCGGTTCTTGTGGGCGGTGAAGATGCTGCCCATGGCATGGCCGACACCGGCCGCCGAGTGCAGGTTGACGAAGGCCGCATTGCGGGTGGCCTGGGCATAGCCATCGGCCATGCCCACCACCACGGATTCCTGCAGGCCGAGGATGTAGCGAAAGTCGTCGGGGAAATCGAGGAACAGCGGCAGCTCGGTCGAGCCGGGATTGCCGAAGATGGTGGTCATGCCGAACCCGCGCAGCAGGTCCAGCACCGCGGTGCGCACGGTGGTGGGAGTGGCGGAGGCGGCAGGCGAGGCAGAACTGGCCATGGTCGAGGAAGCTCCAGTGCGGAATCAGAGACAAAGCTTGCCGACCAGTATGGACAATCAGGCCTTGCCCAGAAATTGCCGTTTCGGGGCAAAGTCATTACGATTTGGCATGACCCTCGATCTGCGCCAGCTTCTTGCCTTCCTTGCGGTGTGCGAACACGGCAGCCTGGGCCGCGCGGCCGCACAGCTGAACGTGACCCAGCCGGCACTGAGCCGCACCATCCAGCGGCTGGAAGCCCAGCTGGACGCGCCGCTGTTCGAACGCTATGCCACCGGCATGGTGCTGACCGCCTGCGGCGAGGCCCTGCTGCCGCACGCCAACCTCTTGCGCCACGAGGCCGAGCACGCCACCGAGGCCGTGCGCGCGCTGCGCGGGCTGGCTGCCGGCACCATCCGCGTGGGCACCGTCGCCAGCGTGGCCAGCGTGGTGCTGCCGGAAGCGATCGAGGCGGTGCTGGCACGCTGGCCCGGGCTGCGCGTGCGCATCGTCGAAGGGGTGGGAGATTTCCTGGCCGATGCGCTGCTGCGCCGCGAGATCGACCTGGCCATCGGCATCGCGCTGCCGGAGAATGAGGAAATTTGCGCCGTGGCGGATGTGGGCTGGAGCGACAGCAGCTTCGTGGTCGCCGCCGCCGGGCATCCGCTGACGGGCCGGCCGGCGCTGCGGCTGGCGGATACGGTCGGCTGCCGCTGGGTCATGCCGCCGCGCGGCACGGCGCCATTCGACGAACTGCAACGGCTGTTTGCACGGGCCGGGCTGCCGCCGCCGGACATCGTCGCCGAAACCCGCTCGATCATTGCGCTCAAGGCGCTGGTGGCACGCGCGGGCTTCCTCAGCTGGATGGCCGCGCCGATGTACGAGGCCGAGCAAAAGGCCGGCATGATCCAGCCGCTGCCCATTGAAGGCGCCCAGGCGCCGCGCCGGCTGGCGGTGTACCGGCGCCGCCAGGGCATCCTTCCGGCGCCGGCAGCGAAGCTGCTGGAGCAGTTGCGCCAGTTGACATCGGACGTGGGCTGAACGTCAGGCGGGCCGCGCCAGGTCGGCCCCTTCCATCACCCATGCGCGGAACGTGCGCAGCGCCGGCAGGTGCTGCTTCTGCTCCGGATAGCACAGGTAATAGCCCTTCCTGGCCAGCACCTGGGCCGGATGCGCCACCACCAGCGCCCCGGTGGCCAGTTCTTCCTCGATCAGACAGCGCGGGATCAGCGCGATGCCCAGACCCGACAGCGCGGCCTGCGTGAGCAGCGAAAACTGGTCGAAGCGCGCGCCGCTCCAGGCCTCGCGGGTCGGCACGCCCAGCGTGGCGAACCAGTCGGGCCAGGCCTCGGGCACGGTGGTGTGGTGCAGCAGCGGATAGCGCAGCAAGGCAGCGGGCGTGGGCGCCACGCCGCCGGGCTCGGACGCCAGCAGGCCCGGGCGGCACACCGGCAGCACCTCACGCCCGGTCATGTAGTCGGCCAGGCTGCCGGGCCAGACGCCGTCGCCGAAACGGATCGCAGCGTCCAGGTCCGGCTCGGAAAAATCGTAGCCCTGCGCGTGCGGCACGAATTCCAGCGTCACCTCCGGATGGCGCGCGAAAAACTGCGGCAGGCGCGGGATCAGCCACTTGGCGCCCAGCGTCGGCATGCTGGCGATGTGCAGCACGCCGCCCCGCCCCTGCCGCGCCATCAGCTCGACGGTGGCGGCCTCCAGCTCGTTCAGGCTGGGGCCGATGCGCTCCAGGTAGCGCTCGCCCGCCTTGGTCAGCATCAGGCGCTGGCGCACGCGCTGGAACAGCTCCACGCCCAGGTAAGCCTCCAGGCTGCGCACCTGCTTGCTGACCGCGCCTTGCGTGACATGCAGTTCACGCGCGGCTACGGTAAAACTGTTATGACGCGCGGCGGCCTCGAAGGCCTGCAACTCGGTCAGCGACGGACATAGGCGTCGCATAAATCACCTCTACTTTACGACCAAATGGAATGAGCTAAGGATTTTATTTCGTTTGCGGCACGCTTGCCCCGGCGCGCAGAATCGTGAAATCCACTTTATTCCTCCCCTTCCCCTGGACCCCGTCATGCAACGTCGCCATCTTCTCCGACTCCTGGCCGCCGCTTCGGCCGCCGCCGCTGCCGGCATCTCCTTCAGCGCCGTGGCGCAGCAGGCCGGCTACCCGACCAAGCCGATCACGCTGGTGGTGCCCTTCCCCGCTGGCGGCACCACCGACATCATCGCGCGCATCGTCGCCGACAAGCTCGGCCAGCAACTGGGCCAGGCCGTGGTGGTTGACAACCGCGGCGGCGCCGGCGGCAGCATCGGCACCGCTTTCCTGTCCAAGGCGGCGCCGGACGGGTATACGCTGGGCATTGCCACGGCCTCGACCCATGGCATCAATCCGGCGGTCTACCCGCGCCTGTCCTACGATGCAACCAAGGACTTCACCACCATCACCAACCTGGCCTCGGTGCCCAACGTGATGAGCATCAACCCGGCGGTCAAGGCCACCGACATGAAGTCCTTCATCGCGCTGGCGCAGTCGCAGCCCAACAAGCTGGCCTATGGCTCGGCGGGCAACGGCAGCGTCTCGCATATGATGGGGGAGCTGTTCAAGATGAGCAGCAAGACCGAACTGCTGCACGTGCCCTACAAGGGCGTGGGCCCGGCGCTGAACGACGCGCTGGCCGGCCAGGTGCAGGTGCTGTTCGACAACCTGCCGTCGTCGCTGCCGTTCATTGAAGGCGGCAAGCTGCGTGCGCTCGCCGTGGCGGCGCCCAAGCGCGTGGCCGCGCTGCCCAACGTGCCGACCTTTGCCGAGCTGGGCCTGGGCGAAGTCAACGACGCCGCCTGGTTCGGCCTGATCGCACCGGCCAACCTGCCGGCGGATATCCAGACCAGGCTCCATACCGCCGCGGTCAAGGTGCTGGCGCTGCCGGAAGTGAAGGCCAAGCTCGAGAAGCTGGGCGCGACCCCGGTGGGCGATACGCCGGCGCACTTTGCCGCCCAGATCAAGAGCGAAGTGGCCAAGAACAAACGCGTGGCCGCCGCCGCCAAGATCTCGCTCGACTGATTCCACAGCAACACCATGACCGACACCGACCGAACCACCGCGGACAGTCCGTTCTACCTGTACCAGCCCGAGGGTGAGCCCGCGGCGCTGTTCCTGGACTCGCCGCACAGCGCGACGATCTACCCGACGGACTTCCGCCCCGACCCCGCCCTGCCGCTGCCGCTGCTGCGCCAGGCCGAAGACACCTTTGTCGACGAGCTCTACGCCGGGGCCCCGGCGCGCGGCATCCCGCTGCTGTGCGCGGGCTTCCCGCGCAGCTACCTGGACGCCAACCGCGCGCTGGAAGAAATCGACGAAGCCCTGCTCGACGCGCCCTGGCCCGGAGCCAGGCAGGAGACCTCCAAGACCCGGCTGGGCAAGGGCCTGGTCTGGCGCGTGCTGGACACCGGCGAGGCCATATACGACCGCAAGCTGAGCGTGGAAGAAGTGCAGGCGCGCATCAACCGCTGCTACCTGCCCTATTACGCGCAGCTGCAGAAGCTGGCCGACCGCGCCGTCGCCAGCCACGGCAGCGCCTGGCATATCAACTGCCATTCAATGCCGAGCCACGCCGCGCCATACGCCACCGAGTTCCCGGGGCTGGAGCATCCGGACTTCGTGGTGGGCGACCGCGATGGCACCACCTGCGACAAGCGCTTCACCGACCGGGTCGAGGGCGTGCTCAAGGAGATGGGCTACGACGTCTGGCGCAACCACCCGTACAAGGGCGTGGAGATCGTGCGCGTGGTGGGGCAGCCCCAGGCCGGCTGCCACAGCCTGCAGCTGGAGGTCAACCGCAAGCTCTATATGGACGAGGTGGGCCTGACGCATACCGCGGGCTTTGCCCGGCTGCGCCATGACCTGAACCTGCTGCTCGACGAGCTGCTGCGCTTTACGCGCTCGATGCCGTCGCGCGTGGCCTGACCCCGAGGCCGGGGCTGCGCCACGCAGCCCCGCATACGCTGCGAGTTCACCGCAGTTGTGCGAGACAAGGGATTCCCGCTAGCGCACAAGTCACTTGCTGCACGACTTCAAGCATTGGAAGAATGGGTAACAAGATTTAGGAACTTTGTCAGATAGGTTTCCTCTATCATGGCATTCCTTTGCGAACCCATCTTGCCTGCCGGCCCTACGGCCCTGCGGGCAGACCCAAGCACGCACACACCGCTCACACCGTGATCCGACGAATCTCCGAACTGCTCGGCAGCCGGCTCCGCATGGTGGCTGCCGCAGTGGCCGGTGCGATCGCGCTGGCAGGCTGCGCCAATATGCCGGCCGATGATGCCAGCGCCGGCCCGGCCCCCGCGCCGGCACCCGCCGCCGCGCCCGCCCGACCTGCCGCCGCCCCGGCACCCGCCACTTCCACTGCGCCCACCAAGACCATCACCCTGCCCGACCGTGGCCGCGTCAGCCTGTCCGAGTACCGGACCCGCATGCGCGAACAACTGATGAAGACCGAGAGCGCCACCGGCGACGTGGCGGACTGCGCCGCCCACGCCAGCTGGGTGGTGCCGCGCTCGGCCAGCTACGATGCATTGAAGATCCCCACCGGCGCGCTCGCCGCGGGACAGGCCACGACCGAGCCATGGAGCGGACGCTTCTCGCCCGGCAAGCAGGCCGTGCCGGTCAGCTCGGTGGTCACCTTCGCCGCCACCGCGCACAAGCGCCGCGGCAGCGACGACTGGCAGCCGGTGAAGGTGCGCTGCGGTTATGACGACGGGATGATGCTGGCGTATGAGCTGCTTGACAGCGGCGGCGCCACCATCAGCGAACCGGCTGCCGAGCCGGCCGTGCCCACGGCTACGCGCACCTCGTCAAGCAAGAGCCGCAAGGGGGGCAAGAGCACGGCGTCGGCGAAGTCGGGCAAGTCGTCGGCGGCGAAGTCATCGAAGTCGTCGAAGTCGGCTTCGACCACTTCGGCTTCGGGGTCGGCCAAGACAAGCAGCAAGGCCAAGAAGAAGCAGTGAGCGCAGTGAGACCGCGGGCGCCCATGCAGGCGCTTGTTGTGTCCCCTCTCCCATAAATGGGAGAGGGGACACAACCACAAGCGGGCAAAGTTCGCCAGCCTCAGCCCAGATAATCAAGGATCGCCTGCAACATCGCCGTCCCCAGCAGCGCGCTGCGCGCGCCGTTCCAGCCGACCTCCGGATCCGGCAGATCGGCATTGTCCTTGAACGGCATCTCCAGCGTCAGCGCCAGGCAGCCGAAGGTATGCCCGATGTACTTGGACGCCAGCTTGAGCGCATCCGCGTTGTACTTGCTGGCCGCGTAGCCGTGCACATCCTGGAAATCCGGCGAGGCCCGCTTGAAGGCCTCGATAAAGCGCTGCTGCTCGCGCCGGCGCGCCTCGGTAAAGCCCGGCAGCATCTCGCTGCCGGCGACGAAGTTGTACGGCAGTCCCTCGTCGCCATGGATGTCGAAGAACATGTCGCAGCCGGTGGCCTCGATGGCGCGGCGCACGTGGTAGACCTCGGGGCTGTTATCCGGGCTCGGTGCCATCCACTCGCGGTTCAGGTTGGCGCCGGCGGCGTTGGTGCGCAGGTTGCCACGCGCCGAGCCGTCCGGGTTCATGTTCGGCACGATATGGAAGACCGCGCGCTCCAGCAGCTTGCGCGCAACCGGGTCGCCCGCCCACATGCCGGTGCCGGTCAGCCGCTGCAGCACGCCTTCGACAAACCACTCAGCCATGCTCTCGCCCGGGTGCTGGCGCGCGATCATCCAGATGGTCTTCTTGCCGGGGCCGGGCTGGCCCAGCGTGACGCGGGTCATGTCGCGCCCGTCCACGGTGCTGCCCAGGTGCGACAGCCGCGCCAGCGGCGAGCGCTGGCAGCTGGCCAGCAGCGACAGGTGGCGCTCATCCGGATAGGGCTCGAAATACGCAAACCAGATGCTGTCGTGCCCGGGCGTGAATTCCACCGTCATCACGTGGCCGTCGAAGCGCGTCGGCACGCGGAACCAGTTGGCGCGGTCGTACGAAGCCACCGCGCGGTAGTCGCGCCATCCGTCCGGATAGGTGCAGTCGCCGGCGTTCAGAAAATGCATCCGGCACGCCTGCCCCGCCGCGCCCTGCAGGCGGAAATGGAACCACTGGCGGAAGTCGGCGTGCGAGTCGGCGCGGATGCGCAGGCGGATATCGTCGGCGCGGTCGAGCGCCTCGACCTCGATGGCGCCGGAGTCGAAATGCGAAGAGATGTGCATGGCGGCAGGCATGGCTGGCAGTCTCGTGGCGATAGGTTTCAGTCTTCCAGGCGGCGGCGGAACACCCAGCGGGTGGCATCCGAGGCAGCGGCGTCGAAGGCGTAGCCGTCTTCGGCAAAGCGCTTGAGCTTTTCCGGCTCGGTCACCCGATGCATCACCGCATAGCGCGCCATGGTGCCGCGCGCGCGCTTGGCGTGGAACGAAATGATCTTGTAGCGGCCGCCCTTCCAGTCCTCGAACACCGGCGTGACGATGCGCGCCTGCAGCACCTTGGGCCGCACCGCCTTGAAATACTCTTCCGAGGCCAGGTTGACCAGCACCGGCGCGCCTTCCTGCTTGAGCGCGGTCATGTCGGCGTTGATCATCTGCGTGACATCGTCACCCCAGAACGCGTACAGATCCTTGCCGGCGGCGTTGTCGAGGCGCGTGCCCATCTCCAGCCGGTAGGGCTGCATCCAGTCCAGCGGGCGCAGCACGCCGTATAGGCCGGACAGGATGCGGATGTGCTTCTGCGCAAAGCCGAGATCGTCGGCCGACAGCGTGTTCGCGCCCAGGCCGTCGTAGACGTCGCCATTGAAGGCCAGCACCGCCTGCTTGCTGTTGGCGGCGGTGAACTCCGGCGACCAGTCGGCGTAGCGCGTCACATTGAGCACCGCGAGCTTGTCGGAGATGTCCATCAGCGCGCCCACGTCCTGCGGGGCCAGCATGCGCAGGCGCTCGACCAGCGTGGTGGAACGGTCGATAAAGCGCGGCAGCGTATGGGTCTTGAGGCGCGGGGGAGTCTCGTAGTCCAGCGACTTGGCGGGAGACAAAACGATGAGCATGGCAAAATCGCGGCAGTAGCCAAGGACAAACAAGCCGAGATTGTAGCGAATGCGCCTCGACACCACCGGAACCACCCTCTTCGCCAGCCCCGCCGGCGTCACATCTGCGCCCCGCGTGGTGCTCGACTCCAATATCTGGGTGGACCTGCTGGTCTTTCGCGACCCCCATGTGGAGCCGATCCGCGCGGCGCTGGAGGCCGGCACCATCGCCCCGGTGATCCGCGCCGACTGCCGCGAGGAACTGCGCCGGGTGCTGGCCTATCCGCAATTTACCCGCTTTGACGTCGATATCGATGCCGCGCTGGCCACCGTCGACCGCCTCGCCAGCCTGGAAGCCGCGCCGCCGCAGGCCGACTACGATGCCATCCGCCTGCCGCGCTGCAAGGACACCGACGACCAGAAGTTCATTGAGCTGGCGCACTTTGCCGGCGCCGCCTGCCTGGTATCGAAGGACAAGGCCGTGCTCAAGCTGCGCACCCGCCTGCGCCGCAGCAGCGGCGTGGAAGTGATGACGCCACCGGCCTTCGGTGTCTGGCTGGCCGCGCTTGGCGCCGCCAGCGCCGCCGATCCGCTTTAGAATGTCGGCTCCCGGCGCCGCCTGCCCGGTGGCGCCGCCTGATCGCATCCCGTCCCGACCGCATCGACACGTCCGTATCATGTCCGCAGACACCACCCACACCCAGTTGACGCCGCTGACCCCGCCGCCCTCGCGCCTGCCCGCCGTCGGCACCACCATCTTCACCGTGATGTCCGCGCTGGCCACCGAGAAGAACGCCGTCAACCTGGGCCAGGGCTTCCCGGACTTCGACTGCGACCCCAGGATCATCGATGCCGTGACCGCTGCCATGCGCGCCGGCCATAACCAGTACCCGCCGATGGCGGGCGTGCCGCGCCTGCGCCAGGCCATCGCCGACAAGATCGCCAGCCTCTATGGCCACCAGTACAGCTGGGACACCGAGATCACCGTCACCGCCGGCGCCACCCAGGGCATCCTGACCGCGATCCTGTGCGCGGTGCATCCGGGCGACGAGGTAATCGTGCTGGAGCCGTGCTACGACAGCTACCTGCCCGCGATCGAGCTGGCCGGCGCCACCGCCGTGCCGGTCACGCTGGAAGCGCCGGAATTCCGCGTGCCCTTCGACAAGCTGGCCGCCGCGATCACGCCGCGCACGCGCATGATCCTGATCAACACGCCGCACAACCCCACCGGCACGATCTGGCGCGCGCCCGACATGGACCAGCTGGCGCAGATCCTGGCCGGCACCGACATCCTGCTGCTCTCGGACGAGGTCTATGAGCACATGGTCTACGACGGCCAGCAGCACGCCTCGGTCTCGCGCCATCCTGAGCTTGCGCGCCGCAGCTTCGTGATCTCCAGCTTCGGCAAGACCTACCATGTGACCGGCTGGAAGGTCGGCTACGTGGCCGCGCCGGCCGCGCTGATGGCCGAGTTCCGCAAGGTGCACCAGTTCAACGTGTTCACCGTGAACACACCGGTGCAGCACGGCCTGGCCGACTACATGGCCGATCCCGCGCCCTACCTGCAGCTGTCGGCGTTCTACCAGGCCAAGCGCGACTTCTTCCGCGCCGGCCTCGCCAACAGCCGCTTCAAGCTGCTGCCGTCGGACGGCACCTACTTCCAGTGCGTCGACTACTCGGCCATTTCCGACCTGAGCGAGGCTGACTTCGCCATGTGGCTGACGCGCGAGATCGGTGTTGCCGCGATCCCGGTCTCGGCCTTCTACACGCAGCCGCGTGAATCGGGCGTGGTGCGCTTCTGCTTTGCCAAGAGGGAAGAGACGCTGGCGCTGGCGCTGGAGCGGCTGGGCAAGCTGTAGGCGCGGGCCTGGCCACCGCGCCAACGAAAAACGCCCGCGAACCAATCGCGGGCGTTTTTCCTTGTGCCGCCGGTTTGTGGCCGGCTACTTGTTGCTGCGGCTCGCCATCAGTTCAAGATTGGCCTTGCGGTCGGCATTGACCTTCTGCACCGATTCACGCGCCGACAGCGTCTTCAGGTAGTCCTTGACCGGCAGGTCGGCCAGCAGGTCGGTGCCGTAGATGATCTTGGTGCACGACGACACCAGCGGCAGGTGCGCTGCGGCGGCGCAGTCGGCCAGCGTGAAGGTGTCGCCGGCGATATATGGCGAAAACTTCGCCAGCTTGGCGAAGGCGGGGACATAGCGCGTCAGCAGCTTGTGCTGGCGTTCCTTGACGCCATCGCTGACCTTGCCGCCGAAGAATGCCTCGGGGTACAGCTCGCGCGCAGTCAGCTCCAGGTACAGTTCCATGAAGACGACGATCTCGCGCACCTTGGCGGCCTGGAACGGGTCGCCCGGCAGCAGCGGCGTCTGCGGATAGGCTGCCTCTACGTAGTCGACGATGGCTTCGGACTCGCACAGCGGGCCGGATTCGGTGATGATGTAGGGCACCTTGCCCGCGGGCGTGGCTGCCGGGTCGGTCTGGCCGATCCAGGCCAGCACCTCTTCGAACGGCACGTTCTTTTCCAGCAGCGCCAGCTTCACTTTGTTGTAGTAGTTGCTGGCGGCAAAACCGCAGAGCTTCAGCATGTCGTCTCTCTCCGTTATTGGAATGATCCTCGCGTCAGGCTGCGCGGATTCCCAGTGATTGTGGACCATCCGGGGTCTGCAGTGTACCGGCTGGCCGATCAGCGCACGCGGCCTGCCGCGCCGACCTGTTGCGGAAGGTGCAAAAAACGTACGATCGTGCTAATTTAACCACAACTTTTGGGACGAATGATGAGCACTTTCACCATCGATACGCTGGGTATCGTCGGCACCGGCGCCATGGGCCGGGGCATCGCGCAGATCGCCGCGCAGGCTGGCCTGACCGTCAACCTGTACGACGCCAACCCACAAGCGGTGGCCGCGGCGCGCCAGTACCTGCAGGACACGCTGGCCAAGCTGGCCGACAAGGGCAAGATCAGCGCCGCCGACGCCGAGGCCACGCTGGCCCGCGTCAAGCCCTGCGGCGCGCTGGAGGACCTGGCCGGCTGCGACATGGTGCTGGAAGCCATCGTCGAGAAGCTGGAAGTCAAGCGCGACCTCATCGCCAAGCTGGAAGCGGTCCTGCGTGAAGACGCCGTCATTGCCTCCAACACGTCGTCGCTGTCGATCACTGCCATCGCCGTGGGTTCGAAGCACCCCGGCCGCATCGCCGGCTACCACTTCTTCAACCCCGTGCCGCTGATGAAGGTGGTCGAAGTCATCGACGGCCTGTCGGGCAATCCCGCGGTGGGCGACGCGCTGATGGCCCTGTCGCGCCGCATGGGCCATACCCCGGTACGCTGCAAGGACATGCCGGGCTTTATCGTCAACCATGCCGGCCGCGGCATGAATATCGAAGGCCTGAAGGCCGCGCAGGAAGGCGTGGCCGGGTTCGCCGACATCGACAACATCATGCGCGAGCAGGCCGGCTTCCGCATGGGTCCGTTCGAGCTGATGGACCTGACCGGGCTGGACGTGTCGCACCCGGTAATGGAATCGATCTACAACCAGTTCTACCAGGAACCGCGCTACCGCCCGTCGCCGATCACCGCGATCCGCGCGGTCGGCGGGCTGATCGGCCGCAAGGCCGGCGCCGGGTTCTATGCCTACGCCGATGGGCAGAAGCAGGTGCCGGCGGCTGCCGTGGTGCCGTCCGCGCGCCCGTCGAGCGTTTGGGTCAGCCATGAAAGCGAGCGCGGCCACGCCATGGTGACCAGGCTGCTGGGCGCGCTGGGCGTGACCCCGGAAGGCGGCAACAAGCCGTCGGCCGATGCGCTGATCATCGTCACGCCGCTGGGCCTGGACGCCACCACCAGCGCGCTGCAACAGGGTCTGGACCCGGCCCGCACCGTCGCCATCGACACGCTGCTGCCGTTCGAGGCCACCAGGCGCCGCACGCTGATGACCACGCCGGCCACCAGCGCCGCCGCGCGCGACGCCGCACACGGCCTGTTTGGCAGCGACGGCGTGCCGGTCACGGTGACCCGTGATTCGGCCGGCTTTGTCGCGCAGCGCGTGCTCTGCTGCATCATCAATATCGCCAGCGATATCGCGCAGCAGCGCATCGCCACGCCGTCGGACATCGACCTCGCCGTCAACCTGGGCCTGGGCTATCCCAAGGGTCCGCTGGCGCTGGGCGATGCGGTCGGCCCGCAACTGGTGCTGGAGACGCTGCGCAACATGGAAGCGCTGACCGGCGACATGCGCTACCGCCCGAGCCCGTGGCTGTGGCGCCGCGCCGGCCTGGGCCTGTCGCTGCTGGCCGAAGAGCAGTAAGCCCGCCACCGCCACACCGACCGAGCCACGCCCATGCCTGCACAGTTGCTTTCCCAGCGCGTCGATTCGACGCTGGTGCTGACCATCTCGAACCCCGAGGCACGCAATGCGCTGCACCCGGACATCTACGCGGCCTCGCAGCAGGCGCTGGATCAGGCCGCGGCCGATGACTCGGTGCGCGCGGTCATCATCACCGGCGCCGACGGCATTTTCTGCGCCGGCGGCAACCTGAACCGGCTGCTCGGCAACCGCAGCCAGCCCCAGGAGGTACAGGCCGCCAGCATCGCGCTGCTGAACGGCTGGGTCGAGTCGCTGCACGCCTTTCCCAAGCCGATCATCGCGGCGGTGGAAGGCGCGGCCGCGGGCGCGGGCTTCTCGGTGGTGCTGGCGTGCGACTTCGTGGTGGCGGCCAGCAATGCCAAGTTCGTGATGGCCTATGTTTCCGTGGGGCTCACGCCCGACGGCGGCGGCTCGTATGAGATCGCACGCGCGCTGCCGCGCCCGCTGGCCAGCGAGCTGATGATGGAAGGCAAGCCGGTGGACGCGGCGCGGCTGGCGCAGTTCGGGCTGGTCAACCGCGTCACCGAACCGGGCCAGGCACTGGACGAGGCCCTGCGCCTGGCCGCCGGCCTTGCCCGCCAGTCGCCGCACGCCGTGGGCCGCATCAAGGACCTGATCAACCACGCGGCCACCGCATCGCGCGCCGAACACCTGCTGGCCGAGCGCGACAGCTTCGTCGCCGCGCTGCATCACCCCGACGGCGGCGAAGGCATCAGCGCCTTCCTGGAGAAGCGCAAGCCGCAGTACCGTTGAAGCCGGGCGCCGGACGCCTGGCTTTACCCGAACGGCCAGCCCGCGGCAGACGGGCATGCCGGCACAATGCAAGGAGACAACGCATGGAATTGCCGCCGTCCTCGCGTCGCCGCATCTACCTGATGCGGCATGGTGCCGTTTCCTACTTCGACGAGGCCGGGCGCCGCACCAACCTGCCCGAGATGGTGCCCCTGAATGAGACCGGCCGCATGCAGGCCACCGCCGCCGGGCGTGCCTTTGCCGCCGAGCAGGTCCGCTTCGACCGCGTCATTGTCAGCGGCCTGCCACGCACCGTCGAGACGGCTGAGCGCGTGCTGGCCGAACTGACCGGGATGGACGACGTGGTGCCGGAAGTCTGGCCCGCGCTGCAGGAAATCCGCGGCGGCGACTTGTCCGCGATTGCCAGCGAAGACCTGCGCGACGCCTTCGTCGGCGCCTTCGAAGGCGAAGTGCCCGAAGACAAGCGCTTCCTCAACGGCGAGACCATCGGCCAGTTCCTCGACCGCGTGCTGCCCGCGCTGGAGCGCCTGCGCGCCGATCCCGGCTGGGACACGGTGCTGATGGTGCTGCATGGCGGCACCAACCGCGCCATCCTGTCGCAGGCCATTACCTGCGGGCGGCGCGTGTTCTTCGGCTCGCTGCTGCAGACCGCGGGCTGCATCAATGTGCTCGACATGGGCGACGACCCGCTCGACTGGGTGGTGCGCATGACCAATTACTCGCCGCCCACGCCCGTGCACAGCGGCACGCGCCACACCACCATGGAAGTGCTGCTGCACCAGTATTTGCGCGGACGCCAGCCGCAGGGCTGAGTGCGCCGCGGACTTGATCGAATCCCAACCGATACCGAACAGAAAACCAACGGAGACAGCATGACGAGCAACGTATCGCACTTCGAGGGCACGCGCCCGGTGGCGGACCAGCAGCGCTTCGACACCGACGCGCTGGAAGCCTGGATGCGCCAGCACGTGGAGGGCTTTGCCGGCCCGCTGACCGTGGAGCAGTTCAAGGGCGGCCAGTCCAACCCGACCTTCAAGCTGGTCACGCCGGGCCAGACCTACGTGATGCGCGCCAAGCCCGGCCCCAAGAGCAAGCTGCTGCCCTCTGCGCATGCGATCGAGCGCGAGTACCGTGTGATGGCGGCGCTGGCCGGCAGCGACGTGCCGGTGGCGCGCATGTACGCGCTGTGCGAGGACGAGTCCGTGATCGGCCGCGCCTTCTACATCATGGAATTCGTCGCCGGCCGCGTGCTGTGGGACCAGTCGCTGCCGGGCATGAGCACCGCCGAGCGCAGCGCCATCTACGACGAGATGAACCGCGTCATCGCCGCGCTGCACACGGTCGACTACAACGCCATCGGCCTGGGCGACTACGGCAAGCCCGGCAACTACTTCCAGCGCCAGATCGAGCGCTGGTCCAAGCAGTACAAGCTGTCCGAGACCGAATCGATCCCGTCGATGGACGCGCTGATGGACTGGCTGCCGCAGCATATCCCGCAAGAAGACGCCGACCTGACCTCGATCGTGCATGGCGACTACCGGCTGGACAACCTGATGTTCCACCCGACCGAGCCGCGCGTGCTGGCGGTGCTGGACTGGGAACTGTCCACGCTGGGCCACCCGATGGCCGACTTCAGCTACCACTGCATGAGCTGGCATATCGCCCCGGGCCAGTTCCGCGGCATTGCAGGCCTGGACTTCGCCGCGCTGGGCATCCCGGACGAAGCCAGCTACCGCCGCCTGTACGAGCAGCGCACCGGCCGCCCGATCACCGGCGACTGGAACTTCTACCTCGCCTTCAGCATGTTCCGCATCGCCGGGATCCTGCAGGGAATCATGAAGCGCGTGGTGGACGGCACCGCGTCGTCGGCGCAGGCGCTGGACGCGGGCAAGCGCGCGCGGCCGATGGCGGAGATGGGGTGGCAGTACGCGCAGAAGGCAAAGGGCTGACGCGGCAACTGCCGCGGCAAGAAAACGGGCGCCGAGGCGCCCGTTTTTCATCCGCGTCGCGCGGCGCTCAATCCCCCAGCGCCACCCCTTCGCGCCGCGGGTCCGCACCACCCGCCCACACCGCCTTGCCGTCAGGCCCCTGCTTGCGCATGATGGCCTGCGTGCCGCTGGTCATCTCGATCTCGGCCACCTGGTGGCCGCGCTGCTGCAGTGCCTGCACCAGGGCCGGCGACACCAGCCCTTTCTCCACCTCGGTCGGGCCGTTGCGGCTGCCGAAGTTGCCCATGCCAATGGCGGCCTGCACGTCCATGTTCCAGTCCAGCATGCCGACCAGCGTCTTGGACACATACTCGATGATCTGCGAGCCGCCCGGCGAACCGACCGTTGCCACCAGCTGGCCACTCTCGCGGTCGAACACCAGCGTCGGCGCCATCGACGAACGCGGGCGCTTGCCCGGCTCCACGCGGTTGGCCACCGGCTTGCCGTTCTCGCTCGGCACGAAGGAGAAGTCGGTCAGCTGGTTGTTCAGCATGAAGCCGCGCACCATCAGATGCGAGCCGAAGTACGACTCGATCGTGGTGGTCATCGAAATCGCCCCGCCGCGGTCATCGACCGCAACGATCTGCGAGGTGGAAACGCGCGGCGGCGAACGGTCGGGCGCGTAAGCCATCGCCGTGCCCGGCGGCACTCCCGGCTGGGCCTTGCCCATGCTCTTGTCACCGATCAGTTCCGCGCGCGTGGCAAGGTAGGACGGGCTGACCATGCCGGCCACGTTGACCGGCACGAAGTCGGCATCGGCCACGTACAGGCCACGGTCGGCGTAGGCCAGGCGGTCGGCTTCGGAGATCGCGTGGACCGCGTCGGGATTGGCCTCCATCACTGCCGGCGTGTTCACCCCCTGTGGCTTGAGCGCGGCCAGCGCGTACTTGGGATTCTTGGTCTCGAGCGCCTGCAGCGTGCCCAGGATCTGCGCGATGGCGATGCCGCCCGACGACGGCGGCGGCATGCCGCAGATCTTCCAGCGCCTGTAGTCGGTGCAGACCGGCACGCGCTGCTTGGCCCGGTAGCTGCCCAGGTCAGCCAGCGACAACGAGCCGGCATTGCTGCCACCGTTGACCTTGGCGACGATATCGTGCGCGATCGGCCCGCTGTAGAGCACGCCGGCACCGCGCCGGGCGACATCGCGCAGGGTCTGCGCCAGCTTCGGGTTCTTCAGCACCGTGCCGGCCGGCTTGGGCTTGCCCTGTGCATCCAGGAAGTACGCGGCCATCTCCGGCGAATTGGCCAGGAATTTGTCGGCCGCCACCTGCGTGTACAGCCGCTCCGAGATCGGGAAGCCCTTCTCCGCCAGGTCGATGGCGGGCTGGAACAGCTTGGCCCACGGCAGGCGGCCGTGCTTCCGGTGCGCCATTTCCAGCGCGCGCATCACGCCGGGCGTGCCGACGGAGCGGCCGCCGATCTGGGCCTCGCTGAACTCCATTGGCTTGCCGTCGGGACGCAGGAACAGGTTTTCGGTGGCGCCGGCAGGGGCGGTCTCGCGGCCGTCGAAGGCCTGAACGTTCTTGCCGTCCCAGTACATGATGAAGGCGCCGCCGCCAATGCCGGTGGCCTGCGGCTCGACCAGCGTCAGCACGGCCTGCATGGCGATGGCGGCGTCGATGGCCGAGCCGCCCTGGCGCAGGATGGTGCGCCCGGCCTCGCTGGCCAGCGGGTTGGCCGCGGCAGCCATGTGGCGCTGCGCGTAGACGGTGGACATGCCCGGGCGATAGCCGGAAGCGACTTCCGGGGCCGGCGGCATCGTGGCAGGCGGCGTTGTGGCCGACGGCGCGGCCGGTGCAGCCGGGGCGGCGGGAGTGGCGGTCCCTCCGCCCTGGGTGCCGCAGGCACCCAGCAGCGCTGTCAGGGCAAGGGCCAGCGCGCCGCGCCATGCCATCGAAGTAAGGTCGGGGTGAGCCATGCGGTATCTCCTGGGGAAGGATCAACCGATTGTAGTGGCGATCCGGGCATCCAGGAAACGTGAAAGTCGAATTCCCTCCACATCAGCAGCCAGCCGGCGCGTACTCGTACAGCGACAACCTGATAGAAGGCGATAAGGCGTCATCGAGATCAGCTCGACACGGGCCGCCATCGCGCCGACGTGAAGGGATATCGGCTGATCGGCGATGAGAACCGCATGCTGACGTGCGAGGGAGCCGGACGCGCCGCAATGAGCGCGCCGGTGCATGGCAGCCAGCGCAAGGGCTGGCGGGATGGTCAGGTCAGCGCGTGGTGAACGACCAGCTCAGGTCCACCGGCTGCGAGCCCAGCCTGCCGGTGACGTGCACGGTATAGCGCTGCTGGCTGGCCAGCTGCGCCACCGGTGTGCAGATCGCCAGGCCGCCCGCGGCACTGGAGAGGCCCGCCGAACGGCTGTCGACCTTGATGCAGTTGACGTTGCCGCCTTGTGCATCCGTGATGACGAAGTTGTCGGCATCGAACTGCAGTGACGTGTTGATGGCCTGCAGCGACACCGGATAACCCATGGTCTTGCCCTCGTATCCTGGCGCCGGGTTGGGGCTTTCCGAGTTGACCCAGCTCACCGGCACATCGGCCTGGCCGTTGAACGGATAGGCCACCATCTGGTTGTCGCTGCCGCCCTTGGACGCATCCGCCAGGTCGATGGTCTGGTAGTAGCTGGCCGAGGTGCCGCTGCCGTCCGGGCCCACGCGCTCGGCAAAGCCGCTGCCGGCCGAGCCGTAGCTGCCCAGCAGCGCGGCGCGGTGGAACGGCGCGTTGACCAGGTCCGACACCAGCGCGTCCTTGGGCGACATCGACAGCTGCGCATTGGCAACCGAGGTCCAGCGGTTGGCCCCGGCCACGACTTCAGCGGTGGCATTGGTCGGATAGGCGGCCTGGATGCGCTCGTTGGGCGTGGCGCCGGTATAGCCCGGCTTGCCGCTGGTCTCGTCGTGCGTCAGCGTGGCGTTGGCCAGCATGTAGGCAGTGTGGTTCTGCGCCACGGTATTGAGCGGATCGCGTGCCGCCAGCGGCGGCAGGCCCACCTGCTCGCGCCGATAGTTGGCGTAGCACAGGCCGGCGGTGCGCGGCTCTTCCAGCACGCGGTAATTGCTGACCGCACTGCCGCGCGCCGGCAGCAGCGAGATGCCGCCGCCCGCCGCGGGGGCCGGCGCCGTGCCGCTGACGGTATAGCAGGCACCGGCGGTGGAAGTCGTGCCGGGGCTCGCGCCCGACGGCGCGCTGGCCTGCCCGTTCGCTTGCGATGCGCCCGACGAAGTACCACCGCCGCCGCCATCGCCACCACCGCCACCACATGCGGACAGTGCCAGCGCCGCAGCGGCGCAAAGGGCGGTCAGGGCGAGCGTGGTGCGTCGCGGCAGCATGGGTTGGTTATCAGCAAACAAGCGTTTCCCGGTCATCGTTCTGAATCGTCGTGTGGTCATCGGAGGAAGGAACCTGCCCCGGGGGATCCGCAGGCGCGGACAACCGGCGCGGCAACCATCGCCAGCACCGTGTGGACACGGGCTCGCGCCGGGGGCAGAAAGACCGGATGATGGTATGGGCGCGGACCGGCAGGGTCTACCCCATGAACAATTCCTTACGTGTGACCCGCGCGCGCCGCACCGGGGCGCCGCGGGGGCGCTTGCGGTGCCCGCCATGCGGGCGCGGGGGCACTTAGCTGGCGGCGGCCACGTCGGCCATGCCGGTGCCGAGCGCGGCCATCACCGCCATCAGCTGCTCGCGCAGCCAGCGGTTGGCACCGTCGTTTTCGCCGCCCGCATGCCAGTACAGGTGCAGTTCCAGCGACGGCACCTTGAACGGCAGGGACAGCACGCGGTTGGCATAGGGCTCATTGGCGATGCGCGCATAGCGCAGCGGCAGCGTGGCCAGCAGGTCGGTGCAGCTGACCACGCGGCACGCGGCCGCGTAGTGCTGGCAACGCAGGCGCACGCGCCGCGTCAGGCCCATGCGGTGCAGGGCCTGGTCTTCCAGCCCGGCGCCGCGGCGGCGCGACGACACATGCACATGCTCGGCCGCGAGGTAGCGTTCGAGCGTCAGCTCCTTCTTCATCAGCGGATGGTCGCGCCGCGCCAGCACCACCATCGGATCGGCCATGAACGGCGCGTGGTGGATGGCGGGCGAGACCGGCAGCAGGATGTCCAGCGCGGCGTCCAGCGTGCCGGCCAGCAGCTCGGACTCCATCTCGCGGCGGTCGAAGCGGATCGCGGCGATCTCCACCTGCGGCGCCATCGCCGTGACGCGCGCCATCAGCGGCGGCAGCAGCGTGGATTCCAGCGCGTCGCGCATGCCAATGGTGAAACGCCGCACGGTATTGGTGGGATCGAAGTGCGGCGTATCCTGCAGCGTGCGCGCGAACGATTGCAGCGCGCTGCGCACCTCGGCGGCCAGCGAGCGCGCCAGCGGCGTGGGCGCCATGCCCTGCCCGCGCCGCTCGAACAGCGGGTCATCGAACAGCGTGCGCAGCCGGCCCAGCGCATGGCTGACCGCGGGCTGCGTCAGGTTGAGCTGGCGCGCGGCCGCGGTGATGCTGCCTTCGCTGTAGATGGCGTCGAACACCACGAAGAGATTCAGGTCGATGCGGGAGAGCTGCATGCCGGGGATTCTAGCACGGAATGCAGGGAATTGATACTGGCAAATCCAGAAAATTCATTTTTGTTATTACCAGCTTTCAGATAGAGTGCATTCCATCGGCCCATGCCGCATTGATGCCGAGGCCTGCCGAGGCCAACGAGGCGACGCCGCCCACCCCGGCGTCCACTGATTCTGTAGCGAGGAGACCACATGGATTTCGAATACAGCCCGAAGGTCAAGGAAATGCAGGCCAAGCTGCTGGCCTTCTTCGACCAGCACATCTACCCGAACGAAAAGCGTTTCGCCGAAGAGATCGACGCCAACCGCCGCGCCGGCAACGCCTGGGTGCCGACCAGGGTGATCGAGGAACTGAAGCCGCTGGCACGCGCGGCCGGCCTGTGGAACCTGTTCCTGCCGCGCTCGCCGCGCGCCCCGCAGGGCCTGTCGAATCTGGAATACGCCACGCTGTGCGAGATCATGGGCCGGGTGCCCTGGTCGGCCGAGGTCTTCAACTGCGCGGCCCCCGACACCGGCAACATGGAGACGCTGGAGCGCTATGCCTCCGAGGAACTGAAGGACAAGTGGCTCGAGCCGCTGCTGGCCGGCGAGATCCGCTCGGCCTTCCTGATGACCGAGCCGGCGGTGGCCTCATCTGATGCCACCAATATCGAATGCAGCATCGAGCGCGACGGTGACCACTACGTGATCAACGGCACCAAGTGGTGGTCGTCGGGCGCGGGCGACCCGCGCTGCAAGGTCTACATCGTGATGGGCAAGACCAACCCCGACGCCGGCCGCCATGAGCAGCAGTCGATGGTCGTGGTGCCCGCCGATACCCCGGGCATCACCATCAAGCGCTTCCTGCCGGTGTTCGGCTACGACGACGCGCCGCACGGCCATATGGAGATCGAGCTGAAGAACGTGCGCGTGCCGGCGTCGAACATCCTGCTGGGCGAAGGCCGCGGCTTCGAGATCGCGCAGGGCCGCCTGGGCCCGGGCCGCATCCACCACTGCATGCGCAGCATCGGCGTGGCCGAGCGCGCGCTGGAGCTGCTATGCAAGCGCGCGCTGTCGCGCGTGGCCTTCGGCAAGCCGGTGTCCAGCCAGGGCGTGACGCAGGAACGCATCGCCGAAGCCCGCTGCGAGATCGAAATGGCGCGCCTGCTGACGCTCAAGGCCGCGTACATGATGGACACCGTGGGCAACAAGGTGGCCAAGGCCGAGATCGCCATGATCAAGGTGATCGCCCCGAACGTGGCGCTGAAGGTGATCGACTGGGCCATCCAGGTCCATGGCGCGGCCGGCGTCTCCAGCGACTTCCCGCTGGCCAACTGGTGGGCACACCAGCGCACGCTGCGCCTGGCCGACGGTCCGGACGAGGTGCACCGCAACGCCATTGCCAAGCTGGAACTGGCCAAGCACATGAACCTGAACCCGGACGACATCAGGATGCCGGTGGCACGCGGGTTCTGACCGCCTGGCTGCGCCGCGGGCTTCGGCCCTGCCGGCAGCATGGAAAACGCGCAGCCAGTCTGCGCGTTTTTTTCTTCTGTGCTTAAATCGCCCGGTTCGCCACCTCAGTGGTTGATGTGGCCATCCCCAACGATCGCAGCCAGGAGATCCTTTGCGATGATCGACGTCTACACCTGGGCCACGCCCAACGGCCACAAAGTCCACATCATGCTGGAAGAATGCGGCCTGGAGTACAAGGTCCATCCGATCAACATCGGCGCCGGCGACCAGTTCGGCGAAGACTTCCTCAAGCTCAGCCCCAACAACAAGATCCCCGCCATCGTCGACCCCGACGGCCCCGACGGCAAGCCGATCTCGCTGTTCGAATCGGGCGCCATCCTGCTCTACCTGGCCGGCAAGACCGGCAAGTTCCTGCCCGAGGACGTACGCGGCAAGTACGAGGCGCTGCAGTGGCTGATGTTCCAGATGGGCGGCGTGGGCCCGATGCTGGGCCAGGCGCACCACTTCCGCATGTACGCGCCCGAGCAGATCGAGTACGCGGTCAACCGCTACACCAACGAGGCCAAGCGTCTGTACGGCGTGATCGACACGCAGTTGTCAAGGCACGCCTACCTGGCCGGCGAGCAGTACACCATCGCCGACATCGCCACCTTCCCGTGGCTGCGCAGCTGGCAGAACCAGGGCGTGGATCTGGACGACTACCCGCACCTGAAGCGCTGGTTCAACGAGATCGCCGAGCGCCCCGCGGTCAAGCGCGGCGTGGAAGTGCTGGCCAGCGCGCGCAAGGCGCTGCAGGACGACAAGGCACGCGAGGTCCTGTTCGGCGCCACCCAATACAAGCGGCACTGAGCATGGGACTGGAGCAGCCGGGGCCCAGGCCGCGGCTGCCCCGCCGGGCATCAGGCCGGCGCCGGCGCGTGGCACGCAACGGCATACCCGTCGGCGCGCCGGCCGCCGCGGGCCGCAACGCCAATGTCCGCGTCATCGCCCGGTCCGAAGCAGCACAGCAGGCCGGTGCCCGGCAACAGCACGTCGAGCCGGCATGACTCGTGCGGGGCCGGCGCGTAGAGCGTGCCGGGCTGCAGGAAGGCCATGTCCCCACCGGCCCGCACCAGCGCGCCATGCCAGTGCAGGCCGATGGCGCCGCGGTAGCACAGCGCCCAGCGCAGCCCGCGCGCCTGCAGCCGCTGCGCCCAGTCATCGCCCGACTGGTCGAGCTGGATGAACTCCGGCCGCATCCCCTGCTCCGGCTGCGGGCCCTCTGCCCGCACCACCTCAGCTGGCAATACGTGCATGCCCGCCACCCCCTCGGCGCCATTGGCCCCGACCGCGGCAATGCCGCCCAGCGCGCAGTGCCACCCGCCCGCAGGCAGTGCCACCGGCCGCGACGCATCGGCCGGCCCTTGCGGCACGGTGCGCACCAGGATGGTGTCGACCATCGCCTGCACCTGCATCGGCACGCCTGGCGCCGGCGCAAACAGCTCGCCGCCGCCCATCAGCAGGCAGCCGCGCCCGGGCGACCACAGCCGCAGGCCCCCGCGCAGGCAGCCCCACCATTCATGGCGGTCCGCGGCAAATTCAGGCTGGGTCTCGCCGGCGCAGAGAAAGACGTAGTCACAGGTGCTGCCGAGGCCGGCAGCAGCGGCAAGCAAGCGTGACTGGAACCCGGGAATGAAATCCGACGGCGCGTGGCGGTCGGCATGGAGGGCGCGCATCCGCGCCTCGAACAGCGTGAAGATCTGCATGGCAATCCCCTGCAGGGCGACAGGCCGCAAGGCGGCTGTCCGCGCACGCGGCGCACGCATGACAGCGTTGCGCGCAGCATTGCGCAGTGGCCCGTTTGGCTCGGCCATGCAGGCCGTCCGGTTGATGCCATCGTGTCGCGCCATTTTGCCTGGCGCACCCCTCAATTTGCGGATCGGACACCGATAGTGAGGAGGAGGATAAGTTGTCGTGGCCTCAAGGTCAAACCCTTAGCCTCAGATCACTCTGAACCTTTCACGACCCCATGACTTCTCGAAATCTCAGACTATTCGGATTGCATCTTGCCTGGCTACGCAAGCAGCGGGGCTGGTCCCAGGAGACCCTGTCGCTTGAAAGCGGACTGTCGCGCTCATACCTGAGCGGCATCGAAAGCGGCAAGCGCAACCTGGCGCTCGCCAACATCTGCAGGCTGGCCGAAACCCTCGCCGTGCCGACCCCGGAGATGCTCGACTTCAGCCGCCATGACGCCAGCCAGCTGCAGGTGGAACAATCCCGCGCACCCTTCGGCAACCGCCAGCGCGCGGCGATCGAGGCCACCGTGCGCCATATGGCGGAGCTGACCGAGCCCGAGCTGAACCTGGTGGCCGCGGTGGCACGGGCGCTGGCGGGCAAGGGCAGCTTCCGCCCGTCGCTGGCTCACGCCACCAACGCCGCGTCCGATGCTGTCGGCGACAATAAAGACTAGACGCCCAGCATGCCCTGCCGTTCGATGAAGCGGATCACCTCGTCCAGGCCCTGCCCGGACTTGACGCTGCCCATCACGAACGGCCGGGCACCGCGCATCTTGCGCGCATCGCTCTCCATCACTTCCAGCGATGCCCCGACGTATGGCGCCAGGTCCGTCTTGTTGATCACCAGCAAGTCGGACTTGGTGATGCCCGGCCCACCCTTTCTCGGAATCTTCTCACCGCCGGCTACGTCGATAACGTAGATCGTCAAATCAGAAAGTTCTGGGCTGAAGGTGGCGGCGAGGTTGTCGCCGCCGGATTCGATGAAGACCACGTCAGCATCCGGGAAGCGCGCCAGCATGCGGTCCACTGCCTCCAGGTTGATCGAGGCGTCTTCGCGGATCGCGGTGTGCGGACAGCCGCCCGTTTCCACGCCCATGATGCGTTCTGCCGGCAGCGCGCCAGAGATCGTCAAGAGGCGCTGGTCTTCCTTCGTGTAGATGTCGTTGGTGATGGCAACCAGGTCGTAGCGGTCGCGCATCGCCTTGCACAGCATTTCCAGCAGCGTGGTCTTGCCGGAGCCAACCGGGCCGCCGACGCCGACGCGCAGCGGAGGGTTCTTCTTGGTACGGGCCTGGGTCATGGTGCGGTATGGGTTCAGGATCGGAACAGCCGGGAGTACTGCGTTTCGTGGCGGGCGCAAAGCAGGCCCAGCATCGGGGAAAAGGTGGAGAGTTGCGGCGGCGTGGCTTCGGCACGGCGCGCGGCTTCTTCGACCGTGCCGAGCACCGCGCCGTGCAGGCGCCGCAGCATGTGCTGCCCCGCCACCTGGCCCAGCGGCACCGTCTTGATCGCCGCGGCGACCTGGTTCTCGGCCCAGTTGAAGCAATAGGCGGCGAGGCCGTCGCGCGCCTCGACCTGAAGCGCCACGCATGCCGCAGTGAACGCCGTCGGCAGGCAGACCGGCGACAGCGCCGCCAGCGTGTCGCGCAGCACGGGCGCGCCCCACTCCATCTGCGCAATCAGCCTGGACAGTGACCAGCCCATCTGCTCGGTCTCAAGCCGCAACTCGGAAGTCTCGCGCGTGGCGTGGAACCAGTCGTTCCATGCCCGCACCTGCGCAGCGTCACCAGCCAGCCAGTAGCGATGCAGCAGCAGCCACAGCGGGGCTTCGCATTGGGCCTGTACATGCAACAGGTTGTCGCGGATCCAGCGCTCGGCGGTTGGCGCGTCATGCACGCTGGCGCAATCGATCGCAGCTTCCAGCCCTTGCGAATAGCTGAAGCCGCCGATCGGCAACGATGGTGATGCCAGATGGAGCAGCGAGATCAGTTGGGGCAAGCCGGTCATGGCACGCAATCAATGCTTGTGTCCGCAATGTTCGTCGTGGACATGGTGCGGATCACCGTGATCATGGGAATGACCATGTCCATGCGAATGCCCGTGGCCGTGCCCATGATGCTCCTGAAACACCGCCTGCGCGGCCGCATAGTCCTCCGCGAACGTCGCATCGTGCCCATGCTTGTGCCCGCCGCCATAAGCTCCCGCCTCCGGCTCGAACGGCAGCTCGGCGGGTTCGGCGCGCACGCCCAGGCGCTGCAGCATGTCGGCCAGCACCGGGTCGTATTCCAGCCGCAGGTAGTCGCGCCCGATCTCCACGGGCGTATGGCGGTTGCCGAGGTGATAGGCCGCGCGCATCAGCGCATGCGGGTCTTGTGCGCGCACTTCCAGCACCGCCTCGGTAGCGGCCTGCACTTCCACAAAGCTGCCGTCTTCGGCCACCAGCAAGTCGCCGCCACGCAGCACGGTGCCGCGCGGCAGGAACAGCGCGGCTTCGTCGCCGTTGTCGAGCACCGCGCGCAGGCGGCTCTTGCTGCGTTCGGCGAAGGGCAAGACCAGCTTGGGCGCGCGGCGCACCAGCACGGGCGCGATGCCGTGCGGGGCGCTCAGGAGTTTGTCGATCTTCAGCATGGGCGATGCGGGGCGCGGGCCCCGGCCAGTCAGAACAGGAAATAGCGCTGCGCCATGGGCAGCTCGGTGGCAGGCTCGCAGGTCAGCAACTGGCCGTCGGCAACGACCTGGTAGGTCTCCGGATCGACCGTGACACGCGGCTGCCAGTCATTGTGCACCATGTCGCGCTTGCTTACCGTGCGCGTGCCGCGCACCGCCGACAGCGTCTTGGCCAGCCCGTAGCGCTCGCCGATGCCGGCCGCCAGCGCCGCCTGCGACACAAAGGTCAGCGACGAACGGTGCAGCGCCCCGCCGGCTGAGGCAAACATCGGCCGGTAATGCACCGGCTGCGGCGTCGGGATCGACGCATTGGGATCGCCCATCGCGGCCGCGGCAATCATGCCGCCCTTCAGGATCAGGCTGGGCTTGACGCCGAAGAACGCCGGACGCCACAGCACCAGGTCGGCCCACTTGCCGACTTCAACCGAGCCCACTTCATGGGCGATGCCGTGCGTCAGCGCCGGGTTGATGGTGTACTTGGCGACATAGCGCCTGACGCGGAAGTTGTCGTGCCCGCCGCGCGCGTCGTTGGGATCGCCCGGCAGCTTGCCACGCTGCAGCGCCATCTTGTGCGCGGTCTGCCAGGTGCGGATGATGACCTCACCGACGCGCCCCATGGCCTGCGAGTCGCTGGAGATCATCGAGAACGCACCCAGGTCGTGCAGGATGTCTTCGGCGGCAATGGTCTCTCGGCGGATGCGGCTTTCGGCAAAGGCGATGTCCTCGGCAATCGACGGGTCGAGGTGGTGGCACACCATCAGCATGTCGAGGTGCTCGTCCAGCGTGTTGACCGTGTACGGGCGCGTCGGGTTGGTCGACGACGGCAGCACGTTGGCCTCGCCGCACACCTTGATGATGTCGGGCGCATGGCCGCCGCCCGCGCCTTCGGTGTGGTACGTATGGATGGTGCGGCCCTTGAAGGCGGCGATGGTCGCTTCGACAAAGCCGCCTTCGTTGAGCGTGTCGGTGTGGATTGCCACCTGGGTATCGGTCGCGTCCGCCACCGACAGGCAGGTGTCGATCGCCGCCGGCGTGGTGCCCCAGTCCTCGTGCAGCTTAAGGCCGATCGCGCCGGCTTCCACCTGCTCCAAGAGCGGCCCCTGCTGGCTGGCGTTGCCCTTGCCCAGCAGGCCGATGTTCATCGGGTAGGCATCGGCCGCCTGCAGCATGCGCTCCATGTACCACGGCCCCGGCGTCACGGTGGTGGCGAAGGTGCCGGTGGCTGGCCCGGTGCCGCCGCCGATCATGGTGGTGACGCCGCTCATCAGCGCCTCTTCGATCTGCTGCGGGCAGATAAAGTGGATATGGCTGTCGATGCCGCCGGCGGTGACGATCATGCCCTCGCCCGCGATCACCTCGGTGCCCGGTCCGACCACGATGGTCACGCCCGGCTGGATATCCGGGTTGCCGGCCTTGCCGATCGCAGCAATGCGCCCGCCCTTCAGGCCGATATCGGCCTTGACGATGCCCCAGTGATCAACGATCAGCGCATTGGTGATGACGGTGTCGACGCAATCCTTGGCCATGCGCTGGCTCTGCCCCATGCCGTCGCGGATCACCTTGCCACCGCCGAACTTCACTTCCTCGCCATAGGTGGTGAAGTCTTTCTCGACTTCGATGATGAGCCCGGTATCGGCCAGCCGCAGGCGGTCGCCGGTGGTCGGGCCGAACATCTCGGCATAGGCCTGCCTGGAAATCTTTGCCATCACAGCGCTCCCATGATCTTGCCGTTGAAGCCGTAGACGATGCGGTCGCCGTCCAGCGCCACCAGTTCCACCGTACGCGTCTGGCCGGGCTCGAAGCGCACCGCGGTGCCGGCGGCAATATTCAGCCGGAAGCCGCGCGCGGCTTCGCGGTCGAACGCGAGCGCGGTGTTGGTCTCATAGAAATGGAAGTGCGAGCCGACCTGGATCGGCCGGTCGCCGGTATTGGCCACCGTCACGCTGACCGTGGCGCGGCCGGCATTCAGCTCGATCTCGCCGTCGGCGGGCATCAGTTCACCGGGGATCATGGCCATCCTCCTCAGGCCACCAGCAGGCTGGCGCCGTACAGCGCCACGCCGGCACCTGCCGCGCGGGCCAGCCAGCCGGCGTGGCGGCGCAGCAGCGTGCCTGCGCCGATGCCCAGCAGGTGCAGCACCATGGTGGCGGTAGCAAACCCGCCCACGTATGCGAGTACCGCTGGCAGCGCGCCCGCAGTGGCGGGCAGTTCGGCCCCGTGGGCATATCCGTGGAAAACGGCAAAGCCGCCGACCAGCAGCGTACCGGCCCATGCCGGCAGCTTCGCGCGCAGCGCCAGCAGCAGCCCGATCACCAGCAATGAGGCCGCGATCATCGGTTCGACCGCGGGCAGCGCCGCACCGGACAGGCCGATTGCGGCCCCTACCATCATCAGCGCCACGAAGGCCAGCGGCAGAGGCAGCGCAGCGGCGGCCGAGCGGGCAATCAATGCGCTCCACATGCCTACCGCCGCCATCGCCAGCAAATGGTCGGCGCCGGTGAATGGGTGCGCCAGGCCGGCCCACAGGCTGGCGCTGACGGTAGCGGCATCGTGGCCGGGATGTGCCAGGGCGGCGCCGGCGGCAAGGGTCAGGAAAGTGCCCAGGGCAAGGCGCAGGCAGGCGGTACGGTTCATGTCGGCTCTCTCGGGTTGGTCTTGTTATCCGGATCGGTCATGTTCAGACTATGGGATGGTGGACGGTCACCAGCTTGGTGCCGTCCGGGAAGGTGGCCTCCACCTGGATCTCGGGGATCATCTCGGCCACGCCATCCATCACGTCCTCGCGGCTCAGCACGGTGGTGCCCTCATGCATCAGTTCGGCCACGGTGCGGCCATCGCGCGCGCCTTCCATGATGGCGGCGGTGATCAGCGCCACCGCTTCCGGGTAGTTCAGCTTCAGCCCGCGGGCCTTGCGCCGCTCGGCCAGCAGCGCGGCGGTGAAGATCAGCAGCTTGTCTTTCTCTCGCGGCGTCAGTTCCATCTCTTGTTCCTGGTTCTTTTGTTCGGTTGTCTCGGTTGTCTCGGTTGGCAGCCTACGTGGCCCACAGCCGCAGCGGCCGCGCCGCCACGCCGTGGATCGGCATGCGCAGCGCCTGCCAGCTGTCGGCCATGACGTGGCGCACGGTTTCCATCTGCCGGCCCAGCACGCGCAGCAGCAGCATCGACTGCCCGTTGGCGGCCAGGCAGGTCACGCCGGCGCGCAGCTCCGGCGTATAGGGCAGCTGTCCGGCCAGCGCTTCGGCCAGTTCCTGCGTCGCGCCCTCGCCTACCGCCCATAGCGTGCCCAGCACATTGAGTCCATCGAGCCCGGCCACCGCGGCGCGCAGCGGCGACGCGGCCTCAAGATGAGACTGCTCGATCCACAGCGCGCGTTCGCCACTGCCGATGCGGGTATCCAGCCACAGCGCGCCGCTGGCCCACTGCTCGCCAGATGCCTGCCGGCCCAGCACCACCGCATCCCAGCCGATCGCGCTGCCGCCCGGCGCCACGTCGAGCACCGTCGCGATACGTGCGCGCGCATCGTCGAAAACGATGTTCTCCTGTGGCAGCCAGTCCAGCCGCGCTCCTGCACCCACCGTCAGGCGCACTTGCTGCGCTGCCTCGCGGCCGAGCGACTTGTACCACTTGGTGGCACCCGGCGTAGCCAGCACGGCGTGCGCGCCAGCCTCCACCGTCACGTCGATATCCAGGCTGTCGCCGCCTGCCACGCCCGCTGGCGGATGCAGGATCACAGCGTGGCAGATGCCGCCCTCCGGATACAGCGGCTTCTGCACCAGCAGCGGCCCCTGGTGGCGCCGCTCGGTCAGCGCGGTGCGTTCGCCGCGCTGCGCAAAGCGCAGCCGCAGGGTGGCCTGCCATGCGGCGGGCACGGCGAGGGCGGAAGGAAAATCGGGATGGCGCATGGCAAGTACAGCCGGCGGTGGGGGCGCGCGCAATGGCGGGAGTTGCAAGCAATCATAGCGCGCCGCCCGTCTTGGCGGAAGCAGCGCGCGGCTCACAAATCCCGACGCTGCCACGCGGCCGGCCTACACCGCAATCAGCTCCCGCACGCCATCCTGCTCCATGCTGGCGCCGGCACCCCGCGCCACCACTTCGCCGCGGCTCATCACTACGTAGTGGTCGGCAATATGCCGCGCGAACTCGTAGTACTGCTCGACCAGCAGCACCGTCATGCCAAACTCGTCGACCAGCAGGCGCAGCGCCCGGCCGATGTCCTGGATGATGGAAGGCTGGATGCCCTCGGTGGGCTCGTCCAGGATCAGCAGGCCCGGCTCGCTCATCAGTGCGCGCCCGATTGCCAGTTGCTGCTGCTGGCCGCCGGACAGGTCGCCGCCGCGGCGCAGCCGCATGGTGCGCAGCACCGGGAACAACTGGTAGATCCGGTCCGGCACGCCGGACGGCCGCGCCCGGCTGGCGGCGCCGATCAGCAGGTTTTCTTCCACCGTCAGCCGCGGGAATATCTCCCGGCCCTGCGGCACATAGGCCAGCCCGGCAGACACGCGCTCATACGGCGCCTTCTTCTCCAGCGCCTGCCCTTCCCATTGGATGCTGCCGCTGCGCGTGGGCACCACGCCCATCAGACACTTGAGCAGCGTGCTCTTGCCCACGCCGTTGCGGCCCAGCAGCGTGGTCAGCTTGCCGGCGGCCACGTCGAAGCTGACATTGCGCAGGATATGGCTGCCGCCGTAGAACTGGTTCAGTGCGTTGACCTGCAGCATGCTTATCTTCCCAGGTAAGATTCGATCACGCGCTCATCGCGCTTGACGCTGTCGAGCGTGCCTTCGGCCAGCACGCTGCCCTCTGCCAGCACCGTGACCTGGCCGGCATCTCCCGCGAGTGCGGCGACGAACTCCATGTCGTGCTCGACCACCATCATCGAGCAGCTGCCGCGCAGGCCGTTGAGCAGCGCCGCCAGCTGCATGGTCTCTTCATCGGTCATGCCGGCCACCGGCTCGTCCAGCAACAGCAGCTGCGGCTGCTGCATCAGCAGCATGCCGATCTCCAGCCGCTGCTTCTGCCCGTGCGACAGCAGCCCGGCGGGCCGGTAGGCCTCGGCCTCCAGTCCGGTCAGCGCCAGCGTTTGCTCGATGCGGCGATGCCCCTCTGCCGTCAGCCGCGCGCGCAGCGACGACCACCAGCGCTTGTCGGCCTTCATCGCCAGTTCCAGGTTCTCCCACACTGCGTGCTGCTCGAACACGGTTGGCTTCTGGAACTTGCGGCCGATGCCCACCTGAGCGATGCGCGGCTCGGTCATCCGCATCAGGTCGATGGTCTGGCCCAGGAACACGCGTCCGCTGACATTGGCATTGCGCGGCCCGGTCTTGCCGGTGATGACATCCATCATCGTGGTCTTGCCGGCCCCGTTGGGGCCGATCACGCAGCGCAGCTCGCCATGGTCGATCGACAAGGTCAGCTGGTTCAGCGCGCGGAAGCCGTCGAACTGCACCGTCAGGTCTTCCAGGTACAGGATCGGCCCATGCGACACATCGATGGTGCCGGGCTCGACGATGCGGCCCAGGCCGGTGGCATCGCCGCTTTCGGCCTGGCCGTGCTGGGGTGCGGCATTCATGCGTCACCTCCGGTGCGGCCTGCCACGGCAGGCGCGGAAACAGGGTCTGCAGCGGCTGGTGGTGCGGCCGCGCGCCGCTCGCGCAACCGGTTCCACAACCCGGTCACGCCATCGGGCAGGTACAAGGTCACCAGCACGAACATCGCGCCCAGCAGGAACAGCCAGTATTCGGCAAAGTGGGCGGTGAACAGGGTCTTGGCACCATTGACCAGGAACGCGCCGATCACCGGCCCGATGAGCGTGCCGCGCCCGCCCACGGCAACCCAAACCGCCATCTCGATCGAGTTGCCGGGCGACATCTCGCCGGGGTTGATGATGCCCACCTGTGGCACGTACAGCGCCCCCGCGATGCCGCACAGCACCGCCGAGAAGGTCCACACGAACAGCTTGTAGCCCAGCGGGTTGTAACCGGAAAACATCACGCGCATCTCGGCATCGCGCACCGCGGTGACCACGCGGCCAAGCTTGGACGTGACGATGTAGCGGCAGGCGATGAAGCCCGCCAGCAGCGCCAGGAAAGTCAGCACGAACAGGGCCGTGCGCGTCTGCGGCGCCGCGATCGCAAAGCCGGCAATGCGCTTGAAGTCCGTGAAGCCGTTGTTGCCGCCGAAGCCGGTCTCGTTGCGGAAGAACAGCAGCATCGCCGCATACGTCATCGCCTGCGTGATGATCGACAGGTACACGCCCTTGATGCGCGAGCGGAAGGCAAAGAAGCCGAATAGCCACGCCAGCACGCCCGGCACCAGCACCACCAGCAGCAGCGCGTAGCCGAGGTGCCCGGTGCCCTGCCAGAACCACGGCAGCTCCTTCCAGTCGAGAAACACCATGAAGTCCGGCAGCTCGCTCTTGTATACGCCTTCGCGGCCGATCGCCCGCATCAGGTACATGCCCATGGCGTAGCCGCCCAGCGCGAAGAACAGCCCGTGGCCCAGGCTCAGGATGCCGCAGTAGCCCCACACCAGGTCCAGCGCGATCGCCGCCAGCGCAAAGCACATGATCTTGCCGACCAGCGTCAGGGCATAGGCCGACAGGTGCAGCGGATGGCCCTCCGGCAACACCAGCGCGCACACCGGCACGCCGATGCCGACGATCACCACCAGCGCCGCCAGCGCCATCCAGCCGCGCCGCGAGAACAGCGCCTGCCGCTCAGGCACGGCGAGCCGGAACGGGGTGGCGGAAGAATTCGATTGGACTCGCTGCATCATGCCTCCGCGCTGCGCCCCTTGAGCGCGAAAAGTCCCTGCGGCCGCTTCTGGATAAACAGCACGATCAGCACCAGGACAAAGATCTTGGCCAGCACCGCGCCATAGAACGGCTCGATGAACTTGTTGATGATGCCCAGCCCGAAGGCGCCGACGATGGTGCCCGCCAGCTGCCCCACCCCGCCCAGCACCACCACCATGAAGGAATCGATGATGTAGGCTTGGCCCAGGTCGGGCCCGACATTGCCGATCTGCGACAGCGCGCAGCCGCCCAGCCCGGCAATGCCGGCGCCAAAGGCAAAGGCGTAGCTGTCGACCTTCCAGGTGCGCACGCCGACGCAGGCCGCCATGGTGCGGTTTTGCGTGGTGGCGCGCACGAACAGCCCCAGCCGCGTGCGGTTCAGCACCGCCCACGCCACCGCCACCACCGCCAGCGCGAACAGGATGATGACGATACGGTTGTAGGGGATCACCAGGCCCGGCATCCACTCGATGCCGCCGCTCATCCAGGCCGGGTTGGCCACTTCCACGTTCTGTGCGCCAAAGAGCGTGCGCACTGCCTGCATCAGCAGCAGGCTCACGCCGAAGGTGGCCAGCAGTGTTTCCAGCGGGCGGCCGTACAGGTGGCGCAGCACCAGCCGCTCCAGCACGAAGCCTACCGCCGCCGCGGCCAGGAACGAGGCCGGCAGCGCCGCCGGCAGGTACCAGTCGAACGCACCCGGCGCGTAGGCGCGGAACAGCGACTGCACCACGTAGGTGGCATAGGCGCCAATCATCAGGAATTCACCGTGCGCCATGTTGATGACGCCGATCAGGCCATAGGTAATGGCCAGCCCGAGCGCGGCCAGCAACAGCACGCTGCCCAGGCTCAGCCCGGCGAACAGGTTGCCGATCAGCTCGGCGCGGCGCTGGTCGCTGCGCAGCGTGTCCAGCGCCTGCTGCGCGGCCAGGCGCACGTCGGCATCGGGCTCGCGGTAGTTGCCGGCGCTGTCGCGCTCCACCAGCGGCGCCAGCTTCTGGCGGCTCTGCGGGTTGCTGTCGCTGCCGAGGATGCGGATGGCTTCAAGCCGCGCGTCATGCGCTGCGGGGTCAGCCGGCTCGGCCAGCACCAGGTTGGCCCAGATCACGTCCAGGCTGGTGCGCAGGCCGGCATCGGCCTCATTCTTGCGCGCGGCTTCGACCGCGGCGCGCGAGGCGCTTTCCGGCTGGGCGCGCAGCGTGGCGACCGCCTGCGCACGCACCGCGATGTCGGGTGACTGCAGCAGCAGGCTGCTGGCGGCGCTGTCGACCAGCGCACGCAGGCTGTTGTTCAGGGTCAGGGACTCCAGTTCGTCGGCTTTCACCGCGACCGGCTTGCCGGTAATGGCATCGACGGTCTTATCGCCGTCCTGGCGCACCATGCCGACCGACGCTGCGTATTGCAGCGCGTCGTCCTGCAGGGCCTTCAGGATCGGGCCGGCCTGCTCGGGCGGGGCCTTCGCGAGCGCGGTCAGTGCCGCGGTCTTGGCATCGAAATCATCTTCGGCCAGCGGCTTCAGGTCGGCCTGCGTCAGCGCCGCGGCCCACGGCGCAGCCGCCAGCAGCAACGCCGCCAGCAGGGCGCGCAGCCATGGCATGGCCATTGTCGGAAGTAGTTTGGGCATAGTGGCTGGCGCAGTGGCGGCGCTTCAGCGCCTTGTTGTTCTGGTGTGCGAAAGGGGGCGATGCGCTCCCCTCCCCCGCCTTGCGGGAGAGGGAAGCCATCGTCACGGAGCCAGACTGGCGTCCGCTTACATCACCTTGTCCGGCTTGCCTTCGTTACCCGCGATGAACGGGCTCCACGGCTGCGCACGCACCGCCTTCGGCGTCTTCCACACCACCGAGAACTGGCCGTCGCCCTTGACTTCGCCGATCATCACCGGCTTGTACAGGTGGTGGTTCTCACCCATGGTCAGCGTGAAGCCGTCCGGTGCCTTGAAGGTCTGGCCGTACATGGCGGCGCGCACCTTGTTGGTATCGGTGGTGCCGGCCTTCTTCACGGCCTGCGCCCACATGTGGATGCCCACGTAGGTGGCTTCCATCGGGTCGTTGGTCACGCGCTTGTCGCCGCCGGGCAGGTTGTTGGCCTTGACCCATGCCGCCCACTGCTTGCGGAAAGCGTCGTTCTCGGGGTTCTTGACCGACATGAAGTAGTTCCATGCGGCCAGGTGGCCCACCAGCGGCTTGGTGTCGATGCCGCGCAGTTCCTCCTCACCCACCGAGAACGCCACCACCGGCACGTCCTTGGCCTTCAGCCCGGCGTTGCCCAGCTCCTTGTAGAACGGCACGTTGGAGTCGCCATTGATGGTTGAGATCACCGCGGTCTTGCCGCCCTGCGAGAACTTCTTGATATTGGCGACGATGGTCTGGTAGTCGCTGTGGCCAAACGGGGTGTAGACCTCTTCGATGTCCTTGTCGGCCACGCCCTTGCTCTTCAGGAAGGCGCGCAGGATCTTGTTGGTGGTGCGCGGGTAGACGTAGTCCGTGCCCAGCAGGAAGAAACGCTTGGCGCCGCCGCCTTCCTTGCTCATCAGGTATTCCACCGCCGGGATCGCCTGCTGGTTGGGCGCTGCACCGGTGTAGAAAACGTTCTTGGACATTTCTTCGCCTTCGTACTGCACCGGATAGAACAGCAGCGAGTTCAGTTCCTCATAGACCGGGAGCACCGACTTGCGCGACACCGAGGTCCAACAGCCGAAGGTCACCGCGACCTTGTCCTTGGTGATGAGCTGGCGCGCCTTTTCCGCGAACAGCGGCCAGTTCGAGGCGGGGTCAACCACCACCGGCTCCAGCTTGCGCCCCAGCACGCCGCCGCTCTTGTTGATCTCATCAATGGTCATCAGGGCCACGTCCTTCAGCGACGTCTCCGAAATGGCCATGGTGCCGGACAGCGAATGCAGGATGCCGACCTTGATCGGCTCCTTGGACTGCGCCAGCGCCAGCGGGCTGGTACCGATCATCGCCGCGGCGGCTATCGCCGACAGCTTCAGCATGTCACGTCGTTGCATTTTGCAGCTCCCGTTTTGTCGTGTTGGTCAGGGACTACGCTCCCCGGGTGATGCTTCTGCAACTAGCGTGCCATGGGGCCGGACCAGCCACCGCCCGGCCACAAGCGGCCTGCATGGGCAAACCGGGCCAGCGGTCCGCATGCGCACCACGGCCGTGCATGCCTGCGGGGCACCGAGACAGTGCGCTGACGCAAACCAGCGCAGCGGTGGTGCATCGCGCCCGCTATCGGACGTCAGGAATGCGGGCGTGCGCCAGAATCGATCGCTTGGGTAAGCAAACGCTTAACACCGATTCGGATGTTTTAAAAAGCCCGCGCATAGAACGCAGGGCGACAGGTAATCCAGCGCGGAAATGAAAACGGGGCCCCTCGCGGGGCCCCGTTTTCGATACCAGGACGCTGGATCCTTACATCACCATCATGTTGGCATTCAGGTTGTGCATGATCCACAGCGAACCCGCCACCACGATCACCAGGATCAGCGCCGTGAACAGCAGCGCGATCACGTTGCTGCGCTGCTCGGACGACGAGTCCAGGTGCAGGAAGTACTTCAGGTGGACCAGCATCTGGACCACGGCCATGCCGAGGATGATCCAGAGGATGGTGCCCTTGTCCATGCTGCCGTCCATCACGAGCTTGAACGGGATCACGGTCAGGATCACGGCCAGGATGAAGCCGATCGCGTAGGACTTGAAGCTGGCGTGGGTGTCGTGGCCCGCGTGCGAATCGTGCGAGTCGTGGGCGCCGTGCGCCGCCGGTGCGTTGTGTTGTGCCATCACAGATGTCCCATCAGGTAGACCACGGTAAACACGCCGATCCAGACCACGTCCAGGAAGTGCCAGAACAGCGACAGGCAGGTCAGGCGCTTGGTCAGGGTCGGGGTGATGCCCTTCTTCGACAGTTGCCACATCAGCACGATCATCCACAACATGCCGCTGGCAACGTGCAGGCCGTGGGTGCCGACCAGGGTGAAGAACGACGACAGGAACGCGCTGCGGCCCGGGCCGGCGCCCTCGGCGATCAGGTGATGGAACTCGTTGATTTCCATCGCCATGAAGGCCAGGCCCAGCAGGAACGTGACGCCGAGCCACACCTGCACGCGGCTCAGGCTGCGGTTCTGCAGCGAGATCATCGCCATGCCGTACGTGATCGAGGAGAACAGCAGGATGAAGGTCTCCACCAGCACGTAGTTGAGCTCGAACAGCTCCTTCGCCGACGGGCCGCCTGCCAGTTCGCCGCGCAGCACGGCGAAGGCCGCGAACAGTCCGGCGAAGATGATGCAGTCGCTCATCAGGTAGATCCAGAAGCCATACACCGTATTGGCACTGGTATCGTGGTGCGCATGGTCATGGCCGTGCGCGTCAGCGTGAGCCGAGGCGCCTGCCTGCGCGGGGATGCGGTCTAGGACTTGAGTCGACATGGTTCTTAGGCCTGCGAAGCAATGCGCTGCAGATGGCGCGTTTCGATCTGCTCGACCTCGGTGGCCGGCACGTAGTAGTCAATATGGTCGTCGTTGCTGCGGTGGATGAACGCCCACACCATGCCCACCAGGCCAACGATGGCCATCCACCAGATATGCCAGGTCAGGGCAAAGCCGAACACCAGGCTGAAGGCGCCGATGATGAAGCCCGCGCCCGTGTTCCTGGGCATGTGGATCTTCTCGAAGCCTTCGGTCGGCAGGGTCTCGCCGCGGGCCTTCATGTCGGCGAACGCGTCCAGGTCACGCACCACCGGGGTGTGCGCGAAGTTGTAGAACGGCGGCGGCGACGAGGTGGCCCACTCCAGGGTGCGGCCGCCCCACGGGTCGCCGGTCACGTCGGCCAGCTTCTTGCGGTCGCGGATCGACACCACGATCTGCAGCACCTGGAAGAAGATGCCCAGCGCCACGAACACCACGCCCACCACGGCCAGGTACAGCCACGGCGTCCAGGCCGGGTTATCGGTGTGGTTCAGGCGGCGGGTCATGCCCATCAGGCCCAGCACGTACAGCGGCATGAAGGCAAAGTAGAAGCCGACCAGCCAGCACCAGAAGGCGCACTTGCCCAGGCGCTCGTTCAGCTTGAAGCCGAACGCCTTCGGCCACCAGTAGGTGATGCCGGCCAGGTAGCCGAACAGCACGCCGCCGATGATCACGTTGTGGAAGTGGGCAATCAGGAACAGGCTGTTGTGCAGCACGAAGTCCGCGGCCGGCACGGCCATCAGCACGCCGGTCATGCCGCCGATCACGAAGGTGATCATGAAGCCCAGCGTCCACAGCACCGGCGAGGTCATCTGGACCCGGCCGCGGTACATGGTGAACAGCCAGTTGAAGATCTTCACCCCGGTCGGGATGGAGATGATCATGGTGGTGATGCCGAAGAACGCGTTGACGTTGGCGCCCGAACCCATCGTGAAGAAGTGGTGCAGCCACACGATGAACGACAGCACCATGATGGCGGCGGTCGCGTACACCATGCCCTTGTAGCCGAACAGCTTCTTGCCCGAGAACGTGGCGATCACTTCAGAGAAGATGCCGAACGCCGGCAGGATCAGGATGTACACCTCGGGGTGGCCCCAGATCCAGATCAGGTTCACGTACATCATGGCGTTGCCGCCACCGTCGTTCGTGAAGAAGTGTGTACCGACGTAGCGGTCCAGGCCCAGCAGCGCCAGGGTCACGGTCAGCACCGGGAAGGCGGCCACGATCAGCACGTTGGTGCACAGCGCGGTCCAGGTGAACACCGGCATGCGCATCAGCGTCATGCCCGGCGCGCGCATGCGCAGGATCGTCACCAGGAAGTTCACGCCGGTCAGCAGCGTGCCCAGGCCTGAGATCTGCAAGCTCCAGAGGTAATAGTCCACCCCTACCCCCGGGCTGTAGTCCAGCCCCGACAGCGGCGGGTAGGCCAGCCAGCCGGTCTTGGCGAATTCACCGACGCCCAGCGAGATGTTGACCAGCATGGCGCCCGACACGAACAGCCAGAAGGAGAGCGTGTTCAGGAACGGGAAGGCCACGTCGCGCGCGCCGATCTGCAGCGGCACGACCAGGTTCATCAGGCCGGTCATCAGCGGCATGGCCACGAAGAAGATCATGATCACGCCATGGGCGGTGAAGATCTGGTCGTAGTGCTCAGGCGGCAGCACGCCGGTCGCGCCATTGGTGGCGAGCGCCAGCTGGGCGCGCATCATGATCGCGTCGGAAAAGCCGCGCAGCAGCATGACCAGGGCGACCAGGCAGTACATCACGCCGATCTTCTTGTGGTCGACCGAGGTGAACCACTCGTTCCAGAGGTAGCCCCACTTCTTGAAATAGGTGATCGCGCCTAGCAGCGCGGCCCCGCCCAGGGCGACGCCGGCCAGAACGACCATGATGATCGGCTCATGAAACGGAATCGCCGACAAACTCAACTTGCCAAACATCATTGCTCCTAGGATTGCGCGCCCAGCGCCAGCTTGGCCGGCGTGGTCATCGACAGCTGCTCTTCACCGAGGGTGTTGCGCGACGTGCAGATCGGGCCGCCCTTGAACCCGTCGGCGGCCAGCGCAGCGCCGCTGTGGTCCATGTACTTGTGCAAGATGTTGTGGAAGAGCTTGTCTTCCACCTTGCCGTAGTACGTGACCGGCTCTTTCTCGCTGGGCTGTGCCAGCGTCTTGTAGCCTTCAACGCCCAGTTCGGTGGACGAGGCGCGAACCTTGGCGACCCACTGGTCGAACTCATAGTTCGACATGGCGACCGCCTTGAACTTCATGCCCGAAAAGCCGCCGCCGCTGTAGTTGGCGGACACGCCGTCATAGGAGCCGGCTTCGTTGGCGATCAGGTGGAGCTTGGTCTCCATCCCTGCCATGGCGTACACCTGGCTGCCCAGTTGCGGGATGAAGAACGAATTCATGATCGAATCCGAGGTGATCTTGAAGTTCACCGGTGTGTCGACCGGGAAGGCGATCTGGTTGACCGTGGCGATCTTCAGTTCCGGATAGATGAACAGCCACTTCCAGTTCAGCGCCACCACCTCGACGGTGACCGGCTTCTTGCTGGATTCGAGCGGCTTGTACGGGTCCAGGTCGTGCGAGGACTTCCAGGTGATGATGCCCAGCGCAATGATGATCAGACAGGGAATCAGCCACACCACCACTTCGATCGCGGTGGAGTGCGACCAGTCGGGTTCATAGCGTGCCGAGGTATTGCTGGCGCGGTACTTCCAGGCAAACACCAGCGTCAGGACGATCACCGGCACCACCACCAGCAGCATCAGCCAGGTGGCAATCAGGATGATGCCTTTGATGTCGACGCCGACCTGCCCTTTCGGGTCGAGCAGCGTCATGTTGCAGCCGGCGAGCAGGAGCAGGCCAAGGCAGGGCAGGAACCGCGTGCAACGCGGCAGTATGGGTTTCTTCATGTCACGACTGGTTTGGTTACACCGCGCTTCGGGCAAAAGCGTGGCTAAACCGCCTGATGCTCGCGCAAGAGGCGTGGGGCTGAGGGAAAACCGGAAGGACGTGTCCTTAGCTGGCGTTGCGGTCTGGCGGCGGATCTAACGCCGGATGACCATGCGGCCTTGCAACGCCATGAACACGGAAGGACAACTGACTGCGTGCGCTGCAGGCCCTGTAGGACCTTGCCGGCGCTGCGGCACCTGGCCGAAACCGCGAACGGTCCCGGCTCAGTACAGCGGCCGGGTAGCGTTGGAATACGAGGTTTTTGCGCTTCCCGACAGACTTGCCTTCATGGCAAGCGCGGTTTTCGGCCGGGGAGCGCAACACGTAAAACATCGTGGGCGCGACTGTACCGCAACGCAACATTAGGGGTAAACCCAACGGCACAGAACACACTGTTCAGCAAAACGGACAATCGACGCACAAGACTGCAAAGCAGCATTTGACCGGCATCAACGTCACAAATCGGCTCCGAAAAATGCGGAAAGCCGCGCATTAGGCGGCCTCCAGGTGGCGCGACATGCCTGTGTGGCATATTGTCGCACCGCGTCATACCTGCGTATCCATCACCCGTAGCGGCGCGTGATCGACTCGGCAACGCAGACCGGACGGTCGCTGCCCTCGCGCTCCACCGTGACTTCCCAGGTTGACTGGGCGCCCACCAGCTCGGGCGACTTCGGCAGTGGATCGAGCCGCTCGACTTTCAGCAGCTTGATGCGGGCGCGCAGCTTGCTGCCCACGGGCACGGGTGCCGTGAAGCGCACGCGATTCAGGCCGTAGTTGACGCCGATCTTCGACGGCATGTACAGCGCGTTGTGCATGAACTTGGGCAGCAGCGACAGCGTCAGGAAGCCGTGCGCGATCGGGCCGCCATAGGGCGACTCCTTCTTCGCGCGCTCCACGTCGATGTGGATCCACTGATGGTCGCCGGTGGCATCGGCAAACTGGTTGACCTGCTGCTGGGTCACCTCGATCCAGTCGCTGACCGCGACCTCCTGGCCCTGCAGGCCTTCCAGTTCTTCAAGCGATGCGATGGTGCGCATGTCGGTTGTCTCCTCGATGGGTGGGTTGAGTGTTCTCAGGCGGGCCGGCGGCCGTACATGCCCATGCCCTTGACGGTGCAGACCAGTTCGCCGCGCTGGTTGGTGGCTTCCCACTGGGTGTGGACCACGCCGCGGTCCGGCTTGGACTGCGACGGGCGGGTATCGAGCACATTCAGCACGACGGTGAGCGTGTCGCCTGCATAGACGGGCTTGAGCCAGCGGATCTCGTCCACGCCAGGCGAGCCCATGCTGGCAGATTTGCCGGTGGTGCTCAGCACCAGCAGCCGCATCATGATCGAGCACGTCATCCAGCCGCTCGAGATCACGCCGCCATAGATGCTCTTGGCTGCGGCTTCCTTGTCGATGTGGAACGGCTGCGGATCGTACTGGCGGGCAAAGGCCAGGATTTCTTCCTCGGTGACGAGGTACGAACCCAGTTCGCGGCGGCTGCCGGCTTCAAAGTCCTCGAAATACAGCATCGGTTGTCTCTCTGTAGTGATTGGCGCCAGGGCCTTAGGTTTGTCCAGGCCATGATCGCATGGCCGCCGGGGGCTGGCGTCCGTATTTACCGAACCCGCCCCTAACGGTCCCCAAAGAAAAAACCGCGCCTGGACTACAGCGCGGTTTTGACTGGACTGGCAGGATCAGGCAGCTTCCTGGAACCCCGGCTGGGCAGCAAACCTGCCCAGGTGGTGATCCACGTCACCGAAGGTGGTGTTGATCAGCGTCAGCCGCTTGAACATGTGCGCGGCCGGCAGTTCGTTGGTCACGCCCATGCCGCCATGGATCTGCACGGCCTCCTGGCCGACCGTGCGCGCTGCCTGCCCCACGCGCGCCTTGGCGGCGGAGACATAGCGGCGGCGCTCTTCCGGCGTCGCTTCCTCGAAGCGGGCCGCAGCCAGCAGCGTGATCGAGCGCGACTGCTCGGCGTGGATGAACATCTCCACCATGCGGTGCTGCAGCGCCTGGAAGCGAGCGATCGGCACGCCGAACTGCTGGCGCGTCTTGGCATATTCCAGCGTGGCGGCATTGAGCGTATCCATCACGCCCACGGCCTCGGCGCACAGCAGCACGGCAGCATAGTCGGCCACCTGCTCGATCACCGGGAAGGCCTTGCCGGCTTCGCCCAGCAGTTGCGCGGGGGCATCCTGGAAGGTGATGTCGGCCGCGCGCAGATTGTCGATGGTGCGGTAGTCCTTGATGCTGACGCCGGCGCCGCTGGCATCCACCAGGAACAGCGAGATGCCATCCTGGTCAGCTTCGGCACCGCTGCTGCGGGCCGACACGATCAGCTTGTCGGCCTGGCCGCCGTGCACCACCACGACCTTGCGGCCGCTGAGCTTGCCGTCGCGGGCGGTGACGCGCACGTTGTTCAGTTCATAGCGCGCCTGCGGCTCATTGAAGGCCACGGCCAGCTTCAGCTCGCCGCCGGCGACCTGCTCCAGCAGCGCATCCTGGCCACCGGCCAGGCCCAGGGCGTAGGCGCCCGCCACCGTGGCCAGGTACGGCTCCACGATCAGGCCGCGGCCCAGCTCCTGCTGCACCACCATCATGTCCAGGGCCTTGCCCGCGAAGCCGCCCTGCGCTTCCGGCACCGGCAGCGCGGTCAGGCCGAGCTCGACCAGCGAGCCCCAGGCCGCGTCGCCATAGCCGGCGGCGCTTTCGTAGTTCTTCTTGCGGGACTCGAAGCCGTAGTCCTTGTCGATGAAACGGTGGACGGCGTCGGCCAGCTGCTTCTGTTCGTCGCTGAGATTGAAGTTCATGTTGCGTGTCTCCTCACAGCCCCAGAATCATCTGGCTGATGATGTTCTTCTGAATTTCGTTGGACCCGCCATAGATGGAGGTCTTGCGATAGTTGAAGTAGTACGCGGCCAGCGGCGCGGCGTCGTCGTAGCCGGTCACGGCGTGCTCGGTCTCGCACTCCAGATAGGCGGTGTCGAACGGCTGGGCGTACGGGCCGACGGCCTCGACCATCAGCTCGGTCAGCAGCTGCTGGATCTCGGTGCCCTTGATCTTGAGCATCGAGGCCTCGGGGCCAGGGCCCTTGCCGGCGGCTTCGCTCGAGACCACGCGCAGCACGGTGATTTCCAGCGCCATCAGTTCGATTTCCAGCGCGGCCACCTTGGCGCCGAACACCGGATCCTCCAGCAACGGCTTGCCGTTCTTCTGCTGCTGGCGCGCCACGCGCTTGAGGAAGCCCAGCTCGCGCTTGGAGTTGCCCACGCGGGCAATGCCGGTGCGCTCGTGGCCCAGCAGGTACTTGGCGTAGGTCCAGCCCTTGTTTTCTTCGCCGACGCGGTTCTCGACCGGCACCTTGACGTTGTCGAAGAAGACTTCGTTCACTTCATGCTCTTCGTCGAGCATGATGATCGGGCGCACGGTGATGCCCGGGGTCTTCATGTCGATCAGCAGGAACGAGATGCCCTCTTGCTTCTTGGCTTCGGGGTCGGTGCGGACCAGGCAGAAGATCATGTCGGCGTGCTGGCCGAGCGTGGTCCAGGTCTTCTGGCCATTGACGATGTAATGCTTGCCGTCCGAAGTCAGCTCGGCACGGGTCTTCAGCGAGGCCAGGTCCGAACCCGAGCCCGGCTCCGAATAGCCCTGGCACCACCAGTCGGTGCAGTCCAGGATGCGCGGCAGGTAGTACGACTTTTGCTCCTCGCTGCCGTACTTCATGATCACCGGCGCGACCATCGCCACGCCGAACGGCAGCACGCCGGGCGCGCCGACGCGGGCATTCTCTTCATCCCAGATATGGCGCTGGGTGGCGTTCCAGCCGGTGCCGCCGTACTGGACGGGCCAGTGCGGTGCCGACCAGCCGTTGCCGGCCAGGGTCTTGTGCCAGCGCACCAGGTCGTCGCGGTTCGGACGGCGGTGGTTGAGAATCTTGCTGCGGATGTCCGCCGGCAAGTTGGCTTCGAGCCAGCTACGCACTTCCTCGCGGAAGGCGTTGTCGGACGCCGAGTAGTTGAGATCCATGCCCGTCTCCAGTGGTGCCGGCTTGGCGCGGGGCCGCCGGCGGTTGTTCTGCCTGCACGTCAAGCGCCGACAGCAACGGGCACAAGACGCAATTCAGTGAGCCGTCTGCTTCAGCGCATCCGGCACCACGAGCGGGAAAGTCTCGATGCCCTCTTCGGCCAGCGCCTGCACCTCCTCCGCCGAGGCCGAACCGCGAATGCCGCGTTCCGGCGCCTCGTCATAGTGCATGCGCCTTGCCTCTTCGGCAAAGCGCTCGCCAACATCCTCGGTCTGTGCCAGCACCTGCTTCACTGCCTTCATATAGAGCCCTTGCAGTGTCACCGGTGCGGCAGCCGGCTGCGCCGGCCTGGCGCTGCCTTCGCGCGCGGTCGCGCCCGACAGGTTCAGGCGCGGCGCGCTGGGCAGCCGCGTCACGGCGTGGTCGCCACAGACCGGGCATTGGACGAGGTCACGCGAGATTTGCGACTGCGCATCTTCTTCAGAGGCAAACCAGCCCTCGAAACGATGGTCATGCGCGCAGCGCAGGTCGAGCACCTTCATGATCTTTCCAGCCCGTCAAAAGCTATATTATCCGCGAATCGAAATTTTGTGAACGGTCGTGCTAAATTTTTTAGAACGACCGTTCGGGACAGCCGCATGGCGCAGAATCCACGCGGCTCACTACTCACTATACGGCGTAATGCGGCAGCGGCTGTTCGCCCGGTTGCCAGGCACCCGAGATCACTTTTTCCAGCCAGAACGCGCCGATGATGGTCTTTACGTCGGTGATGCGGCCGCTGCGCACCCAATCGATCACCTGCCCCACCGGCGCGATAAAGGTTTCCAGGAACTCGCCGTCGTCGAGCTGCGCCTCGCCGTGCGTCAGGTCGCGCGCCAGGAAGACGTCGATGAACTCAGTGGAATACGAGATGACCGGGTGGATGCGCGTCAGGTAGTCCCAGCGTGCCGCGCTGTAGCCGGTCTCCTCCAGCAGTTCGCGTTCGCCGCAGCGCTGCGCGCCCTCTTCCGGATCGAGCTTGCCGGCGGGGAATTCCAGCATCACTTCGCCCACCGGATAGCGGAACTGGCGCTCCATCAGCACGGTGCCGTCATTGAACAGCGGGATCATCATCACCGCGCCCGGATGGACCACGTACTCGCGCCCGGTCTGCTTGCCGTCCGGCAGCCTGACAATGTCTTGCTTGAGGGTAAGGAACTTGCCGCGATGGACCGTGGCCGAGGCCACGCACACTTCCTTCAGTGCGTCGTCGTTCCCGGTGGGTTCAGCGGATGCTGCGGGAAACGGGGTGCCGCGTTGGATCTTGTCGGTCATGGACGCTCCGGATCAGGCAGGGCCCGGCGCCGACAGGACCGGCTTCAGGCCGTGCGGTGTTTGACGAGGTATTGCCAGGTGAAGCCCGGGAAGGCAAACACAAGCATCATGCAGGCGGTGATGGCGTAGAACTGCCAGCCCTGCGGGAAGGCATTGCCAAGGCTGGCCTCCACCGCAAAGCCGGCGGCACCCGCCACCGCGAACCATACGAGCAGTTCCAGCAGGCGCAGCCACAGCGGCTTGCGCGCCAGCCGCAGCGGGATCAGCGCGAACAGGCGCTGGTTCACAAACGGCAGGTTCGCACTGATCAGTGCCAGCAGGATGACAAACCAGCCGCTTGCGGATGCGCTCATGGCGTGTGGCGGATCAGGAACCCAGGGTCGAGCGGATGGCCTGGTAGCACAGGTTCATCAGCGCGGCCGGGAACAGGCCCAGCAGGATCACCGCGGCGCCGTTCACGCTCAGCATCGAGCGCAGGCCGAAGCTCGCTTCCAGCTGTTCTTCGCCCACTGGTGCATCGAAGTACATCAGCTTGACGATGCGCAGGTAGTAGAACGCGCCGATCAGCGAGAACATCACGGCCACCACGGCCAGCCAGGTCATGCCCGACTTGACCACCGCATCCAGCACGGCCAGCTTGGCGTAGAAGCCCACGGTCGGCGGAATCCCGGCCAGCGAGAACATCATCACCAGCATCAGGAAGGCAAACCACGGGTTGCGGCGGGACATGCCCTTCAGGTCTTCCAGCGTCTCGGCCTCGAAGCCCTTGCTGGTGCGCAGCAGGATGATGCCGAACGTGCCCAGCGTGGTCAGCAGGTAGGTCACCGAGTAGAACATCGCCGAGCCGTATGCATCGGCGGCGCCGTCAGCCTTGTTGGCGACCACGCCCGACAGCAGGCCCAGCAGCACGAAGCCCATGTGCGAGATGGTCGAGTACGCCAGCATCCGCTTCAGGTTGCTCTGCACGATGGCGGTCAGGTTGCCGATGGCAAGCGAGATGATCGACAGCACCACCAGCATCATTTGCCAGTCGCTGGCCAGGGGCAGCAGGCCTTCCACCAGCACGCGGATGAACAGCGCAAAAGCAGCAACCTTCGGGCCGCCGGCGATCAGCAGCGTCACTGCGGTCGGCGAACCTTGGTAGATGTCCGGGATCCACATGTGGAACGGCGCAGCACCCAGCTTGAACGACAGGCCGGCAACGATAAAGACCACGCCAAAGGCCAGCATGGTGGTGTTGACGCGGCCCGACTCGACCACGCGGAACACCTCGCCCAGGTTCAGCGAACCGGTGGCGCCGTACATCATCGAGATGCCGTACAGCAGGAAGCCCGAAGCCAGCGCGCCCAGCACGAAGTACTTCATCGCCGATTCCGAGGTCACGCGCGATTCGCGGCGCAGTGCCACCAGTGCGTACGACGACAGCGACAGCAGCTCCAGGCCCAGGTACAGGGTCAGGAAGTTGTTGCCGGTGATCATCACGATCTGGCCGCCCAGCGTGAACAGGGCCAGCATGTAGAACTCGCCGGCGAACATGTCGCGCTCAGCCAGGTAGCGGCGCGTGTACACCAGCGTGACGAACAGGCCCGCCGCGCAGAACGCCGACAGCACGTTGGCCATCGGGTCGATCACCACCAGGTTGGAGAACGCGTAGTGCGTCTCGCCGGCAGCGGCGTTCAGGCCGAACCACACCGTCAGCACCAGGGTGGTCAGCAGCGACAGCGGATAGGCAACGCTTTGCTTGCCCTTGCCGCGAGCCAGGTCGATCCAGTTTACTGCGGCGATGGCGATCGCCAGGAAGATGATCGGCGCCACAGGGCCGAGTGTCGAGGACGGTTGCATATTGATTTCTCTCCCCGATTACAGCTTGGACTGTGCCGCGTGGGACAGCAGGTTCACCACGGACGCGTGCATCACGTCGGTAAAGGGCTTCGGGTGCAGGCCCATGTACAGCGTCATGATGGCCAGCAGGCCGAGCATGACGAATTCACGCTTGTTCAGGTCTACCAGCTCGCGCACGTGCTGGTGGACGATGTCGCCGAAGATCACGCGCTTGACCATCCACAGCGAGTAGGCGGCGCCGAAGATCAGGGCGGTGGCAGCCAGCAGGCCGATCCAGAAGTCGAACTTGACCGCGCCCAGGATCACCATGAATTCGCCGACGAAGCCCGAGGTGGCCGGCAGGCCGCAGTTGGCCATCGCGAAGAACACTGCCAGCGCGGCGAACTTGGGCATGGTGTTGACCACGCCGCCGTAGTCGGCGATCTGGCGCGAGTGGACGCGGTCGTACAGCACGCCGATGCAAAGGAACATCGCGCCGGAGATAAAGCCGTGCGAGATCATCTGCACGATGCCACCTTCAATGCCGATGTCGCTGAAGATAAAGAAGCCCAGCGTGACGAAGCCCATGTGGGCAATCGAAGAGTACGCCACCAGCTTCTTCATGTCGGCCTGCACCAGGGCCACCAGGCCGATGTAGATCACCGCGATCAGCGAGATGGTGATGATGAACGGGGCCAGGTAGTGGCTCGCGTCAGGGGCGATCGGCAGCGAGAACCGCAGGAAACCGTAGGCGCCCAGCTTCAGCATGATGGCGGCCAGCACCACCGAACCGCCGGTCGGCGCTTCCACGTGGGCGTCCGGCAGCCAGGTGTGCACCGGCCACATCGGCACCTTGACCGCGAAGGCGACGAAGAAGGCGATAAACAGCGCGATCTGCTCGTTCATCGACAGCTTGGCCTGGTGCCATTGCAGGATGTCGAAGGTGCCGGTCTTGTTGTACAGGTACAGCAGTGCGATCAGCGTCAGCAGCGAGCCAGCCAGCGTGTACAGGAAGAACTTGAACGCGGCATAGACGCGGTTCGGGCCGCCCCAGACGCCGATGATGATGTACATCGGGATCAGCGTGGCCTCGAAGAACACGTAGAACAGCATGCCGTCCAGCGTGCAGAACACGCCGACCATCAGGCCCGACAAGATCAGGAACGAGGCCATGTACTCGGCCACACGCTCAGTGATCACTTCCCAGGCCGAGATCACCACGATCACCGTGATGAAGGCGGTCAGCACGACGAACCACATCGAGATGCCGTCAACCCCAAGCAGGTAGTTGATATGGAAGCGCTCGATCCAGTTCGCCTTCTCGACGAACTGCATCGACGCGGTGGCGCGGTCGAAGTGGAAGATCAGCGGCAGTGTGACGACAAAGCTCGCGATCGAGCCGAACAGCGACATCCACCGCACGAAGCCCGGGCTTCGGTCCGAGCCGAAGGCGAGGATCAGCAGGCCGAAAAAGATAGGCAGCCAGATTGAGAAAGACAGAACCATTTCTAAGTTTTCCTTACTTGGTGCCTATCACTTGGTGCCGATCACGCCGGTGACCGTCAGCGTCAGCAGCACCAGCATGCCGACGATCATCGCGAATGCGTAGTGGTAGATATAGCCCGACTGCAGATAGCGGCTTGCCGAAGCAAACGAAGCCACCATGCGCGCCGCGCCGTTGACGAACAGGCCGTCGATCAGGCTCTGGTCGCCGCCCTTCCACAGCCCGGTACCGAGCAGGCGTGCGCCGCGGGCGAACACGGCCTGGTTGATGGCGTCCATGTAGTACTTGTTGTCGAGCAGCTTGTACAGGCCCGAGAAGCGGTTCTTGATGGCCTCGGGGATGTCCGGGCGCTTCATGTAGAAGAACCACGACAGCACCACACCAGCAATCGCCAGCCACAGCACGGGCGTGGTCAGCGAGTGGATCGCCATCGGCACCCAGCCGTGGAACGCTTCCTCGAGCTCCGCCATGGCGTGGTGGTTCTCGCCGACGAAGATCACGTCCTTGAAGGCGATGCCCATCTTGAAGAAGTTGCCGAACAGCATCGGCTCGATCGCGATCGCACCGATCACCACCGACGGGATCGCCAGCAGCACCAGCGGCAGCGTCACCACCCACGGCGACTCGTGCGGCTTCTCGCCGGCGGCCAGGCCATGGTGGTGGTCGGCCGTCACTTCCTCGTCCTCGTGGTCGCCCTCATGGTGCTGGTGAGCATGGTTCTGGCCCCAGCGCGACTTGCCGTGGAAGACCAGGAAGTACATGCGGAACGAGTAGAACGCAGTGACGAATACACCGGCCAGCACGGCGAAGTACGCAAAGCCCGAACCGGCGATATGCGACTCGGCAACGGCCTCGATGATCGAGTCCTTGGAGTAGAAGCCGGCGAAGAACGGCGTGCCGATCAGCGCCAGCGAACCCACCAGCGAGGTGATCCAGGTGATCGGCATGTACTTGCGCAGGCCGCCCATGTTGCGGATGTCCTGGTCGTGGTGCATGCCGATGATGACCGAGCCCGCGCCCAGGAACAGCAGTGCCTTGAAGAAGGCGTGCGTCATCAGGTGGAACACGGCCACCGAGTAGGCCGAAGCGCCCAGCGCCACGGTCATGTAGCCCAGCTGCGACAGGGTCGAGTAAGCGACCACGCGCTTGATGTCGTTCTGGATGATGCCCAGGAAGCCCATGAACAGCGCCGTGATGGCACCGATCACCAGCACGAAGGACAGCGCCGTATCCGACAGCTCGAACAGCGGCGACATGCGCGCGACCATGAAGATGCCCGCGGTCACCATCGTTGCCGCGTGGATCAGTGCCGAGATCGGGGTCGGGCCTTCCATCGAGTCAGGCAGCCAGACGTGCAGCGGGAACTGCGCCGACTTGCCCATCGCGCCGATGAACAGGCAGATGCAGGCCACGGTGATCATCAGCCAGTCGGTGCCCGGGAAGATCACGGTAGCCAGCTGGTCGCGCGCGGCGAACACTTCGGTGTAGTTCATGCTGCTGCTGTAGGCCAGCAGCAGGCCGATGCCCAGGATGAAGCCAAAGTCGCCGACGCGGTTGACCAGGAACGCCTTCAGGTTGGCGAAGATGGCCGTCGGGCGGGTGTACCAGAAGCCGATCAGCAGGTACGACACCAGGCCCACCGCTTCCCAGCCGAAGAACAGCTGCAGGAAGTTGTTGCTCATCACCAGCATCAGCATCGAGAAGGTGAACAGCGAGATGTACGAGAAGAAGCGGTTGTAGCCGGGGTCCCCGTCCATGTAGCCGACGGTGTAGATGTGCACCATCAGCGAGACGAAAGTCACCACGACCATCATCATCGCGGTCAGCGAGTCGACCAGGAAGCCGACCTCCATCTTCAGGCTGCCGATGGCCATCCACTCGTAGACGGTGCCGTTGTAGCCGGCGCCGTTCATCACGTCGAGCAGCACCATCACCGACAGCACGAAGGAAATGGCAACGCCCAGGATCGTGGCGGTATGCGCCACGACCCGGCCGCCGCGCGACTCCGAGGAAAACAGGTCGAAGAACTTGGTACCGAACAAGCCGGCGATCGCGGAGCCGACTAGCGGCGCCAGCGGGATCGCAAGCAGCAGGTTGGGGTTGAGCGTGGTTGCCATAGGACGCTTAGTGGTGTGCGGTCGGTGAGTCTTGGGTATCTGCGTAGTGCGTCACGGATCAGCCCTTGAGGGTATCCATGTCGTCCACGTTGATCGTATCCAGGTTGCGGAACAGCACAACCAGGATGGCGAGACCGATTGCCGACTCGGCGGCGGCCACCGTGAGGATGAAGAAAACGAAAACCTGACCAGCCAGGTCGCCCAGGTAATGCGAGAAGGCGACGAAGTTGATGTTCACCGCAAGCAGCATCAGTTCGATCGCCATCAGCAGCACGATCACGTTCTTGCGGTTCAGGAAGATGCCGACGATGCTGATCGCAAACAGGATCGCACCGAGCACGAGGAAATGAGCGAGAGAGAGCACAGCGATTTCTCCGGGCTTTAGTTCTTATTGGCGGCAGCCGCGGCTTCCGTCTGCTGGGTCTGGGCTTCGGACTGCATCGGCACCAGGCGCACGCGGTCGCCGCGGCGGGTGCGCAGCTGCGCCGACACGTCCTGGGCCTTGACGTCCTTGCGGCGGCGCAGGGTCAGCGCCACGGCGGCGATGATCGCCACCAGCAGGATGATGCCGGCCACTTCGAAGGCGTAGATATAGTCGGTGTAGATCAGCTTGCCGAGCGCGGCGCTGTTCGAGTAGCCCGGTTCCTGCGAACCGCTGGCGGCCACCGGCGTGGTGGTGCCGATGAAGTTGCGCACCAGCACGATCGCCATCTCGGCGATGATCAGCGCGCCGACGATCGAGGCCATCGGCACGTAGGTCCAGAAGTCCCGCCGCAGGTGCTCGATGTCGATATCGATCATCATCACCACGAACAGGAACAGCACCATCACCGCGCCGACATAAACCAGCACCAGCAGGATGGCGAGGAATTCCGCCTTGAGCAGCATCCAGATCGCCGCGGCCGTGAAGAACGACAGCACGAGGAACAGTGCGGAATGCACCGGGTTCTTCGCAGTGATGACTTTCAGTGCGGAGAGCACCAGCACCAGCGCAAAGACGTAGAAGATGGTGGTCGTGAGTTCCATGGTCCCTATCGGATCCTCTCTGGGCCGTCCGGCACAAGCCGCCCCTTCGGGTGGCCCGCTCCTGCGGCATCCTTGCATTGGCCCCTTGCATTGCAGGGGCCGCATTCAAATTCGGTGGCAGCGGCTGCCAGGTCTGCTGCTTGCGGCAACCGCCAACCGGCGGTACTTCTGGCCGAGACTTCCGGCCGGTAATTCGGCTTAGCGGTACTTCGCGTCGGCAGCCTTGGCCGCGGCGATCTGCGGCTCGTAGCGGTCGCCCACTGCCAGCAGCATGTCCTTGGTGAAGTACAGGTCGCCGCGCTTCTCGCCGTGGTACTCCAGGATCTGCGTTTCCACGATGGCGTCGACCGGGCAGGCCTCTTCGCAGAAACCGCAGAAGATGCACTTGGTCAGGTCGATGTCATAACGGGTCGTGCGGCGCGTGCCGTCGGCGCGCGCGTCGGACTCGATCGTGATGGCCAGCGCCGGGCACACCGCCTCGCACAGCTTGCAGGCGATGCAGCGCTCTTCCCCGTTCGGGTAGCGGCGCAGCGCGTGCAGGCCACGGAAGCGCGGCGAGATCGGCGTTTTCTCTTCCGGGAACTGGACGGTGATCTTGCGCGCGAAGAGATAGCGGCCGGTCAGGGCCATGCCCTTGAAGAGTTCCTTCAGGAGCAGGCTGTTGAAGAAGTCCTTGATGGCGAGCAGCATGATGCTTCCTAGTATTTCCACACGGTGCGCGCCGTGGCGCGCACCGTCGTTTGGCCGTTCAGTGCCAGATGTTCCAGGGCGACTTGATCCAGATCGCCACGATGATCAGCCAAGCCACCGTCAGGGGGATGAACACCTTCCAGCCCAGGCGCATGATCTGGTCGTAGCGGTAGCGCGGGAACGAGGCACGGATCCAGATGAAGACGGACAGCAGCAGGAATACCTTGATCACCAGCCAGAAGAAGCCCGGGATCGCATTGGTCACCACGCTCTCGAACGGAGGCGCCCAGCCGCCCAGGAACATCAGCGCGGTCATCGTCGAGATGATGATCATGTTGATGTACTCGGCCAGGAAGAACAGCGCGAAGCCCATGCCCGAATACTCGATCATGTGGCCGGCCACGATTTCCGACTCGCCTTCCACCACGTCGAACGGGTGGCGGTTGGTTTCGGCCACGCCCGAGATGAAGTAGACGCCGAACATCGGCAGCAGAGGCAGCCAGTTCCACGACAGGATGTTGATGCCCATGTCGGCAAAGTAGCCGGTGTTCTGGCCGTTGACGATGGCCGACAGGTTCAGGCTGCCGGCAACCATCAGCACCGTCACCAGCGCAAAGCCCATGGCGATTTCATACGACACCATCTGGGCCGCGGCACGCATGGCGCCGATGAAGGCGTACTTGGAGTTCGAGGCCCAACCGGCCAGGATCACGCCGTACACGCCCACCGAGCTGATCGCCATCACGTACAGCAGGCCGGCGTTCACATCCGCCAGCACCACTTCAGCCTGGAACGGAATCACGGCCCAGACCGCCACGGCGGGCATCAGCACCATCAGCGGGGCAATCAGGTACATGCCCCGGCTGACCTGCGTGGGCATCATGACTTCCTTGAGCAGCAGCTTGAGCACGTCGGCGATCGGCTGCAGCAGGCCCAGCGGGCCCACACGGTTCGGGCCGATACGCACGTGCATCCAGCCGATCAGCTTGCGCTCCCACAGGATCAGGTAAGCCACGCACAGCAGCAGCGGCACCACGATGATCACGGCGCGGATCAGGATCCACAGCGGCGTCCAGTAGGCGCCCAGCAGACCGTGTCCTTGCGAGGTAATCCAGTCAATCATGTCTTGTTCTCGCTCTTGTTCTTACGCCGTGGCCACGGTGCCGGTGGCCGGCGCCAGGTCAATGGCCTTCTCTACGGTGACCGTGCCGAACATCGCGCCCAGGCTCATGGCCGCCGGCGTTGCCGCCGGCACGCGCACGGTGTTGGCCGGCAGCGTGGCTTCGAGCACGGCCGGCAGCACCACGCTGCCCTGCCCTTGCGTGACACGCACCGGATCGCCGGACTGGATGCCAAGGCTGGCGAACAGGTCGGCCGGCAGCGCGATCTGCATGGCGCGGCGCGCGGCAGCGCTCAGCTGCAGCGATTCGGCGCGGCGCACGATCGGGTCGGCGTGGTAGATCGGTACATCGGCAATGCGTTCGATGCCGTTGGCGGCAGCGGCGGCCACACGGATCGGCGCATCGGTGGCGTTGTCCAGCTGCGCCTCGACCGGGGCCGACAGCACTTCGACACGCACCGACTCGGCGGTTTCGTAGTCGAAGCCAGCCACGTCCAGCAGGTTGCCCAGCACGCGCAGCACCTTCCAGCCCGGACGCGAATCGCCCAGGGCGCGCACCACGCCATTGAAGCTCTGCGGCTTGCCTTCGCAGTTGACGAAGGTGCCGGCGGTTTCCGTGAACGGCGTCACCGGCAGGATCACGTCGGCGTACTGCATGGCCGCTTCCGAACGGAACGGCGACAGCACCACCACCGTACCGGCCTGGGCCAGCGCGGCCAGCGCCTTGCGCGGGTCGGCGGCGTCGAACTCGGGTTCGGTGTTCAGCAGGATGTAGGCCTTGCGCGGCGTGTCCAGCATCGCCTGCGCGTTGGCGCCGCCCTGCTTGGGCAGCGCGCCGGCGACGTGGCCGCCGACGGTATTGGCGGCCTCGGTCAGGAAGCCCAGCGTCGCACCGGTCTCGGTGGCGATCCACTGTGCCAGCGCGTGCAGCGCCGAGAACTGCGGATGGCGCACCGCCTCGTTGCCGAGGAACACCGCACGGCGCTCGCCCGACAGCAGCGCTTCGGCCACCTTGCCAGCGGCTTCGCCGCCGTCGAAACCGTCGGTGCCGGCCGGGGCAGCTACGCCCTTGGCGGCGGCCACGGCCCGGGCCACGCCGGCGAGCGCCGCGGTCCATCCCGACGGCGCCACATCGATGCGGGCGGCCAGCGGCATCAGCAGGTCTTCACCGCCGGCACCCAGCACGGCCACGCGGGCACCCTTCTTGGTAGCCTGGCGCAGGCGCGAGGCCAGCAGCGGATGATCCTTGCGCAGCGACGAGCCGATCACCAGCACGCGTTGCAGCGTGGTCACGTCGGCCACCGGCATGCCCAGCCACGGTGCGCCCTTGAGCGCGGCGGAGAAGTCGGACTGGCGCAGGCGGAAGTCAACGTTGTCGCTGCCCAGGCCACGCATCAGCTTGCCCAGCAGGTACAGTTCTTCCAGCGTGCTGTGCGGGCTGGCCAGCGCGGCGATCTGGTCGGCGCCGTGCTCGCGCTTGATGCCCGCCAGGCCGTTGGCCACGTATTCCAGCGCGGTCTGCCAGTCGGTTTCCATCCATTCGCCGCCCTGCTTCAGCAGCGGGCGGGTCAGGCGGTCGGCGCTGTTCAGGCCTTCATACGAGAAGCGGTCCTTGTCGGAAATCCAGCACTCGTTGATGTCGTCGTTTTCCAGCGGCAGCACGCGCATCACGCGCTGGTTCTTGGTCTGCACCACCAGGTTCGCGCCCAGGCCGTCGTGCGGCGACACCGACTTGCGGCGGGCCAGTTCCCAGGTACGGGCCGAGTAGCGGAACGGCTTGCTGGTCAGCGCGCCGACCGGGCACAGGTCGATCATGTTGCCCGACAGTTCCGAATCGACGGTCTTGCCGACGAAGGTGGTGATTTCCGAATGCTCGCCGCGGCCCAGCATGCCCAGCTCCATCACGCCGGCCACTTCCTGGCCGAAGCGCACGCAGCGGGTGCAGTGGATGCAGCGGGTCATCTCCTCCATGGAGATCAGGGGGCCCACGTTCTTGTGGAACACCACGCGCTTCTCTTCCTTGTAGCGCGACTCCGAGGCACCGTAGCCCACGGCCAGGTCCTGCAGCTGGCATTCGCCGCCCTGATCGCAGATCGGGCAGTCGAGCGGGTGGTTGATCAGCAGGAATTCCATCACGGACTTCTGCGCCTTGACCGCCTTCTCCGAATTGGTGAAGACCTTCATGCCAGGGGTCACCGGCGTGGCGCAGGCGGGCAGCGCCTTGGGCGCCTTCTCGACCTCGACCAGGCACATGCGGCAGTTGGCCGCGATGGACAGTTTGCGGTGGTAGCAGAAGTGCGGGATGTAGGTGCCCAGCTTGCGGGCCGCTTCCATCACCAGGCTGCCTTCAGCAACCTCAACCTTCTTGCCGTCGATCTCTAGTTCAACCATGTTCTGCCACGCTTAGATGTAGGCCGGAACCATGCACTGCTTGTGTTCGACGTGATATTCGAACTCTTTCCAGTAGTGCTTGAGCATGCCGCGGACCGGCATCGCCGCGGCATCGCCGAGCGCGCAGATGGTGCGGCCCATGATGTTTTCCGCGACGTTGTTGAGCAGGTCCAGGTCTTCCTGGCGCCCCTCTCCGTGTTCGATGCGATTGACCATGCGGTAGAGCCAGCCGGTGCCTTCGCGGCACGGCGTGCACTGGCCGCACGATTCCTCAAAATAGAAGTACGACAGGCGCAGCAGCGAGCGGACCATGCAGCGCGTCTCGTCCATCACGATCACCGCGCCCGAGCCCAGCATCGAGCCGGCCTTGGCGATCGAGTCATAGTCCATGTCGGACGCCATCATCAGGTCGCCCGGCACCACCGGCGCGGACGAGCCGCCCGGGATCACCGCCTTGATGCGCTTGCCGCCGCGCATGCCGCCGGCGAGTTCCAGCAGCTTGGCGAACGGCGTGCCCAGCGGGATCTCGTAGTTGCCGGGGCGCTCGACATCGCCCGAGATCGAGAAGATCTTGGTGCCGCCGTTGTTCGGCTTGCCCATCTTCAGGTAGTTCTCGGGGCCGACGGCCAGCAGGAACGGCACCGCGGCGAAGGTCTCGGTGTTGTTGATGGTGGTCGGCTTGCCGTACAGGCCAAAGCTGGCCGGGAACGGCGGCTTGAAGCGCGGCTGGCCCTTCTTGCCTTCCAGCGATTCGAGCAGCGCGGTTTCCTCGCCGCAGATGTAGGCGCCGTAGCCGTGGTGGGCGTGCAGCTGGAAATCAAAGCCCGAACCCAGGATGTTGTCACCCAGGAAGCCGGCAGCACGCGCCTCTTCGAGGGCTTCCTCGAAGATCTTGTATTCGTTCCAGATCTCGCCGTGGATGTAGTTGTAGCCCACGGTGATGCCCATCGCATACGCACCGATGGCCATGCCCTCGATCAGCGAATGCGGGTTGTAGCGGATGATGTCGCGGTCCTTGAACGTGCCTGGCTCGCCTTCATCGGTGTTGCAGACCAGGTATTTCTGACCCGGGAATGTGCGTGGCATGAAGCTCCACTTCAGGCCGGTCGGGAAGCCCGCACCGCCACGGCCGCGCAGGCCAGATGCCTTGACGTCGGCAATCACCTGCTCGGGCGGGATCTTCTCGGTCAGTATGCGCTTCAGTTGCTGGTAGCCGCCACGCTTGACGTAGTCTTCCAGGTGCCAATTCTTGCCGTCCAGGCCGGCCAGGATCAGCGGCTGGATATGGCGGTCGTGCAGACTGGTCATGTTACTTGCCCCCCTTGGCAGCTTCGGCTTTCAGCTCGTCCACGAGCGCGTCGAGCTTGTCGTCGCTCATGAAGCTGCACATGCGGGTGTTGTTGACGATCATCACCGGCGCGTCGCCGCAGGCGCCCATGCACTCGCCCTCTTTCAGGGTGAAGCAGCCGTCAGCGGTGGTCTCGTTGTAGTCGATCCCGAGCTTGCGCTTCAGGTAGTCGCCGGCCCGCTCGCCGCCCGACAGGGCGCACGGCAGATTGGTGCAGACGGCGAGCTTGAATTTGCCCACCGGCTTGGTGTCATACATGTTGTAGAAGGTCGCCACCTCTTCCACCCACACGGGCGGCATGTCGAGGTAGTTGGCGACGAACTGCATGACTTCGGGGGAAACCCAGCCCACCTCGCCCTGCGCCACGGCAAGCGCCGCCATCACGGCCGACTGCTTCTGGTCGGCCGGATACTTCGCGATCGCGCGATCGATTTCCTTGAGAGCTTCTGCTGATAGCATGGTCATTGCAGTAAAACGGCGTCAGGCAGCGCCACTGGGCGTTCCCTTCCGCAGGTTTGCAGCCGTCGCTGCCCGTTCCGCCGGCAGGCCTGAGGCCCTGCCGGTCCGCCGCGGGTCTTCCGCCCGCTCCCCTGGGGAGCGCCGCGGAAAGCGCCCGGATCGTCGTCCGGGCCGGCGGTCCGTGATTAACGGTCGATCTCGCCGAAGACGATGTCTTGCGTGCCGATGATCGTTACCGCGTCAGCAATCATGTGTCCCTTGGCCATTTCGTCGAGCGCGGCCAGGTGGGGGAAGCCAGGTGCACGGATCTTCAGGCGGTACGGCTTGTTCGCGCCGTCCGAGATCGCGTAGATGCCGAACTCGCCCTTCGGGTGTTCCACCGCTGCGTACGCTTCGCCCTCGGGCACGTGCATGCCTTCGGTGAAGAGCTTGAAGTGGTGGATCAGTTCTTCCATGTTGGACTTCATGTCCACGCGCGAGGGCGGCGCCACCTTGTGGTTCTCGGTGATCACCGGGCCCGGGTTGCGGCGCAGCCATTCCACGCACTGCTTGATGATGCGGTTGGACTGGCGCATCTCTTCCACGCGCACCAGGTAGCGCGCGTAGCAGTCGCCGCCCACGCCCACCGGGATGTCGAAGTCCAGCTTGTCGTACACCTCGTAAGGCTGCTTCTTGCGCAGGTCCCACTCGATGCCGGAGCCGCGCAGCATCGGGCCGGTAAAGCCCATCTGCAACGCCCGTTCCGGGCTGACCACGCCGATGTCCACCAGGCGCTGCTTCCAGATCCGGTTGTCGGTCAGCAGCGTCTCGTATTCGTCGACGTACTTCGGGAACCGGTTGGTGAAGTCCTCGATGAAGTCCAGCAGCGAGCCCGAACGCGCCTCGTTCATGGCCTTGATGGCGCGCTCGTTGTGTACCTTGGACGCACGATATTGCGGCATCGTGTCAGGCAGGTCGCGATACACACCGCCCGGACGGTAGTAGGCCGCGTGCATGCGCGCGCCCGACACCGCCTCGTACATGTCGAACATGTCCTCGCGCTCGCGGAAGGCATACAGGAACACCGCCATCGCGCCCACGTCCAGCGCGTGCGAGCCGATCCACATCAGGTGGTTCAGCAGGCGGGTGATCTCGTCGAACATCACGCGGATGTATTGCGCGCGCACCGGCACCTCGAGGCCCAGCAGGCGCTCGATTGCCATCACGTAGGCGTGCTCGTTGACCATCATCGACACGTAGTCGAGGCGGTCCATGTACGGCACGTTCTGGATCCAGGTCTTCTGTTCGGCCAGCTTTTCGGTGGCACGGTGCAGCAGGCCGATATGGGGGTCGGCGCGCTGGATGACTTCGCCGTCCAGCTCCAGCACCAGGCGCAGCACGCCGTGCGCTGCCGGGTGTTGCGGGCCGAAGTTCAGGGTGTAGTTCTTGATGTCTGCCATGGCGCGTTATCAGTGCAAGCCGCCGTAGTTGTCCTCGCGGATCACGCGCGGGGTGATTTCGCGCGGCTCGATCGTGACCGGCTGGTAGATGACCCGCTTCTGTTCCGGGTCGTAGCGCATCTCGACGAAGCCCGAAACCGGGAAATCCTTGCGGAACGGATGGCCGACGAAACCGTAGTCGGTCAGGATGCGGCGCAGGTCCGGATGGCCGTCGAAGACGATGCCGTAGAAATCGAAGGCTTCACGCTCGAACCAGTTGACGCCGTTCCACACGTCGATCAACGACGGCAGCACCGGGAAATCATCGTCCGGGGCGAACACGCGCACGCGCAGGCGCCAGTTGTGGGTGATCGATAGCAGCTGCGAAACCGCGGCAAAGCGCAGGCCGTCCCAGGCACCGTCGCCGTACTCGGAATAGTCCACGCCGCACAGGTCGATCAGCTGCTCGAAACGCAGCGACGGATCATCGCGCAGGATGCGGGCAACTTCGAGGTAGTCGTCGGCCTTGACGATCAGCGTCAGTTCGCCGGTCGCCTCGATCAGATTCTGCACGCGCTTGCCGAGAGCTTTCTCGAGCGCGGCCTTGAGGGTGTCGAGCTTCGCCATTTCAGCCCTTGCGCGCGATGGTGTTGGTACGCTTGATCTTGTTCTGCAGCTGGATCACGCCGTAGATCAGCGCTTCGGCCGTCGGCGGGCAGCCCGGCACGTAGATATCCACCGGCACGATGCGGTCGCAGCCGCGCACCACCGAGTACGAGTAGTGGTAGTAGCCGCCGCCGTTGGCGCACGAGCCCATCGAGATCACCCAGCGCGGTTCCGCCATCTGGTCGTAGACCTTGCGCAGCGCGGGGGCCATCTTGTTGCACAGCGTGCCGGCCACGATCATCACGTCCGACTGGCGCGGCGACGGGCGGAAAATCACGCCGAAGCGGTCCATGTCGTAGCGCGCGGCGCCGGCATGCATCATTTCCACGGCACAGCAGGCCAGGCCGAAAGTCATCGGCCACAGCGACCCGGTGCGGGTCCAGTTGATCAGCTTGTCAGCGGTAGTCGTGACGAAGCCTTCATTGAGAACGCCTTCGATTGCCATTTCACATCACTCCCAATCGAGCGCGCCCTTTTTCCAGATGTAGACGAAGCCCACGATGAATTCCAGCAGAAACACGCCCATGGCGATGAAACCCGGCCAGCCGATATCCCGCAGGGCAACACCCCACGGAAACAGGAAGGCGGTTTCGAGATCGAACAGGATAAACAGGATGGCGATGAGGTAGTAGCGCACATCGAACTTCATGCGCGCGTCCTCGAACGCTTCGAAGCCGCACTCGTACGGCGACAGCTTCGCGGGATCGGGCTTGTTCGGACCGAGGATCCGACCGATCGACATCAGCGCCACGCCAAGCACGACACCGAAGATGATGAAGATGAGAACGGGGAAGTAGGCTTCGAGATTCAAGGTACGGCCAGCCTTATCTGGAATGTTGTCAACAGCACCAGCTGAAGCGGCGTCCTGTTGCCCACCCCAGGCGCTAAGCCATAAGCCTCATGGCGCGCCGCCTTGCGGACTGCCGGAGCCCCACGCTCGGGTGCATTGCCCGGCCAGGGACTCCGATCAAGTTGTTTGGTGCCGACGGCGAGACTCGAACTCGCACAGCTTTCGCCACTACCCCCTCAAGATAGCGTGTCTACCAATTTCACCACGTCGGCTGGGGGAGAAACAATATTGCCTGGCGCCGGGTTTTCAGGCCCTTCAGGTCCGTTGCAGAGGCTTTCGTCTTTGCTCAGAACCCATCGCTGGGGAATCGTTTCAAGCCTTGCATTCTAACCCAGATTTCTTGCTTTGTTCAACGCACAACTGCAAAAAAACTCAGGAATCCGCCGCAAGGCTTACGGATTATTTCGGAACAGCGGGGGCTGCCGGCGCCGATGCGTCAGCGGCCGCTGCCGGGGCTGCAGCGGGAGCCGAAGCACCTGCCACTGCGGGCGCCGAAGCCGGCGCCGCGCCCATCACGCCCAGCGACGCGGCCGGCTTGTAGTTGCCGAGCAGCGTCAGTGCCAGCGTGCAGACGAAGAACAGCGTGGCCAGCACGGCGGTGGTGCGCGACAGGAAGCTTGCCGAGCCAGTGGCACCGAACAGGCTGCCCGAGGCACCCGAACCGAATGCCGCACCCACATCGGCGCCCTTGCCATGCTGGATCAGCACCAGGCCAATCACGCCCAGCGCCGACAACACCTGCAGCACCACCAACAAAGTCTTGAAGATTGCCATTTGATTTAAATAAGCCTTACTGGCTGGTTACTTGCCTGATCGGTCGATCGGAACGGCCGGCATTCAGGCGTTGCCGATCGCGAGAAAATCTTCCGACTTCAGCGAGGCGCCGCCAATCAGGCCCCCGTCGATATCGGTCATGGAAAACAGTTCGGCCGCATTGTCCGGCTTGACGCTGCCGCCGTACAGGATGGCCATGCGCCCGGCCACGCCCGCATCGCGCGCGGCAACCTGGCCGCGCAGAAACGCGTGCACCGCCTGCGCCTGTTCGCTGGTGGCGGTCTTGCCGGTGCCGATCGCCCAGACCGGCTCATAGGCCAGCACTACGCGGCTCAGCTGCTCCACCGTCAGCGTGTCCAGCACGGCCTGCAGCTGCCTGCCGACCACCGCCTCGGTTTCGCCCGCCTCGCGCTGGGCCAGCGTTTCACCCACGCAGACTACAGGGACGATGCCGAATTCCAGCGCGCGCAGCGCCTTGGCCGCAACGGTCTGGTCGGTTTCGCCATGATAGGTGCGGCGTTCCGAGTGGCCGACCAGCACATAAGCGCAGCCGAACTCACCCAGCATCGATGCCGCGACTTCACCGGTAAAGGCGCCGCGCGCCTCTGCCGACACATCCTGTGCACCCCAGGCCACTTGCGAGCCATTCAGCAACGCCTGGCATTGTGCAAGATAGGGGAACGGCGCGCAGACCGCCAGCGTCGCCTTGGCCGCGCCAGCCTTGACGGCCTCCAGCAGCGCCGCGTTTGCAGCCAGGCTGCCATGCATCTTCCAATTGCCGATGACGAGCTTTTGTCTCACGAAGTGCCCCTCCCAAATCAAACCCGGTATTGTAGCTTGTGGCGGGGGCACGGCGCTACCGCCGCCCGATAGCGGGGGGCGGCAGCATTGGCCACATGCAGCGGACGATGTGCCTTACCAGGTCAGTACGATCTTGCCGATATGCTCGCTCGACTCCATCAGGCGATGCGCATCGGCCGCCTGCGCGGCCGGGAACACCTGGTGGATCACCGGCTTGATCTTGCCGGCGGCCAGCAGCGGCCACACTTGCTCATGCAGTGCCGCGGCGATCTTGCCCTTGAACGATGCCGGGCGCGGACGCAGCGTGGAGCCGGTCACGGTGATGCGCCGGCGCAGGATATCGCCCAGCGGGATCTCGGCCTTGGCGCCGCCCAGCAGCGCAATGATGACGATGCGGCCATCGTCGGCGATGCATTTCAGCTCGCGCGCCAGGTACGAGCCGGCAACCATGTCAAGAATCACATCGACACCCTTGCCGCCTGTCAGCGCGGCCACCTCGGCGACGAAGTCCTGCGTCTTGTAGTTGATCGCGCGATCGGCGCCCAGGTCTTCGCAGGCCTTGCATTTCTCATCGGTGCCGGCGGTGACGAAGACCTTGTAGCCCAGGGCCTTGGCGATCTGGATCGCGGTCGTGCCGATGCCGCTGGAGCCGCCCTGGATCAGCAGGGTCTCATCCTTGCCACGCGGGCCCTGGCCCAGGCAGCCGCGGTCGAACACATTGCTCCAGACGGTGAAGAAGGTCTCCGGCAGCGCGGCGGCCTCGATATCGCTCAGGCCTTGCGGCGCGGGCAGGACCTGCGCCAGCGGCGCCGTGCACAGCTGTGCGTAGCCGCCGCCCTGCACCAGCGCGCAGACGCGGTCGCCCACCTTCAGGCCGAAGCGGTTGTCGGCATGCGACAGGTCACCGCCCGCCACCACGCCCGCCACTTCCAGGCCGGGCAGGTCCGAAGCGCCCGGCGGCACCGGGTAGTTGCCGGTGCGCTGGAATACGTCCGGACGGTTGACGCCGGCGGCAGCCACGCGGATCAGGACCTCGCCCGCACCCGCCACCGGGTCGGGACGCTCGGTCAGCTGGAGGACTTCGGGGGCACCGTATTCGCGGATCTCGATGGCTTGCATGCTGCTCTGCTCCTTGTACTTGTCTTGGCCCGGCTCGACGATGGGTCGCGCCAGGGTCGGTGTGAGCCTTGGCTCGATAGGGTTGCCGGCAGTGTAAACAAAAAAACGGCTGGACATCGTCCAGCCGTTTTTTTGGCGGCGCCACCTTGCGGCGGCACCTGCGGGCAACCCTGCCCCGCTGACTTTACTGCTGTTCCGAGCCTTCGGCCGGAGCGGCCGGCGCGGCGGCTTCGCCGGCGTTGATCGGGCTGATGCTGCCACCCTCTTCGGCCAGCGCGGCCTTCAGCGACAGGCGCAGGCGGCCCTTCTCGTCAGCCTGGATCAGCTTGACGCGGACATGCTGGCCTTCCTTCAGCCAGTCCTTGATGTCCTTCACACGCTCGTTGACGATTTCCGAGATGTGCAGCAGGCCATCCTTGCCCGGCAGGATGTTGACGATGGCGCCGAAGTCCAGCAGCTTCAGCACGGTACCGGCGTAGATCTTGCCCACTTCGGCTTCCGCGGTGATGCCCTCGATGCGGCGCTTGGCTTCGGCCATGCCGTCGGTCGAGGTCGACGCGATCGTAATCGTGCCGTCTTCCTGGATGTCGATGGTGGTGCCGGTTTCCTTGGTCAGTGCCTGGATGGTCGAGCCGCCCTTGCCGATCACTTCACGGATCTTGTCCGGATGGATCTTCATGGTGATCATGCGCGGGGCATGCGCCGACAGTTCGGTGCGGGCGTGGCCCATCGCTTCCTGCATCTTGTGCAGGATGTGCAGGCGGCCTTCACGGGCCTGCGCCAGCGCGACCTGCATGATCTCCTTGGTGATGCCCTGGACCTTGATGTCCATCTGCAGCGCGGTGATGCCGTTGTCGGTACCCGCCACCTTGAAGTCCATGTCGCCCAGGTGGTCTTCGTCACCCAGGATGTCGGTCAGCACGGCAAACTTGTTGCCTTCCAGGATCAGGCCCATGGCCACGCCGGCCACGTGCGCCTTGACCGGAACGCCGGCGTCCATCAGCGCCAGGCAGCCGCCGCAGACCGAAGCCATCGACGACGAGCCGTTGGATTCGGTGATTTCCGAAACCAGGCGGATGGTGTAGGCGAATTCATCGTCCTTCGGCAGCACCGGGATCAGTGCGCGCTTGGCCAGGCGGCCATGGCCGATTTCACGGCGCTTCGGGCTGCCCACGCGGCCGGTTTCACCGGTGGCGAACGGGGGCATGTTGTAGTGGAGCATGAAGCGGTCGCGGTATTCGCCGGCCAGCGCGTCGATGATCTGCTCGTCGCTCTTGGTGCCCAGCGTGGCCACCACCAGCGCCTGGGTTTCGCCACGGGTGAACAGCGCCGAGCCGTGCGCGCGCGGCAGCACCGACGAGCGGATCTCGATCGGGCGCACGGTGCGGGTGTCGCGGCCGTCGATACGCGGCTCGCCTGCCAGCACCTGGCCACGCACGATCTTGGCTTCGAGGTCGAACATGATGTTGCCGACTTCCACCTTGTCGGCTTCCACGCCGGCTTCGGCCAGCGCGGCGGCGACCTTGGCCGACACTTCCTTCAGCTTCTGGCTGCGGGCCGACTTCTGGCGCAGCTGGTAGGCTTCCTGCAGCAGCGGCAGTGCCACTTCGGTGACCTTGGCGATCAGCGGCTCGTTCTTGGCGGCCGGGGCCCAGTCCCACTCGGACTTGCCGCCTTCGCGCACCAGCTCATGGATGGCGTTGATCGCGATCTGCATTTGCTCGTGGCCATAGACCACGGCGCCCAGCATGACCTCTTCGGACAGCTGGTTGGCTTCCGATTCCACCATCAGCACGGCGCGCTCGGTGCCGGCGACGATCAGGTCCAGGTCCGACGTGGCGAGCTGCGGGCGGGTCGGGTTGAGCAGGTACTGGCCGTCCTTGTAGCCGACGCGCGCGGCGCCGACCGGGCCGCTGAACGGGATGCCCGACACGGCCAGCGCGGCCGATGCGCCGATCAGCGCGGGGATGTCGGCGGGCACTTCCGGGTTCAGCGACACCACGTGCACCACGACCTGCACTTCGTTGTAGAAGCCTTCCGGGAACAGCGGGCGCAGCGGACGGTCGATCAGGCGCGAGGTCAGGGTCTCGTTTTCCGACGGACGGCCTTCACGCTTGAAGAAGCCGCCGGGGATCTTGCCGGCAGCGTAGGTCTTCTCGATGTAGTCGACGGTCAGCGGGAAGAAGTCCTGGCCCGGCTTCGGGTTCTTGGCGGCGACCACGGTCGCCAGCACCACGGTGTCTTCCACATCGACCAGCACGGCACCGCCTGCCTGGCGGGCGATTTCGCCGGTTTCCATGCGGACCGTGTGCTGGCCCCACTGGAATTCCTTGACGATCTTGTTGAACATGGACATGTGCATTCCTTGGCTTGCGTGCAGGCCGCGCAATCACGCAATAACACGCGTACGGCCTGCGACGCCTGCGTTCTCAGCCGCAGGCAAACTGCCGGGTTGCCGGTCGCAGTCGCAGGGAAGTGCTATGCCATTCCAGCGCGGCACTGGCGTTGCCGATGCCGCGCTGGAATGACACAAAGCCCTGTTTCCTTGGCCGGTCCGGGGTATTGAAAACAGAAAAAAGAACAACTTACTCCGTTGCGCGGCTTGCTGCAACGGGCGCCCGGGGAATCAGAATGTCCGCCGGGCCGCGTGAAGCGAAAATCACTCCATCAACTGCCTGCACCCCTGGGCAAAGCGGATTCACCCCGCCAGAAATGCAAAATGCCTGCCCCAGCATTGCTGAAGCAGGCATCGAGGCCTCACGCGAAACCGTGCAAACCCTGGAATCGCGCTGCCATCGGGCGCAACCTTACTTGCGCAGGCCCAGCTTTTCGATCAGGGCGCGGTAACGGTCGGCGTCGTTGGACTTGAGGTAGTCCAGCAGGCGGCGACGGCGGCTCACCATGCGCAGCAGACCGCGGCGGCTGTGGTGATCCTTCATGTTGGCCTTGAAGTGCGGGGTCAGTTCGTTGATGCGGGTGGTCAGCAGGGCCACTTGCACTTCGGGGCTGCCAGTGTCGTTGGCGCCACGTGCGAACTGCTTGATGACTTCGGACTTGTTGATATCGGCAACTGCCATGATGATTTCCTTTCACTTGCGAACGCTACAGCGCGGGATGCGCCGCATGCGTCGTGCCATCTGATGACTGGCTACTGCCGTCACCCGGCCCATGGCCAGATAACGACAGCGGCGGATTATAGCCGAAAAGCTGCTACAGGAGTACCCGGGCGCCCCGCCGCTCAGGGGCGCTCCATCCGGCAGGTGGTGGGCAGCGTGGTCTGCGCGGCCTTGAGCTTGCGCACGGTGCGGAAGCCATAGCCGGAACCCTCGTTATCGAAACGCACGGCCCCACCCTGGCGCTCCATCACTGACACGTACAACGGCTGCAGCACCTGGTGGTCGTCGGCGCGCACGGTGGCCTCATGGAAGTCGTTGACGTAGCGCATGTTCTCCAGCGCGCGCGCCACCTTCACCGCATCGGTGGATCCGGCCTGCGTGATCGCGCGCGCCAGCATCTCGACCATCATCTGCATGCGCAGGTGGACGTAGTCGTCCTTCGGTTCCGGATAGCGCGCGCGGAACTCCTGGTAGAACGCATCGGAAGCCGCCCCGCCCACGTTCGGATGCCACTCTGCCACCGCCAGCACGCGTCCCACGCCGGCATCGCCCATCGCGGCCGGCGCGCCCAGGCCATTGCCGTAGAAGGTATAGAACTTGGCCTGCAGCCCGCCCTCGCGCGCGGCCTTGACCATCAGCGTCAGGTCATTGCCCCAGTTGCCGGTGATCACCGCGTCAGCGCCGCTGGCCTTGATCTTGGCGATGTAGGGCGCAAAGTCCTTGATCTTGCCGATCGGGTGGAACTCGTCGCCGACGATCTGGATGTCGGGCCGGCGCGCGCCCAGCATCTCGCGCGCCGAACGCGCCACCTGGTGGCCAAAGCTGTAGTCCTGGTCGATCAGGTAGACCCGGCGCACGCCCTGGTCCTGGCGGATCACCTCGATCAGCGCCTGCATGCGCATGTCGGCGCTGGCGTCGAAGCGGAAGTGCCAGAAGCTGCAGTTCTCGTTGGTCAGGCTCGGATCGACCGCCGAATAGTTCAGGAACAGCACGCGTGCGTCGGGCTGCCGCGCGTTATGGCGGTTGATCGCCGACACCAGCGCACCGGCCACCGCCGAGCTGTTGCCTTGCAGGACGAACGGAATGCGCTTGTCGGTCAGCGCGCGCAGCTGGATCAGGCTTTCGTCGACATTGCCCTTGCTGTCGAAGGTGACCAGTTCCAGCGGGCGCGTACCCTCGGCGGTCTTGACGCCGCCGCGCGCATTGATGCGCTCGATCGCCAGGCGCAGGTTGCGCGCCACGGCTTCGCCGGCATTGGCGAAGGGGCCGGACAGGCCGTCGATCATGCCTAGCCGGATCGGCTCCTGCGCGGACGCGCCCGCCGCTGCCGCCAGCAACAACCCGCCCAGCCATCCCCGCCACCGCGCCACAACCGTCATTCGTCTCTCCTGGAAAGCGCAGGATAGTACGGCAGCGTCCCGTTACGGGCAAATACGCCCCCCACTGATCCTTCGCCCCGAATTCCATGGAGAACCGCACAAGTTATCGCGCGATCCACACAAAAGCAGCGCCCGGCGCACACAACATCCTGCGCCGCACTACACTTGCGATTATCCGGAGCCAACGCACCTACCGAGGTTTTGCCATGAACTACGTCATCATCAGGGGCGCGCGCCGTCTGGGGCTGGCACTGTGCGTCGCCATGCTGTCCGCCTGCTCCACGCTGATGCCGGTGCAGGAAGGCACCAGGCTGGTGGGCCAGCCGCAGGCGGCAGTGCAGGCCATGTTCGGGCCGCCCACCGATGTGTTCCAGCTGCGCGACGGCACCTCGCGCTGGATCTACTCGAAGCAGCCCATGGGCCAGTATGCCTATGGCGCGGATTTCGACCGCAACGGCAACCTGACCACGTTCCGCAACATGCTGTCGACGCCCGAGCTGTACAAGGCGCAGGTCAACACCTGGACCAAGCGCGACGTGGCCGAGCATTTCGGCATGACGCGCCTGCCGGTCGATTACTACCCGCGCATGCGCAACGAGGTCTGGTCCTACCGCTTCCGCCACGAAGACGTATGGCCGTCGCTGTTCCACTTCTATTTCGACGATGCCGGCGTGCTGCGCCGGACGCAGATCACGCCCGACCCGCTCTACGATCCCGACGAGCGGCGTTTTTACTGACGCGCCGCCCCCCAGGCCATGAAAAAGCCCGCCATCCCCGGGTCGGGAATGGCGGGCCTGGTCCGGACATTGAGGCCGGGTAAGCCTTCCGCCGTCTGCGCAGAGGCCTTGGTCAGATCTGCGGATTGATCTTTTGCACAGCCTTGTCGTGCAGCTTGTTCAGCGCGGCCAGGTAGGCCTTGGCCGAGGCGGCGACGATATCCGGGTCGGTGCCCACGCCGTTGACGATGCGGCCGGCCTTGGACAGGCGCACGGTGACTTCGCCCTGGGCCTCGGTGCCGCCGGTGATGGCGTTCACCGAATAGAGCACCATCTCGGCACCGCTGGACACGCGTGATTCAATCGCATGCAGGGTGGCGTCGACCGGGCCGTTGCCCTCGCCCTCGCCGCTCTGCTCCTGGCCGTCCATGCTGAACACCACGCGCGCGTGCGGGCGCTCGCCGGTCTCGGAGCGCTGCGACAGCGAGATAAAGCGGAAGTGCTCGTTGGCGTCGTGCTGGGCTTCGTTCGAGACAATGGCGACGATGTCCTCGTCGAAGATCTCGGCCTTCTGGTCGGCCAGCTCCTTGAAGCGGGTGAAGGCGGCATTGACTTCGCTCTCGCTCTCGAGCTCGATGCCCAGTTCCTGCAGGCGCTGCTTGAAGGCATTGCGGCCCGACAGCTTGCCCAGCACGATCTTGTTGGCGCTCCAGCCCACGTCTTCCGCACGCATGATCTCGTAGGTGTCGCGCGCCTTGAGCACGCCATCCTGGTGGATGCCCGAGGCATGCGCGAAGGCGTTGGCGCCCACCACGGCCTTGTTCGGCTGCACCACAAAACCGGTGATCTGCGACACGAGCTTCGAGGCCGGCACGATCTGCGTGGTGTCAATGCCGAGGTCCAGGTCGAAATAGTCGCGGCGGGTCTTCACCGCCATCACTACCTCTTCCAGGCTGGTATTGCCGGCACGCTCGCCGAGGCCATTGATGGTGCATTCGACCTGGCGCGCGCCGGCCATCTTGACGGCGGCGAGCGAGTTGGCCACGGCCATGCCCAGGTCGTTGTGGCAGTGCACTGACCAGACCGCCTTGTCCGAGTTGGGAATGCGCTCGCGCACCGAGCGGATCAGCTCGGCGTAGCCTTCCGGCACGGCATAGCCCACGGTATCCGGCAGGTTGATGGTGGTCGCGCCCTCGGCGATCACGCCTTCCAGCACGCGGCACAGGAAGTCCATGTCCGAGCGGCTGCCGTCTTCCGGCGAGAACTCGATATCGTCGGTGAACTGGCGCGCAAAGCGCACCGCCAGGCGGGCCTGCTGGTACACCTCGTCCGGCGTCATGCGCAGCTTCTTCTCCATGTGCAGCGCGGACGTGGCAATGAAGGTGTGGATGCGGAACGAGTTGGCGGGCTTGAGCGCCTCGGCGGCACGGGCAATGTCCTTGTCATTGGCACGAGCCAGCGAGCAGATGGTCGAGTCCTTGACCACCTGCGCGATCGAGCGGATCGCCTCGAAGTCGCCGTTGGAGCTCGCCGCGAAACCGGCCTCGATCACATCGACCTTCAGGCGTTCCAGCTGGCGTGCGATGCGGATCTTTTCCTCGCGGGTCATCGAGGCGCCGGGCGACTGTTCGCCGTCACGCAAGGTGGTGTCGAAAATGATGAGTTTGTCAGACATTTTGTGGAGCTCCTGATTGCTTATCGTGTGCTGTCCCCGGCATGCTGCGTCCGGGGCCTACCGCCTGTTCCGCGCTCCACGGCTGTGGAATGCAAAACGCCCCGGCGTGCATGGTGCAGGCCGGGGCGTTGGAAAAATTCCTTGCGGATTTCGCGCTAAGGGGTAAGTCCGTCCTTAGCGCGCGCGCGTCCCGACCTGATGGCCTAGTAGGCCACCTAGGGTGGTGCGGGCGATTAGGACTTGGCGCGAAATCATGTCAGCGACTATAGCCGAGTTGGCGCACCCATGCAATACAGGGTTTGCCCATTTTGCCCGGACGCGCCAGCGGCGGATCAGCCCTTGGGCGGAATGCGCAGCTTCTGGCCCGGGTAGATCTTGTCCGGGTGGCTCAGCATCGGCTTGTTGGCCTCGAAGATCTTGTTGTACTCGGCACCGTTGCCGTAAGCCGCCTGGGAGATGGCCCACAGCGTGTCGCCCTTGACCACGGTATGCCAGCTCGACTCGGCGGACTCGACGTTGACGGACATCTTGTCCTCGACCTTGTCCACGCCCTCGACATTGCCTGCGCACAGGATGATCTTCTCGCGCGTGGCCTGGTCCGGCGCCACGCCGAACACGGTGACCAGCCCCTGCGAGCCGTCCACCTGCACCATCAGCCCGGTGGCATCCAGGCCCATCTTCCTGATGTAGCCCTCGATCGCATCGCCCGCGGCGCGATTGGCCGCATCGACCTTCTCCGCCGACGCATCCGCCGCGGCGGCCTCTTGCGCGGCCTTGGCCTCGCCAGTGCCGAACAACTTTTCTCCCGCTTCCTTGATGAAGTCGAACATGCCCATGACATCCTCCTGACGGTGAGTGGAAAACACTGCAGAGTGCCACGGCTTGATGGCCGCGGCATGAAAACAATTGTGAATCCGGAAAAGCATGAAGGGCGCCTGAGCGCCCTTCTGCCTGAACCGTCTACGAAGCCTTGCCGCCGTTCTCGCGCTGCTTCTTCTCGATGGCCGGCTTGCCGTGCATCGCCCGCCAGGCCCATAGCACGTAACCCGAGATCGCATAGGCCACGAACAGGCCGAACAGCGCCACCGGCGGATCGGTGGACACCACCACGAACAGCACCAGGACCAGCACCATCATGCCGAATGGCACGCGGTAGCGCACGTCCAGCGCCTTGCCGCTGTAGAACGGCGCGTTGGACACCATCGACAGGCCGGCGTACAGCGTAATGCCGAACGCCACCCACGGCATCCACAGCTCCTTGACCGGCAGCTTGTTATCGATCACCAGCCAGACGAAGCCTGCGACCAGCGCAGCGGCGGCCGGGCTGGGCAGACCCTGGAAGAAGCGCTTGTCGACAACGCCGATATTCGCATTGAAGCGCGCCAGCCGTAGCGCCGCGCAGGTGCAGTAGACAAAGGCTGCGATCCACCCCCATTTGCCAAGGTCATGCAGGATCCACTCATACATCACCAGCGCAGGAGCAACGCCAAACGAGGTCATGTCCGACAGCGAGTCATACTGCTCGCCAAACGCACTCTGCGTATTGGTGATGCGCGCCACGCGCCCGTCCATGCCGTCCAGCACCATCGCCGCAAAGATGGCGATGGCCGCCGCATCGAAGCGCATGTTCATGGCCTGGACGATGGCGAAGAAACCCGCGAACAGCGCCGCGGTGGTGAACGCGTTGGGCAGCAGGTAGATGCCGCGCCGGCGCGGACGCTGGTAGACGATGTCGTGGTCGTCGGCGGCTTCGTCGTCGAAGTCGTCGTCGGCACCGCGCAGCTGGTTATGGCGGAACGGCCGCAGGTGGGTCACGTTGCCGTTGCTGCTGCGCTTGTTACGTCGATGGAAGGCAACCATCACAGTCCTCCGGTCAGGCTGTCGCTCACTTCACGTCGAGTTCGGCGAGGATGGTCGATGAGGCCGATACCTTCTCGCCAATGGTCACGCGCGGGCGCGCATCGAGCGGCAGGTAGACGTCCACGCGCGAGCCAAAGCGGATAAAGCCGTAGCGCTGGCCGCGCGAGAGGTTGTCGCCGACCTTGGTGTAGCACAGGATGCGGCGGGCCACCAGGCCGGCCACCTGCACCAGCGTCACCAGTTGGCCGTCGGAGCCGCGCCGGATCACCACGGCATTGCGCTCGTTCTCGATCGAAGCCTTGTCCAGGTCGGCGTTGACGAACTTGCCCGGGAAGTACTCGACCTTCTCGACTGCGCCGTCGACCGAAACGCGGTTCGAGTGCACATTGAACACGTTCATGAAGACGCTGATCTTCAGTGCCTCGCGGCCGGCGAACGGATCTTGCGTCTTCTCGACCATGACGATGCGGCCGTCGGCCGGGGCCAGCACGGCGTTGGGCTGCGACGGGATCGGGCGCGGCGGATCGCGGAAGAACTGGAGCACGAATACCGTGATGATCCACAGCGGCAACGCCCACCAGAAGCCCGCGCTGGCGTGAACCAGCAGCGAGATGACAAAGGCGCCGGCCAGGAACGGCCAGCCTTCACGGGCGATCAGCGGATGAGGATAGTTCATGCAGTACAGGTGTCGGTGGATACAAGACCATGGCAAGGCGGGACGGAAAGCGGCGTTCGTGGCCAGTGCCAGCGCCCCATGGTCGCGGAGCAGGATAATGCACGCCTTGCCCGAAGTCTGACAAGCATAACAAAAAGCCGTTCAGGCCCCGCGACTCCCTTCTGATGATAGAAGGGCGTGGCACGGAACGCTGAACGGCTTCGGCCCGCCGCCGTGCGGCGCGGGCCATCAGACAGCGCGTCTGCTTAGTTCTTCGACTGGTCGACCATCTTGTTCTTGGCAATCCACGGCATCATCGCGCGCAGCTTCTCGCCAACCACTTCGATCTGGTGCTCGGCATTCAGGCGGCGGCGCGAGATCAGCGTCGGCGCGCCGGCCTTGTTTTCCAGCAGGAAGCTCTTGGCGTACTCGCCGGTCTGGATGTCGGTCAGGCACTGCTTCATCGCCTTCTTGGTCTCTTCGGTCACCACGCGCGGGCCGGTGACGTACTCACCATATTCGGCGTTGTTGGAGATCGAGTAGTTCATGTTGGCGATGCCGCCTTCGTAGATCAGGTCGACGATCAGCTTCAGTTCGTGCAGGCACTCGAAGTAGGCCATTTCCGGCGCGTAGCCGGCTTCCACCAGGGTTTCGAAGCCGGCCTTGATCAGCTCGACGGTACCGCCGCACAGCACGGCCTGCTCGCCGAACAGGTCGGTTTCGGTTTCTTCGCGGAAGTTGGTCTCGATGATGCCGGCACGGCCGCCGCCGTTGGCGGTGGCGTACGACAGCGCGATGTCACGGGCGGCGCCGGACTTGTTCTGGTGCACGGCGATCAGGTGCGGCACGCCGCCGCCTTGTGCGTAGGTGGCGCGCACGGTGTGGCCCGGGGCCTTCGGCGCGATCATGATCACGTCCAGGTCGGCGCGCGGGATCACAGCACCGTAGTGCACGTTGAAGCCGTGGGCAAAGGCCAGCGCCGCGCCTTCCTTGATGTTGTCGTGCACTTCGTTCTTGTACACGTCGGCGATCTGCTCATCCGGCAGCAGGATCATGACCACGTCGGCGCCCTTGACGGCCTCGGCCACTTCCTTCACTTGCAGGCCGGCGTTGGCGGCCTTGTTCCACGACGCGCCGCTCTTGCGCAGGCCGACCGTCACATTGACGCCCGAATCCTTCAGGTTCAGCGCGTGGGCATGGCCCTGCGAGCCATAGCCGATGATGGTGACGTTCTTGCCCTTGATCAGGGAGAGGTCGGCGTCCTTGTCGTAAAACACTTTCATGATGATTCCTTCAATCTCTGTCTTTTGTATGAGGGGGGCGGCATCCTCGGACGCATCGTGTGCGCCCGGATCGCGCCGCCCCGGGGATACTGCGTGAAGCCGTGGGGGTGAGCCGGGGCCCGGTCAGACCTTCAGGATGCGCTCGCCGCGGCCGATGCCCGAGCCGCCGGTACGGACGGTCTCCAGGATGGCGGTGCGGTCGATCGCGTCCAGGAACGCATCAAGCTTGACGCCGTTGCCGGTCAGCTCGATGGTGTAGGTCTTCTCGGTGACATCGATGATGCGGCCGCGGAAGATGTCGGCGGTGCGCTTCATTTCCTCGCGCTCCTTGCCCACCGCGCGCACCTTGACGAGCATCAGCTCGCGTTCGATGTGCGCGCCTTCGGTCAGGTCGACCACCTTGACCACTTCCACCAGGCGGTTCAGGTGCTTGGTGATCTGTTCGATCACGTCATCCGAGCCGGAGGTGACGATGGTCATGCGCGACAGCGAGGCATCCTCGGTGGGTGCCACGGTCAGCGTCTCGATGTTATAGCCGCGGGCCGAGAACAGGCCCACCACGCGCGACAGCGCGCCCGCTTCGTTTTCCAGCAGGACCGAAATGATGTGTCGCATTACAGGTCCTCCGCGCCGAGCAGCATTTCAGAAATGCCCTTGCCCGCCTGGACCATCGGCCAGACGTTTTCGGTGGGATCGGTCTGGAAGTCCAGGAACACGGTACGGTCCTTCAGGCGGAACGCCTCGCGCAGCGCCGGCTCGACGTCAGCCGTCTTCTCGACGCGCATGCCGACATGCCCGTAGGCCTCGGCCAGCTTGACGAAATCAGGCAGCGCGTCCATGTAGGAGTGCGAGTAGCGGTTGTCGTACTCGATCTCCTGCCACTGGCGCACCATGCCCAGGTAGCCATTGTTCAGCGAGCAGATCTTGACCGGGGTGTCGTACTGCAGGCAGGTCGACAGTTCCTGGATGCACATCTGGATCGAGCCCTCGCCGGTGATGGTGACGACTTCCTTCTCCGGGAACGCCTTCTTGATGCCCATCGCGTACGGCAGGCCCACGCCCATCGTGCCCAGGCCGCCGGAGTTGATCCAGCGGCGCGGCTCGTCGAACTTGTAGAACTGCGCGGCCCACATCTGGTGCTGGCCGACGTCGGAGCAGATGAAGGCGTCGCCCTTGGTCAGTTCCCAGATCTTTTCCACCACGTATTGCGGCTTGATGATCTCGGAGCTGCGGTCGTACTTCAGGCAGTCCACCGAGCGCCATTGCTCGATCTGCCCCCACCACTTGGCGAGCGCCTCGCGCTTGGGCTTGATGTCGCTGGCCTTGATCTGTGCGATCAGTTCCTGCAGCACGTCCTTGACGTTGCCGACGATGGGGATGTCGACCTTGACGCGCTTGGAAATCGACGACGGATCGATGTCGATATGGATGATCTTGCGCGCCTGCGAGGTGAAGTGGGCCGGGTTGCCGATCACGCGGTCGTCGAAGCGGGCACCGATGGCGATCAGCACGTCGCAGTTCTGCATGGCCATGTTGGCTTCATACGTGCCGTGCATGCCGAGCATGCCGACGAACTGCTTGCTGGTGCCCGGGAACGCGCCCAGGCCCATCAGCGTGTTGGTCACCGGGTGGCCGGTCAGCGCCGCCAGCTGGCGCAGCTCATCGCTGGCATTGGCCAGCACCACGCCGCCGCCGGTGTAGATGAACGGACGCTCGGCGCCCTGCAGCAGCGCCACGGCCTTGCGGATCTGGCCCGAGTGACCCTTGTTCACCGGGTTGTACGAGCGCATGTCGATCGACTTGGGGTACTCGTACTTGCAGGCATTGCGCGAGACATCCTTGGGGATGTCCACCACCACCGGGCCCGGACGGCCGGTCGCGGCAATAAAGAACGCCTTCTTGATGGTCGCGGCGAGGTCGCGCACGTCCTTCACCAGGAAGTTGTGCTTGACGATCGGGCGGGTAATGCCGACGGTGTCGCACTCCTGGAAGGCGTCCTGGCCAATGGCGTGGGTCGGCACGTTGCCGGTGATCACCACCATCGGGATCGAGTCAAGGTACGCGGTAGCAATGCCGGTGACGGCATTGGTCACGCCGGGACCAGAGGTCACCAGCGCCACGCCCACCTTGCCGGTTGCCCGTGCATAGCCGTCTGCGGCATGGACCGCGGCCTGCTCGTGGCGCACCAGGATGTGCTCGAACTTGGTTTGCTTGTGGAGCTCGTCGTAGATATACAGCACTGCGCCGCCGGGGTAGCCCCAGACGTACTCGACGCCTTCTTCGGCAAGTGCGTGAACGAGAATTTCCGCCCCGATCATTTCGGGTGCGGCAGATGAATTGCTGTCTGCGTGGGAGAATTCCGCGCTGGGCATGTTCATTTCAGTCCTTTGCAATTTTCGGCAAAAAATTGTTTGGATGCTCTCTGCCGGGCTTGTGGCTCGGGTTCAAGCGGTGCGCGTCTGCATGGAAGACCGCCTCATAAGCGGCCGGATGAGACAACCACTGATGTCGTGTGAACCGACGATGATACTGCAATGCACCAGCGCGGTCTATGGTTGTTTTTGGCCTGCGCGTGAGGGATTTTCCCGAGTTGCGGCGGTTCCTTGGCGTGCCGCAATGTATTTGCAGCAATACAAAATGGTACAGAGGGTCGTTTTTTTGCTAGCATCGCAGCACCCTGAATGTGCCACGGGCCGTACGCAGCACATTCACCAGAACCGGGCATTTGTCCCGCAGCAACGAGCCGCAACCGCCTGAATGGCCACCGACCAGGAACTGTCCGATTTTCTTGCCAGCGTCGAACGCCGCGCCTTCAAGCAGGCCGTGTTTTCGGTCCGCGACGACGAGGCTGCGCTGGATATTGTCCAGGACGCCATGATCAAGCTGGCCGAGAAGTACGGCGACAAAGGCGCCGCCGAGCTGGCGCCGCTGTTCCAGCGCATCCTGCAGAACACCATCCACGACTGGTTCCGCCGCCAGAAGGTGCGCAACACCTGGGTCTCGCTGTTTTCCAGCCTGCGCGACGACCGCGACGGCGACGACAATGACCTGCTGGAGACGCTGGAGGCACAGGCCGGCTCTGCATCGGCCGAAAGCAGCGCCGACAAGGTTGAGCGCGCCCAGGTCATGCACATCATCGAGCAGGAAATCCAGCGCCTGCCGACGCGTCAACGCGAGGCGTTCCTGATGCGTTACTGGGAGGATATGGACGTCGCCGAAACCGCCGCCGTAATGGGGTGCTCCGAAGGCAGCGTCAAGACGCACTGTTCCCGTGCCACGCATACCCTGGCGCAGGCCCTGCGCGCGCGGGGGGTCCGACTATGAGCAGAAACGACAAAGAAATCCACGAACGCCGGTTTGCCCATGAGATTCGGGCGGCACTTGATGCCGGCGCCGACGCCCTCCCGGCCGACATCACCGAACGGCTCGCCGCTGCGCGCCGGATGGCGGTCGCCCGCAAGAAGGCCGAGGCGCCCGTGCTGGTCCCGCAACTGGCCGTGCCTGGCATGCACGTCCCGCTGTTTGATGAAGACACCTCGCCGCTGCACCGCGCCGGCGCCTGGCTGCGCCGCCTTGGCCTGATCTGGACGCTGGTGGCGCTGGCCGCCGGCCTGATGGGCATCTATCACTGGCAGGAGCAGAAGCGCATCGAGGAACTGGCTGATATTGACGCCGCCATGCTGCTCGACGACCTGCCGCCCACGGCCTACGCCGACGAGGGCTTCCACGTATTCCTGAAGCGCGGGCAATAGCATGGCGCGCGCAATGATCCGCCCCGACGCCTTGCGCCGCCGGCTGGCCACGCTGCTGGCCGGCGCCGGCGCAGCCGCCTGCTGGGGCCTGCTGCTGCCCGCGGCGCATGCGCAGGGGGCCTCCGCGGTGACGGCGCCTGCCGCCGCGCAGGCCGCCCAAGCCAACAATGCCCGGCCGGCCTGGGCCGACCTGAGCCCGGTCAACCAGCGCATCCTGGCCCCGCTGCAGCCGCTGTGGGACAGCCTGCCGGAACTGAACCGCCACAAATGGCTGCGCATCGCCGAGCGCTACCCCAAGTTCTCCCCGGCCGAGCAGGCCCGGCTGCAGGCGCGCATGGCGGAATGGATCAAGATGACCCCGCAGCAACGCCGGCTGGCGCGCGAGAACTACCAGATCACCCGCTCGCTGCCGGCCGAGAAAAAGGCCGAGGCCTGGGACAAGTACCAGCAGCTGCCTGAAGAGCAGAAAAAAAAGCTGGCCGCCACCGACCACGTGCCGCGCCGCCCCGGCGCTGTCAGCGCGCTGCCCAGCGGCAAGCGCCTGCCCAGCGACACCAGCCGCCAGCTCCACCGCGAGCCGAAAACGGCCAGCGCCGCAGCGGGCCACAGTGGCCGCACTGCCGGCAAGCCCGCCAGCGAAGCCCAGGCGCAACCTGCCTCCGCGCCCGCTGTCATGACCGCCACCTCGGCGCCTGCAGCGCTCGCCGCACCGGCATCCGCAGCCGAGGTCGCCAACGAAACGGCAGCCGCGGCTTCTGACGCCACCTCGAGCCAGTAATCTCCGGGTCATTTGGCATAATGGCCGTCTCACGCCGGCCAGCAAAGCAAGGCCGGCCCCGACTGACCCGCGCCGGCACCACCACGCCCCCGCGCGCCAGCCCAGCTTTCTTCGCCTTCCATGCCCGCTGCCACCCTCAATCCCAAGCCCGCGGCAGCCGCCCGCCCCGCCGCTCCGCCCTTGCGCCGCCGCATCGCCTGCATGCTCTATGAAGGCGTGCTGCTGTTCGGCGTGCTGAGCGCCTCGACCGCTGCCTACCTGCTGGTGCGGCCGCTGCTGCAGAAGCTTGGCGTGGACGGGCCCCTCGTGATCCAGGTGTGGAGCTTCCTGGTGATGGGCCTGTACTTCACCTGGTTCTGGCAACGCAACGGCCAGACCCTGGCCATGCAGACCTGGCGCATGCGCGTCGAGAACGCCGCCGGCGCGCCGCCGCGCTGGCCGCAGGCGGCGCTGCGCTACGTGCTGGCATGGCTGTGGCTGCCGCCTTCGGCCGCGGTCGGCCACCTGCTGGGGCTGGTCAAGGGGCCGTTCGTAGGGGTGCTGTGCGCCGGCCTGCTGGTCTGGATCCTGCTGGCGTGGCTGGATCCGCGCCGCCAGTTCCTGCACGACCGCCTGGCCGGCACGCGGCTGACCGACCTGCGCCCGCCCAAGCCATGAGCCTGTCGGCTGCCGGCATCCGCCGCCTTGCGGTGACCTTGCAGGCGGCCGCCGCGCTGGGCATCGCCGCCGGGCTGGTGCGGCTGGGCGGCTGGCCATGGCCCGGCGCGGTCGCCGCCGGCGTGGCGGCCATCCTCGGCAGCCTGGCCAGCGGCATTGCCTTCGCTTTCGCCCTGAGCGGGCGCGGCCTGTGGGTCGGGCGCGGCAATCACCCGCCCGCGCCACCCGTTGAACTCGCCGCCACGCGCCGGCCGCTGCGCCTGCCTGAGGCGTTGCGCTGCTTCGCGGCCGAGTGCCTGGCCGTGCTGCGCATGTTCGACTGGCTGCAGCCATTCCGCGCACACACGCCCTTTGCCGCACCGCTTGACACCCTGCCCGGCCGCGACGCCCCGCCGGTGCTGCTGGTGCACGGCTACGCCTGCGGGCAGGCCATCTGGCTCGACATGCAGCCGGCGCTGGCTGCCGCCGGCTACCGCTGCGAAGGGATTGAGCTCAAACCGGTGTTCGGCGACATCGACGACTACGCACGCGCGCTGCTGGCCGCCATGCGGCGCATCACAGCTGAAGCCGGACGCCCGCCGCTGCTGGTCTGTCACAGCATGGGCGGGCTGGCCGCGCGCGCCGCGCTGCAGCTGGCGGGCGACGAAGACATCTGCGCCGGCGTGGTGACGCTGGGCAGCCCCCACCACGGCAGCGCGCTGGCGCGCTTTGGCGGCGGCCCCAATGCGCGCCAGATGCGTTGCGGCAGCCCCTGGCTGCGCGCGCTGGCCGCCGCCGAAACCCCGCGCCGCCGCGCGCGCATGATCTCGATCTTCAGCTGGCATGACTCGATCGCCGGGCCGCCCTGCACCGGCTGGCTCGACGGCGCCGGGCATATCCCGCTGGCCGGCGTTGGCCACGTCACGCTGCTGCGCCATCCCGCCGCCGTGCGTGCGGTGCTGGACGCCCTCGCAGAGCTGTCCGGCCGCGGGCACTGACACCCGCGCCAGCCCGGGCTGTTCCACTTCTGCCACGATTCATATGTCAGTCATGTTTCCGTCACGGCACCGTCATCGCGGGCTGGCTGAATGCAGCCATCGCCGCAACCGGGACTGCCATAGTGCAAGCAATCCGATCTGCCCGCGGGTATCTGTCGAAGGCCGCGCAACTGACGCAATGGCTGCGCCGCAGCCCTGAGAGCAACTGGGCCAGCGGCCCCGACAGCGCCGCGCCGCTGACCGCCTTCATGGCGCCGGCCCTGGATGCCGCCGCGCTGGCGCCCCAGCACGAACAGCAGGAAACCTACCCGCCCGAGCCGCACCCGATCCAGCGCTACCGCGCCATCTGGCTGTCGGACATCCACCTGGGCACGCCCGGCTGCCAGGCCAACTACCTGCTGGACTTCCTCAAGCACAACGAGTCCGAGCAGCTCTACCTGGTCGGCGACATCATCGACGGCTGGCAGCTGCGCCGCGGCTGGTACTGGCCGCAAAGCCACAACGACGTGGTGCAGAAGCTGCTGCGCAAGGCGCGCAAGGGCACCGAAGTGATCTACGTGCCCGGCAACCACGACGAGGCCGCGCGCCAGTTCGACGGCATGGCCTTCGGCGACATCACCGTGCGCGAAGAAGCCGTGCACGTCACCGCCACCGGGCGCCGGCTGTGGGTGGTGCATGGCGATCTGTTCGACGGCGTGGTGCAGCACGCGCGCTGGCTGGCCTACCTGGGAGATTCGCTGTACACGGTGATCCTGGCGCTGAACCGCCACTTCAACCGGCTGCGCGCGCGCCTGGGCTTCCCGTACTGGTCGCTGTCGCAGTTCCTCAAGCACCAGGTCAAGAACGCGGTCAACTACATCGGCGCCTTCGAGAGCGCGATGGTCGATGAAGCGCGCCGGCGCGGCTGCGACGGCGTGGTCTGCGGCCATATCCACAAGGCCGAGATCCGCGAGGTCAACGGCCAGCTCTACTGCAACGACGGCGACTGGGTCGAAAGCCTGTCGGCGCTGGTCGAGACCATGGAAGGCGAACTGAAGATCGTCTACTGGACCACGCTGCTGGACGCGCCGGCCCCGGCCACGCGCCGGCGTCGCCGCGCCGCCGTGGCGGGCTGATCCCCGGCCTGCCACCCTTTGCCCCATCCGCATTGCCCTTCCACCGCGCCCGAGGAGGCTGCATGAAGATTCTGATCGTCACCGATGCCTGGGAACCGCAGGTCAACGGCGTGGTGCGCACGCTCAAGTCCACGCGCCGCGAACTGGAGGCCATGGGCCACACGGTCGACATGATCACGCCGCTGGAATTCCGCACCGTGCCGTGCCCGACCTACCCCGAGATCCGCCTGTCGCTGTTCCCGGCGGCGCGCGTGCAGCGCCGCATCGAAGCCTTCGCTCCCGATGCCCTGCATATCGCCACCGAAGGGCCGCTGGGCCTGGCCGCGCGGCGCCATGCGATCCGCCGCCGGCTGCCCTTCACCACGGCCTATCACACGCGCTTTCCGGAATACGTGCAGGCACGCTTCGGCATCCCGCTGGCGTGGACGTACCGCTTCCTGCACTGGTTCCACGGCCCGGCCCGGGCGGTGATGGCGCCCACCCCGGTGGTGCTGGACGACCTGCGGCACTATGGCATCACCAACGCCGTGCTGTGGACGCGCGGCGTGGACCTGGACGTGTTCACGCTGCAGCGCCCCAATGTGCTCAACACCGCCCACCCGATCTTCCTGTACGTGGGCCGCGTTGCGGTGGAAAAGAACGTCGAGGCCTTCCTGGCACTGGACCTGCCCGGCTCCAAGTGGGTGGTCGGCGACGGCCCGGCGCTGCCGGCGCTGCGCGCGCGCTATCCGGGCGCCAACTACCTGGGCGTGCTGAGCCAGCCCGAGCTGGCCCGGGTGTATGCTTCGGCCGATGTGTTCGTGTTCCCGAGCCGCACCGACACCTTCGGGCTGGTGCTGCTGGAAGCGCTGGCCAGCGGGCTGCCCGTGGCCGCCTATCCGGTCACAGGCCCGATCGATGTGCTGGGCGACAGCCCCGCCGGCGTCATGCACGAAGACCTGCGCGAAGCCTGCCTGGAGGCGCTGCGCATCGACCGCGCCACGGCCCGTGCCCACGCCGAGCGGTTCTCCTGGCGCGCCGCCTCCGAGCAGTTCCTGGCCCATCTTCGGCCGTTCGCTGCCGGCAAGCCAGGCCGGGACAGCGCAGCGGCCCAACCCGCCCCGCAAAACCATGTCCAAACCCCATCCGGAACTGCCGTCCGACCCGCCTCTGCAGAGGCCGCCGCAGGCAGTCCAGAGCGCTGAATATTCGATCGAGCAGAATCCCCACAAGGGCAATCGCGGCCTGACGCGCGCCTGGCATGCAGCCATCAATTCGCTGTCAGGCCTGCGCTATGCGGTGCTCGAGGAAAGCGCGTTCCGCCAGGAACTGACGCTGGTGGCGATCCTGTCGCCGTGGGCATTCCTGCTGCCGGTGGGGGTGGTCGAGCGCATCCTGCTGCTGGCCACGCTGCTGATCGTGCTGATCGTGGAGTTGCTCAACTCCAGCGTCGAGGCGGCGATCGACCGCATTTCGCTGGAGCGGCACAGCCTGTCCAAGCGCGCCAAGGATTTCGGCAGCGCCGCGGTGATGCTGGCACTGGTGCTGTGCGGCGGCACCTGGGTCGCCATCGCCGGGCCGCACGTGGTGCGCTGGGTGCGGGCGCTGGCAGGCTGATCCCTCACTCGCCCGGGATGCCGGACGGGGTGGCCGGGCCGATTGCTTATAATCGCTATCCTGCCCCCCGACTCACTGATCGCACCGATCGCCCGGACGCCCATGGAACCGAAACCGCAAACCGGCCCCCGCCGCACCAGGGACCGCATCCTCGACGTCTCGCTGCGCCTGTTCAACGAAGTCGGCGAACCCAACGTCACCACCACGACGATTGCGGAAGCCATGGAGATCAGCCCCGGCAATCTCTACTATCACTTCCGCAACAAGGACGACATCATCAACTCCATCTTCGTGCGCTTCGAGCAGGAGATGGAACGGCGCCTGAAGATGCCGGATGACCACAAGGCCACGCTGGACGAAAGCTGGGGCTACCTGCAGTACATGTCCGAGTTCCTGTGGAACTACCGCTTCCTGTACCGCGACATCAACGACCTGCTGGCGCGCAACCGGATGCTGGAGACCAACTTCAAGCGCATCGTCGAGCAGAAGCAGCGCTTTGCGCACGAAATCTGCCGGCAGTTCATTGAAGACGGCGAGATGGAAGCCACGCCCGAGCAGGTCGAGGCGATCTGCACCAACATGGTAGTGATCGCCACCTACTGGCTGTCGTTCCAGTTCGTGCAGCATCCGCGCCAGTACAACGACCCCGAGCAGATCCGCGGTTACCTGCACGGATCGAGCTACCACATCTTCTCGATCCTGGCGCCCTACCTGCGCGGCCGCGCCCGGGATGCATTCGACCAGCTGGCGCGCGACTACGCGGCAGCCAAGGCCGCAGCCGGCGCGGCAAAGGAAGCAAAGTGAAATCCGTCTGCGTGTATTGCGGGTCCAGCCCCGGCAACCGTCCTGAATACGCCGAAGGCGCGCGCCTGCTCGGCCGCACCCTGGCCGAAAGCGGCCTGGCGCTGGTGTACGGCGGCGGCAAGGTGGGCCTGATGGGCATCGTCGCCGACGCCGTGATGGCACATGGCGGCAGCGCCATCGGCATCATCCCCGACGCGCTGATGCAGAAGGAAGTGGGCCACCGCGGCCTGACCGAACTGCACGTGGTGCGCAATATGCACGAGCGCAAGCAGATGATGGCCGACCGCGCCGATGCCTTTATCGCCATGCCCGGCGGCGTGGGCACCTTCGAAGAGCTGTTCGAGACCTTCACCTGGCTGCAACTGGGCTACCACGACAAGCCGGTGGGCCTGCTGAATGTCGCCGGGTTCTACGACGGCATGCTGGGCTTCCTGTCGCATGCCGTGCAGGAAGGCTTCCTGAAGCAGGCGCATGCCAACCTGCTGCATGTAGCCGACACGCCTGCCGGCCTGCTGGAGCAACTGGCTGCTGCGCCGCGCGTGCGCGTCGACAAGTGGCAACAGGCGCGCGACAAGACCTGAGCGCGCGCCCCGCGCCGGGCCTGCCGGGCCCGGCCTAGAACGACGAGCCCGGCTGCTGCAGGAACGCCAGTTCCTCAGCCGTGCTCTGCCGCCCCAGCACCGCATTGCGGTGCGGGAAGCGGCCAAAGCGCGCGATGATCGCGCGGTGCTTCCCGGCCCACTCCACCACATCCACCACCCCGCCGCTGGCCTCGCGCAGTTGCGTCATCAGGCGCACCGCCTCGTCCTGGTCTTCCAGCGCCTCGGAATGCTCGAACGGCATGTAGCAGAACATGCGGTGGTAATCCGTGGGCAGCTTGCGGTCCAGACCGGTGGCGACGATGCGCCTGGCCAGTGCCAGCGCCAGCGCATCGCTGCCGAAACTGCGCGGATCGTTGCGGAACATGTTGCGCGGGAACTGGTCCAGCAGCACCACGCGCGCGCAGGCGCCTTCAGGCGTGACCGACCAGTCGTCCGGTGCCCCGTCGCAGGCGACCTGCCAGTCGGACAGGAAGTTCGCGCGGATCTGCGCATCGAAGGCGTCCGACTTGGTGAACCATTGCGGGCGCTCGGTATTCCAGGCGGCCGAACCGGGCCGGTCGAACCAGAAGTCGAGCAAACGCAGGGCGTCTTCAGGCAGTTGGTCTGTCATGGGCTGAGAAACCTTTCGGTGGAAAGAAGGGAGCGGCGGCGCCTCAGCGCGCCACGTTGCGCATCCAGTCGGCGGTCTGGAAGAAGGCCTGCATCAGGCGCAGCTGCAGGTCTTCGGACAGGCCGATGTCCTGCATTGCCAGCGCCATGCAGCGCATCCACTGGTCGCGCTCGCTCACGCCGATCTCGAACGGCATATGGCGCGCGCGCAGGCGCGGATGGCCGAAGCGCTCGATGAAGTGGTTGGGGCCGCCCAGCCAGCCGCACAGGAACCAGAACAGCTTGTCGCGCGAGCCCTCCAGCGAGGGCGGGTGCAGCGCGCGCAGCCCGGCGAACTGGGTCTCAAGGTCCATCAGGTCGTAGAAGCGGTCGACCAGCTCGCGCACGCGCGCTTCGCCGCCCACCAGTTCAAATGCAGTCACCTCGGCCGTGCCGGGCTTGTCGTCGGATTCAGTACTCATCACTCACTCGGTCTGCGCTGCCGGGGCAGCTCCCTCAAGCATCACGCAAGGTCGCCAGCGCGGGCTGGCGCAGCACTTCGCGCAGGCCCAGCCAGCCGCCGGCAAAAGCGCACAGCATGCCAGAAACCACGCCCACCGGCACGATCCAGGCATTGAAGCGGTACGGGAAATCGAAGACGAACTGCGACAGCCCCCAGCCCACCGCGATCGCGCCCAGGCTGGCCAGGAATCCGGCCAGGCCGCCCACCACCAGGAACTCGGCGTACTGCGTCTGGCGCACCAGCGCGGCCGAGGCCCCCAGCGCCTTGAGCAGGCCCGCATCGCGCATGCGCTCGTCACGCGCGCCGGACAGCGCCGCGTACAGCACGGTCACGCCGGCGGCCAGCGTGAACACAAAGAGGAACTCCACCGCCGCGATCACCTGGTCCAGGATGTCCTGGATCTGGCGCAGGATCAGGTCGGTATTGACCACGGTGATGTTGGGGAAGGCCGCGATCAGCCGGTTGCCCAGCGCCGCGCTGGCGGGCGGCAGGTGGAACGACGTGATGTAGGTCTCGGGCAGCCCCTGCATCGCCTGCGGCGGCAGGATCACGAAGAAATTGACGCGCATCGAGCCCCAGTCGAGCTTGCGCAGCGAGGTCACGCGGGCCTGCACGGCCTGGCCGGCCACGTCAAAGCGCAGAGTGTCGCCCAGCCGGATGCCCAGCGTCTTGGCGATGCCCTCTTCCACCGATGCGCCGGCGTCCGACCCCTTGGCCCCGTCGGACCAGCGCCCGGCAATCACGCGGTTGCCCTCGGGCAGCGCATCGGTATAGGACAGGTTGAATTCGCGCTCCACCAGGTTGCGCGCGCGCCCGTCCTCAAAGCTGTCGCCGCGGATGGCACGCTCGCCGATATGAGTCAGGCGCCCGCGTACCATCGGGTAGAGCAGATCGTTGATGCCGGCGCCGGCCAGCATCTGGCGCAGCGGCTCGCGCTGGTCCGGCTGGATATTGATGATGAAGCGGTTGGGCGCATCGGCCGGCGTGGCGCTGCGCCACGAATCGACCAGGTCATTGCGGGTCATGCCGAGCAGCAGCAGCGCCATCAGCCCCACCGCCAGCGCCACGGTCTGCAGCACCGTGACCGCGCGGCGGCGTTCCAGCACCGCCAGCGCAAAGCGCCAGCCCATCACCGCGCGCCCGCGCAGGCGCCCACGCAGCAGGCGCGACAGCAGCGTCAGCAGCCCCAGCGCGAGCACCGCGAAGACCACGCCCGCGGCGACAAAGCCACCCGCGGTGGTCAGCCCGAGCCGCAGGTCGCGCGCCGCCACCAGCAGCAGCGCGACAAAGGCGCCCAGGCCCAGCGCATAGGCGACCCAGGCCGACACCGGCGGCGGCCCGATATCGCGGCGCAGCACCCGCAGCGGCGCCACCCGTGTCAGCGCCAGCAGCGGCGGCAGCGCAAACCCGGCCAGCAGCACCAGGCCGGCCAGCACGCCCACCAGCGCCGGCAGCAGCGACGGCTGCGGCAGCGACACCTTGAGCAACCCGCCCAGTGACAACAGCAGGCCGTAGTGCCCCAGGTACCCGAGCAGCACGCCGGCCAGCGCGCCGGCCGCCCCCACCAGCAGGAATTCCAGGCCGAAGGCGCGCAGGATCTGCCCGCGCGACAGCCCCAGGCACTTGTAGACCGCGCAGGCATCGGTGTGGCGCTGCATATAGCGGCGCGCCGACATGGCGATGGCCACCGCGGCGATCATCGACGACAGCACCGCCACCAGCGACAGGAAGCGCTCGGCGCGGTCCAGCGTGGCGCGCATCTGCGGCTGGCCCGATTCCAGCGACTCGACCCGGGTATTGCGCAGCTTGCGGCGTCCGATCTCGTCCTGCGCCCATTTCTGGAAGGCGGCGCCGGCGGCATCGGGGCCGGCCACCAGCAGCCGGTAGGTCACGCGGCTGCCCCAGCCGACCAGCCCGGTGCTGTCCAGGTCCGACAGCGGCATCAGCACGCGCGGCGCGAAGTTCATGAAGCCGGTGCCGCGATCAAGCTCCTGCGTGATGATGCGGTCGATGCGGAAGCTGCGGCTGCCCAGTTGCAGGGTGTCGCCCACGGCAACCCCCAGGGCGCCCAGCAGCGCCTCGTCAACCCACACAGTGCCCGGCGCGGGAATGCCTTCGGCGGGCGCATCCGGCGCCCCCGCTGCACTGGCAACCTTGAGCTTGCCCCGCAGCGGGTAGCCGTCACTCACGGCCTTGAGCGCGGCCAGCTGGCTGGGGGCGTCACCGCCGGCCGGCGCCTTGCCATTGGCCGTCGCCATGCTAGGGAAGGTGACGGTCTGCGCCACGGCCAGCCCGGCCGCTTGCGCACGCTGCGCGAAGGCGGCATCGAAGGGCTGGTCAGCCACCAGCAGCACGTCGGACGCGATCATCTGGCGCGCGTCGCGCTCCAGGCCCAGCCGCATGCGGTCGGCCATGAAGCCCACGCTGGTCAGCGCGGCCACGGCCAGCACCAGCGCAAACAGCAGCAGGTAGAGCTCGCCGGCCACCCAGTCGCGCCGGGCCATGCGCAACGCCTGGCGCCAGGCGGAGAAGCGGCCGCCATGCGCGGGGCGCATGCCGGCGGGGTTGGCGGCCGTGGGCGGAGCTTCGATGGCGGACTCGGGGGGCATCGGTTGGTTTGGTTCTTGGTTTGTGGCGGCGGCGCGCCTCGGGTCAGTCGAAAAAAAGCGGGAATGGCCGGGAAGCTAGCGGGGTGTGCCAGGCCGCTCAGTCCTGGCGCGCAGGCTCGCATGCAGCCGGCGCACGCCGCGCCACAATTTCGGCAGCAGCCACACCGACACCAGCAGGAAAACCACCAGCAGCACCAGGAACACCACCGGCAGGAAAAATGCCAGCAGCAGGCTGCCGGTCGCGGTCAGGTCTTCCGTGAATGAGGCCGTCCAATTGGAGAACGGTTCCGGCGAGACATTGATCAGCGCGCGCGTGCCGGCCTTGACCGCATGCGCGGTGCCGGCCAGCGTGCCGCCGATCAGCCCTGCCGCCACCATCCACTGCGGATCCAGCTGGCCGAAGGCGGCGGCGGCCAGGATCGCGCCGGCGGGAATGCGGATGAAGGTATGGATGCCGTCCCAGACGGAATCGAACGCAGGCACCTTGTCGGCGACAAATTCGGCCACGGCCAGCACGGCAGCCACGCCGATGACCCACCAGGATTCCAAGGGCTGCAGCCCGGGCGGCAGGTCCAGCCAGCCCAGGCGCGCCAGCACGCCGGCGGCCAGCACGGCAAGGTAGAGGCGAAAGCCGCTGGCCCAGGACATGCCCGCGGCCAGCGCGGCGGTTTCCAGCATGGCGCTCCTTGCAAGGGTCTGGCGCAAGCCTGTGCAAACCACGGCGCGCCTGGCAGGGAGTGTAATACGGACCCGGCCGCGCAGCCGCGCGCCCGTCGGCGTCATGCCGCCCCGCTCGCCCTCAGTTGTCTTCCTTGCCGTCCGGCCCGAACCACGGCAACGCCTCCTGCGGCGTCAGGATGCCGGCCGGCTCGGCCACGGTGTAGCCGGGCAGCGCCTCGATGCGGCGGGCAAAGGCCGGATCGGCCAGCAGGCCCAGCACGGCTGCCATCCAGCCGGCGGTCTGGTCGTTCTTGCGCAGCGCCAGGTAGTAGGCCTCGCGCGTCAGCGGCACAAAGGCGAGCCCGTGAGCCTCGGCATTCATGCGCAGCCCGAAACCGGCCTGCGCGCGGCCGCCGTGCACGGCCTCGGCCACCTTCTCGTTGCTGAACTCGGTCTCGTCGTAGCCGGCGATCTGGTCCGGGTACAGGCCCTGCGCGGCCAGTAGCTGGTCGAACAGCATGCGCGTGCCCGAACTGCGCTGCCGGTTGACGAAGCGCGCCTGGGTGCGCGCCAGGTCGCGCAGGTCATGCACCTCGCGCGCCACCTCCGGCGCCAGGATCAGGCCCTGCTCGCGCCAGGCCAGCCGCAGCAGCCGCACCGCGGCCGGCCGCAGCCACTTGCGCAGCGTCACATGCGCGACCGAGCCCGCGGTCTGCACCGGCGAGACATAGAAGCCGGCCAGTTCCGACTGCCGCTCCTGCAGGCAGATCAGCCCCTCCACGCTGCCGCAAAACACTGTATCGAGCTGCAGCGGAGTTCTTGCCTCGCCCAGCGCGGCGGCCAGAACCTCCACCGCCGGGTCATGGCTGCCGGTGAAATGCACGCACGACTGCGGCAGCTGGGCATCGTCCAGTTCGGCAATGAATTCCGCCATGGCCTTCTGCACCACCGGGTCGACCGATTCGCGCAGGCGCAGTTCGGCGCGCAGCAGGCGTTCGCCGAAGCGCGTCAGCGAGGCACCGCGGCCGCGCTCCATGTCGAGCATGCCGCGCCCGAGCATCTCCTCCCAGGTCCGCATCACGCCCCAGGCGTGCCGGTACGACAGGCCGATCTCGCGCGCCGCGCGGTGCAGCGAGCCGGTTTCACGCACTGCCTTGAGCAGCTGGAAGACCTTGCCGTTGGCGCGCGGATTGTCGTCGGCCGCGATCACGGGGAACAGGTCAAAGCGGAAGGTCATATGTCCCCCGCAGCATATTTACTTGTTGAACTCGGCTGGACCACAATGAATACCCCATTGTTATGTTCTTTTGCCGCATTCTCCATGAGATTCCAAGGCAAAAGCAATTATGTCCAATAGAACATAATACAAAGGAGCCCACCGCATGTCGCTTCGCCTTGCCCAATGCCTGCGCCGCCCCGTGCGTCAGCTCGTCGCCATCGCCTGCCTGGGCCTGCTGTCGGCGGCCCAGGCCGGCGAACTGAAGCTGGCCACCACCACCAGCACCGAGAACTCCGGCCTGCTGAAGTACCTGCTGCCGCGCTTCGAGAAAAAGGCAGGCGTCACCGTCAAGGTGATCGCGGTCGGCTCGGGCAAGGCCATGAAGATGGGCGAGATGGGCGACGTCGACGTGCTGCTGGTGCACGCCCGCAAGATGGAGGACGCCTTTATCGCAGCCGGCTACGGCGTGAACCGCCGCGACGTGATGTACAACGACTTCATCGTGGTCGGCCCGGCCAGCGACCCGGCCGGCGTCAAGGGCGGCAAGGACGTGCTGGCAGGGTTCCGCAAGCTTGCCGGCAGCGGCAGCAAGTTCATCTCGCGCGGCGACAACTCCGGCACCGACGTGATGGAGAAGGACTACTGGAAGCAGCTCGGCATCGAGCCCAAGGGCCAGCCGTGGTACATCAACGCAGGCCTGGGCATGGGCGAGGTGCTGACCATGGCCGCGCAGATGCCGGCCTATACGCTGTCGGACCGTGCCACCTACGGCGCGTATCGCGCCAAGACCGGCCTGGCGATCGCCATCGAAGGCGACCCGAAGATGTTCAATCCGTATGGGATTATCGCGGTCAATCCCGCCAAGCATCCGGGCATCAACCATGCGGATGCGATGAAGCTGGTGGAGTGGATCACGTCAAAGGAAGGGCAGGACGCGATTGGCGGGTACAAGGTGGAGGGAGAACAATTGTTCTTCCCGGACTACAAGGCGAAGTGAGACGCCTATTCCTCGCCGGGCAGGCCCAATACTGAGGCAGGGGTGCGAGTTCCAGTCGCCCCGTAGTGCCATCCGTCATAGGCGTTGCCTCACCCCCCCTCTGCCTCCAGCCGTGGCAATTGCGGCAGATCCGCCGCCACCTCGGCAATCATCCGCCGGATCCACATCACATCCGGCGCCGCATGGCAGCGCTCGTGCCACAGCTGGTAGAAGCGCATGCGCGGGAAAGACACCGGTGACGGCACCATGCGGATCGGCAGGTACTGGGCATAGTGCGCGGCAAACTGCCGGCCGGTGGTGAAGACCATATCCGTCTTCATCAGCACATACGGCACCAGGCCAAAATACGGCAGCGTGACCTGAATATTGCGTTTGTAGCCCTGCTCGGCCAGCGCCTGGTCGATCATGCTGCGCTGCATCGACGCGTACGGCGCGGGTGCCAGATGCGGCATCTCCAGGTAGTGCTTGAGCGTCAGCCCCTTGCGCGCCAACGGGTGCTGCGCGCCCAGCATGCACACCACCTCGTCGTCGAACAGCGGCGAGATATGCAGGTGCTCCGGCGGCGACAGCCAGTTGCCGACCACAATATCCAGCTGCCCCTGCTCCAGGTCGTCCAGGAAGTCCGACGACGACGTCATCGGATGCACGAACAGCTTGGCGCCCGGCGCCAGCCGGCGCACGCGCTCGACGATATTGGGCAGGAAGAAGGCGTCCAGGTAGTCCGGCGCGCCCAGATGGAAGGTGCGCGTGGTGGTGGCCGGGTCGAACTGCTGCGGCGGGCGCGCGATGCGGTCCATCGCCGCCAGGCTCTGCTCGGCCAGCGCCAGCAGTTCGCGGCCGCGCTCGGTCGGGACCATGCCGTTTTTGCCCCGCACCAAAATGGCATCGCCGGTGATCTCCCGCAGGCGCTTCAGGGTATTGCTGATGGCGGGCTGGGACTGGCCTAGGCGCACGGCCGTGCGGGTCACGCTCTGCTCGGTCAGCAGGGTGTGAAGCACCCGCAGCAAATAAGTATCGAGATGGTCGCGTCCGTGCATGGCGATGGCGGTCCTCCGGCGGGGGCCAGATGGGTGGCGTGGGGGATGGGAACGGCGCATAGTGTATGACAGGCGCCCCACAAACGGTCAAATGACCCCCTCCCGGAGGGCGCGCGCCGGTGCGGCGGGGCACCAACCGGGGCCGCCCGCTGATGGCGCATATCACCTGGGCCGAATATTGCATGAAAGGCCAGGGTGCTATGTTTCCGCCATCACCAAGAGAGAGAAGACCATGGAGACGCAAACCATCCGCTTTTTCCACCGCGGCCAGGTCAAGGAAGTATCCGACGCCCCCATTACCCGCACCGTGCTGCAGTACCTGCGTGAAGACGCGCGCTGCACCGGCACCAAGGAAGGCTGCGCCGAAGGCGACTGCGGCGCATGCACCGTCGTGATCGGCGAGCTGCAGGACGGCGGCGATGTCGAATTCAAGGCGGTCAACGCCTGTATCCAGTTCCTGCCCACGCTCGACGGCAAGGCCCTGATCACGGTCGAGGACCTGCGCCAGGCCGACGGCAACCTGCACCCGGTGCAGGAAGCCATGGTCGAGTGCCACGGCTCGCAGTGCGGCTTCTGCACCCCCGGCTTCGTGATGTCGTTGTGGGCGCTGTACCAGCAGCACACCCCGGGCGGCGAGGCGCCCCCGCGCCAGACCATCTGCGACGCGCTGACCGGCAACCTGTGCCGCTGCACCGGCTACCGCCCGATCATCGACGCCGGCGAGCGCATGATGGCCCTGCCCGCCCCCACCGCGGACAAGCTCAACCCGAAGCAGATCGCCGACACCCTGCGCAACCTCAAGCGCGGCGAAACCTTCCGCTACCGCGCCCAGGGCCAGGAATTCTTTGCCCCGCGCACCGCGGCGGAGTTCGGTGCGATCAAGGCCGCACAGCCCGACATCCGCATCCTGGCCGGCAGCACCGACGTGGGCCTGTGGGTCACCAAGCAGTTCCGCGAGCTGGGCAGCCTGCTCTACGTGGGCCAGGTGGAAGACCTGAACCACATTGAGGAACGCGACGGCATGGTCGAGATCGGCGCCGCCGTGACGCTGGAAAAGGCCTATGCCGCACTGAACGCCGCGCACCCCGAGCTGGAAGAGATGTGGAAGCGCTTTGCCTCGCTGCCGATCCGCAATGCCGGCACGCTGGGCGGCAATATCGCCAACGGCTCGCCGATCGGCGACTCGATGCCGGCGCTGATCGCGCTGGGCACGGAAGTGGTGCTGCAGCACGGCGAAACGCGCCGCACGCTGCCGCTGGAAGACCTGTACCTGGCCTACCAAAAGACTGCCATGCAGCCGGGCGAATTCGTCGCCGCGCTGCGCGTGCCGGTGGCCGGCCCGCAGCACTTCCGCACCTACAAGCTGTCCAAACGCTTTGATGAGGACATTTCCGCAGTGTGTGCCGCATTCGGCATCACCGTGCAGGACGGCATCGTCACGCAGGCCCGCATCGCCTTTGGCGGCATGGCCGCCACGCCCAAGCGCGCCGCCGCCACCGAAGCGGCCCTGACCGGCCAGCCCTGGAATGAAGCCACCGCCCGCGCCGGCATGGCCGCGCTGGCGCAGGACTACACGCCGCTGTCCGACATGCGCGCGACCGCGTCGTACCGCAGCCGCGGTGCCGCCAACCTGCTGTATCGCTTCTGGCTGGAGACCCGCGCGCAAGCGCTGCCCGCGGCAGCCGTCAACGTCCGCGCCATTGGCGCCGGCGCCACTGAAACCGCTACGGCCTGAGCCAGAGAAATAGGAAAGCATCGGCATGAACAAGCAAACCGAACCCTTCCTGCTCGACGCCGCCGAACAGGTCCCGCAGGTCGGCATCTCGCGTCCGCATGAATCCGCCCACCTGCACGTGGCCGGCACCGCCACCTACACGGATGACATCCCCGAGCTGGCCGGCACGCTGCATGCCGCGCTCGGCATGAGCACCCGCGCGCACGCCCGCATCAAGTCGGTCTCGCTCGACAAGGTGCGCGCCGCGCCCGGCGTGGTCGATGTGCTGACGGTGGACGACATCCCCGGCACCAACGACTGCGGCCCGATCATCCACGACGACCCGATCCTGGCACGCGACGTGGTGCAGTTCATCGGCCAGCCGATCTTTATCGTGGTGGCGACCTCGCATGACGCCGCCCGCCGCGCTGCCCGCCTGGGCGCAATCGACTACGAAGACCTGCGCCCGGTGCTGTCGCCGCAAGCCGCGCACGAGGCCGGCAGCTATGTGCTGCCGCCGATGCACCTGACGCGCGGCGAGCCGGCCGCGCGCATTGCCGGCGCAGCCCGCCAGGACAGCGGCAAGATCCACCTGGGCGGCCAGGAGCAGTTCTACCTGGAAGGCCAGATCTCGTATGCCGCGCCGCGCGAGAACGACAGCATGCAAGTGTGGTGCTCGACCCAGCACCCGACCGAAATGCAGCACGCGGTGTGCCATATGCTGGGCTGGCAAGCGCACCAGGTGCTGGTCGAATGCCGCCGCATGGGCGGCGGCTTCGGCGGCAAGGAGTCGCAGTCGGCGCTGTTCGCCTGCTGCGCCGCGCTGGCCGCCTGGAAGCTGATGTGCCCGGTCAAGCTGCGCCCGGATCGCGACGACGACATGATGATCACCGGCAAGCGCCATGACTTCGTGTTCGACTACACCGTGGGCCACGACGACGAAGGCCATATCGAGGGCGTGAAGGTCGAGATGGTGTCGCGCGCCGGCTTCTCGGCCGACCTGTCGGGCCCGGTGATGACCCGCGCCATCTGCCACTTCGACAATGCCTACTGGCTGCCGAACGTGCAGATCGACGGCTACTGCGGCAAGACCAACACGCAGAGCAACACCGCATTCCGCGGCTTCGGCGGCCCGCAGGGCGCTTTCGCGGTCGAGTACATCCTGGACAACGTCGCCCGCGCGGTCGGCAAGGATTCGCTGGACGTGCGCCGCGCCAACTTCTACGGCAAGACCGAGAACAACGTCACGCCTTACGGCCAGACCGTGGAAGACAACGTCATCCACGAGCTGATCGACGAACTGGTGGCCAGCAGCGAATACCGCGCCCGCCGCGAGGCCACGCGCGCCTTCAACGCCACCAGCCCGGTGCTGAAGAAGGGCATCGCCATCACCCCGGTGAAGTTCGGCATCTCATTCAACGTGGCCCACTTCAACCAGGCCGGCGCGCTGGTGCACGTCTACAACGACGGCTCGGTGCTGGTGAACCACGGCGGCACCGAGATGGGCCAGGGCCTGAACACCAAGGTGGCAATGGTGGTGGCGCATGAGCTGGGCATCCGCATGGAGCGCGTGCGCGTGACCGCGACCGATACCAGCAAGGTGGCCAATACCTCGGCCACCGCAGCCTCCACCGGTGCCGACCTGAACGGCAAGGCGGCGCAGGACGCCGCCCGCCAGATCCGCGAACGCCTGGCTGTGTTTGCCGCGCGCAAGGGCGGCGTGGAGCCGTCCGAGGTGCGCTTCAATGATGACCTGGTCAGCGCCGGCGAGCTGCGCCTGTCGTTCGGCGAGCTGGCGCGCGAAGCCTACGTGGCGCGCGTGCAGCTGTGGTCCGACGGCTTCTACACCACGCCCAAGCTGCACTGGGACCAGAGCAAGCTGCAGGGCCGCCCGTTCTACTACTTCGCCTACGGTGCCGCGTGCTCCGAGGTGCTGGTCGACACGCTCACCGGCGAATGGAAGCTGCTGCGCGCCGACGCGCTGCACGACGCCGGCCGCTCGCTGAACCCGGCGATCGACATCGGCCAGGTCGAAGGCGCCTTTATCCAGGGCATGGGCTGGCTGACCACCGAGGAACTGTGGTGGAACCAGGACGGCAAGCTGATGACGCACGCCCCGTCCACGTACAAGATCCCGACGGTCAACGACTGCCCGGAGGAATTCAACGTGCGCCTGTTCCAGAACCGCAACGTCGAGGACAGCATCCACCGCTCCAAGGCCGTGGGCGAGCCGCCGCTGCTGCTGCCGTTCTCGGTGTTCTTTGCGATCCGCGACGCCGTGGCTGCCGTTGGCGACTACCGCATCAATCCGCCGCTGAAGGCCCCGGCCACCAGCGAAGCGATCCTGGACGCCGTCGACGCCGTGCGCGAAGCCGCGGCGCAGCCAGCCTGCGCTGGCTGAACGATCGCAGGAAGCGCGCGCCTGCGGGCGCCCCCGGGCTTTCCCCCCTTGGCCGCGTTGACGGGCAAGGGGCCGGTGGAAGAAGCAGGCGCGCGCCACCCTTGCGATGACATGGCGCAGGCAGCACCACAGCATCAAGCAGCAACCAGGCAACACCGACAAGGCCCCCGACATGCAGGACGCACCGCTCAAACCCTTCCGCTTCGCCGACGCCGCCCGCATGGTGCACGCCGGCGTGCCGGTAGCGATGGTCACCATCGTCGAAGTCAAGGGATCGGCCCCGCGCGAGGCCGGCATCCGCATGCTGGTCAGCGCCGACGACCTGGTCGGCACCATCGGCGGCGGGCACCTGGAGTGGCGCGGCATGGATATCGCGCGCGAGATGCTGGTGCGCGGTGAAACACGCCGGATCGAGCGCATTCCGCTCGGGCCCGCGCTGGGCCAGTGCTGCGGCGGCGTGGTGCAGCTGGCGTTCGAGGTCCTTGGCGAAGCCGACCTGCACTGGCTTGACGCGGTCGAACGCAATTTCACCGCCGGCAAGGCACTGCAGCGGCAAGTGCCGGCCAGCGGCGCAATCACCCATGGCGACAGCCATGCCGTGATCCCCGGCGTAACGCTGCACGCCGACGGCAGCTGGACCGATACGCTGGTGCCCGACACCATGCATGTGGTGCTGTTTGGCGCGGGCCATGTCGGCCATGCGCTGGTCAAGGTGCTGGCCACGCTGCCGTGCCGCGTGCACTGGGTCGACGAGCGTGACACGCTCTTCCCCGGCGGGCTGCCCGACAACGTCGAGGCCGAGGCCAGCGACACGCCCGAGGCGGTAGTGGCGCAGGCGCCCGCGGGCAGCTACTTCCTGGTCATGACGCACAGCCATGCGCTGGACCAGACCCTGTGCGAGGAAATCCTCAAGCGCACCGACTTTGCCTACTTCGGGCTGATCGGCTCCAAGACCAAGCGCGCGCGCTTTGAACACCGCATGGCCGAGCATGGCATCGACCCGGCCCGGTTTGCGGAAATGACATGCCCCATGGGGGTTCCCGGGATTACCGACAAGGCTCCGGCTATGATTGCGGTAGCCATCGTCGCCCAGCTGCTCCAGGTCCGCGAACAGCGCCTTGCCGCGCTGCGTCTGGGCCGCCCGGAGGCGGTGCATCCCTGAACCCGTGCCGCCGGCTCCGCCGGCAGGCACAGAAATGCCCAGAAACGAGGCCCCCATGACCATCGATGCCGCGCTCGCGGAACAGATCCGCCGCACTCCCAAGGCCGAACTGCATGTGCATATCGAAGGCACGCTAGAGCCGGAACTGATCTTCCGGCTGGCACAGCGCAACCAGGTTGCGCTGCCCTACCCCAGCGTCGAGGCGCTGCGCGCCGCCTACGCCTTCACCGACCTGCAGTCGTTCCTGGACATCTACTACGCCGGCGCCAGCGTGCTGCTGACCGAGGAAGATTTCTTCGACATGACCATGGCCTACGTCAAGCGCGCGGTCGCCGACAACGTCCGCCACGCCGAGATCTTCTTCGACCCGCAGACCCATACCGCGCGCGGCGTGCCCATCGGCGTGGTGATCGACGGCATCGCCGATGCCCTGGCGCAGGCGCGTACCGAGTATGACTTCTCCAGCAGCCTGATCCTGTGCTTCCTGCGCCATTTGCCGGAGGAAGACGCCTTCGCCACGCTGGAAGCGGCGCTGCCCTACCGGGACCGCTTTGTCGGCGTGGGCCTGGACTCGTCCGAGCAAGGCAACCCGCCCGAGAAGTTCGCGCGCGTGTTCGCCAAGGCGCGCGAGCTGGGCCTGCACCTGGTCGCCCATGCGGGCGAGGAAGGCCCGGCGCAATACGTCACCGACGCCCTCGACATCCTCAAGGCGCAGCGCATCGACCACGGCGTGCGCGCCATCGACGACCCCGCGCTGGTGGAACGCCTGGCGCGCGAGCGCGTGGCGCTGACCGTGTGCCCGCTGTCGAACGTCAAGCTCAAGGTCTACCCGGACCTGCGTGACCACCCGCTCAAGCGCATGCTCGATGCCGGCGTGGTGATCACGCTGCATTCGGACGATCCGGCCTACTTCGGCGGCTATATGAACGCCAACTGGGAAGCCACCTTCGACGCGCTGCCGCTGGACGCGGCCGATGCCCACAAGCTTGCCCGCAACAGCTTTGAAGCGGCCTTCCTGCCTGCCATGCAGAAGGCTGAATTCCTGGCGGAAGTCGACCACTTCTGGTCGAGCCCGCCCAAGTCCCCGCCCGCAACGGCCCCGGCGGCCTGAGCGCGGCGCATGCCAATAGCCCGGCCTGCTGCTTGAACCCTGCGGTTCCGCGCGGGCCGGCCACAAGAGACAAACCATGACGACCAACCCCAAGACTGACTCCCTCACCCGTGCCATTCGCGGCCGCGTGCTGCATTTCCTGCGCGATCCGCAATTCCATGAGGACGCGTATCAGTATTGGGACGACGGGGTGCTGATCGTCACCAACGGGCGCATCGCCGCCGCCGGCGACTATACGCAGCTGGCCGCGCGCATCCCGGCTGAGGCCGAGATCGTCGACCACCGCGGCAAGCTGATCGTGCCCGGCTTTATCGACACCCACGTGCACTACCCGCAGACCGACATGATCGCGTCGCCGTCGCCGGGCCTGCTGCACTGGCTCGACACCTACACCTTCCCCGAAGAGCGCCGCTTCGCCGACCCCGACTACGCACGCGGCGTGGCCGGCTTCTTCACCGAGGAACTGCTGCGCAACGGCACCACCAGCGCGGTGGTCTGGAGCACGGTGCACAAAGCCTCGGCCGAGGCCCTCTTTGCCGAAAGCGAGGCGCGCAACCTGCGCATGGTCACGGGCAAGGTGATGATGGACCGCAATTGCCCGGAATTCCTGCGCGATACCGCCGAGACCGGCGCCCGGGACTCCGCCGACCTGCTGTCGCGCTGGCATAACAAGGGACGCCTGGCCTACGCCATCACGCCGCGCTTTGCCCCGACCTCGACCGAGGCGCAACTGGCCGCCTGCGGCGAACTGGCGCGCGCCTACCCGGACGCTTTCATCCAGACCCACGTGGCCGAGAACCGCGACGAGGTCAAATGGGTGGCCGAGCTGTTCCCGGACGCGCGCAGCTACCTGGACGTGTACGACCGCTACGGCCTGCTGCGCCCGGGCGCGATGTACGGCCACGCCATCTACCTGGACCAGGACGACCGCCGGCGCCTGGCCGACAGCGGCGCCGCGGTGGCGCACTGCCCCACCTCCAACCTGTTCCTGGGCAGCGGCTTCTATGACTTCCACCAGTCCGACGCCCACCGCCTGAACGTGACGCTGGCCACCGACGTCGGTGGCGGCACCTCGTTCTCGATGTTCCGCACCATGAACGCGGCGCACAAGGTGGCGCGCATGGGCGGCTACTACCTGACCGCCCTGCGCATGTTCTACCTGGCCACCCGCGCCGCGGCCGAGGCACTGGGCTGGACTGACCGCGTCGGCAGCTTCGGCGAAGGCTGCGAGGCCGACTTCATCGTGCTGGACCCCAAGGCCACGCCGCTGATCGCCCGCCGCAGCAACCGCTCGGAAACGCTGGAAGAAGAACTGTTCGCCTTTGCCATGCTGGGCGACGACCGCGTCATCGACAGCGTCTATGTGATGGGCGAGGCCGCCCACGTGCCGGCCGCCTGATCCGTCACTCTCCGCTTGCAGCCGCCCGCCGTCACGCGGCGGGCGCGCTTTTACCGCTTACCCCGTCCCACCGGCTTGACGACCGTCAAGACTGTCTCCGACAAAGCCTTCTAATCTTGCGGTTCCGCCGCGGCCGTCCTGACTAGCCGCGCACCGACACACATCGACCGCAATCAGAAGGTTTTGCATGACTGCTTATCAATCCGCTGATCCTGCCCCCGGGCACGCTATCCCTGCGCGCGCGCGCGCCCCGCATGGCGCGCCCTTGCCGGAACCGATCGCGCCAGACGCGCCGCTGCCCTCGCGCAAGATCATCCGCGGCTGGCTGATCCCGCTCGGCCAGCAAAGCACGCCGCGCGCGCTGATGCTGTTCGCTTTCGACTACCTGCTGTTCGGCGCCGTGCTGGCCGGCGTGGTGCTCGCGCCGCACTGGGCCGCCAAGCTGGCATTGGGCGTGCTGGCCGGGTTGTTGATCGCGCGCCTGTTTATCATCGGCCACGATGCCTGCCACCAGAGCCTGACCCCGCGCCGCGGCCTGAACAAGTGGCTGGGCCGGCTCACCTTCCTGCCCTCGCTGACGCCGTACAGCCTGTGGGAAGTCGGCCACAACGTGGTGCACCACGGCTACACGAACCTGAAGGGCTTCGACTTCGTCTGGGCGCCCTACTCGCTGGAAGAATTCAACGCGCTGCCGCGCTGGCGCCGCGTGATGGAGCGCATCTACCGCACCGGCTTCGGCCCTGGCCTGTACTACCTGGTGGAGATCTGGTGGTGCAAGATGTTCTTCCCCAGCAAGCGCCAGATGGCCACGCGCCGCCCGATCTTCACTGGCGACTGTGTGCTGGTGGCCGGTTTCGGGCTCGCCTGGACCGGCGCGCTGGCCGGCCTTGCGCTGGCCACGGACCAGTCCGTCTGGATGCTCATCGGCGCCGGCTTCGTGCTGCCCTTCCTGGTGTGGAACGTCACCGTCGGCTTCGTGCTGTATGTGCACCACACCCACACCAGCGTCGCCTGGTACGACACCAAGGCGATGTGGGCCAAGGCGCAGCCCTTTGTCTCGACCACCGTGCATCTGCGCTTCCGCCACGGCATCGGCGCGGCGCTGCACCACATCATGGAACACACCGCGCACCACGTCGACATGAGCGTGCCGCTGTACCGTCTCAAGCGCGCCCAGGCACTGCTGGAACACGCACTGCCGGGCCGCATCATCATCGAGAACTTCTCCTGGCGCTGGTATTTCGACACCGCGCGCCGCTGCAAGCTCTATGACTTCAAGGCGCTGTGCTGGACCGATTTCCGCGGCCGGCAGACCAGCGACAACGCGCCTGTACCGGCCTGAGGGTGCAGCCCTTGTGGCGGGCGGCAGGTGGACGCTTGCCGCCGCTGCCGGTATAATCGCCGCTTCCATTGGGGAGTAGCCGCCCTGCCCTCACCGCGCCGCGCAATGCGGACTCCGGGAGACAGGGGCGTACGTCAACAGACTTGACCGCTTGCGGTTATGGCGTGCGCAGCTCCGGACCCGCCTGGCCGTACTGATACGGCCCCGGCAGCGTCCAGCCTGGCGAGACCGATGACCATACCTTTCTGGCCGGGCCGGGAAAGGTGTGCGTCATTGGCATCTCGCGATGCATTGCGGCCCGGTTACCCCACAAGACCAATATGGAAGCCTTCCTCGTCTCCACAGGCATCGTCGCCCTCGCTGAAATGGGCGACAAGACGCAGCTGCTGTCGCTGGTGCTGGCCGCGCGCTACCGCAAGCCCGTTCCCATCATCCTCGGCATCCTGATCGCCACACTGTTCAATCACGGCTTTGCCGGCGCGCTCGGCGGCTGGATCACGCATGTGCTGGGCGAAAGCCTGCTGCGCTGGATCCTGGGCCTGGGCTTTATCGCGATGGCGGGATGGATGCTGATCCCCGACAAACTCGACGACGCCGAACAGGCCAAGCCGGTCAAGGGCGCCCTCGGCATCCTCGGCACCACCATCGTGGCCTTTTTCTTTGCCGAGATGGGCGACAAGACCCAGATCGCCACCGTGGCGCTGGCCGCGCGCTTCAGCGATGCGGTGATTCCCGTGGTGGCCGGCACGACCTTCGGCATGATGGTCGCCAATGCACCGGCGGTCCTGCTTGGCGACAAGTTTGCCAACAAGATGCCGATCGGGCTGGTGCACAAGATCGCGGCGGGGATCTTCCTGGTGCTGGGGGTGCTGGCGTTGCTGAATATCGGCGGATAAGTCGCCAAAAAAAACGGGGCACAAGGCCCCGTTCAAACCCTCGCCGGTCCGGTACTGACGGTTGCCAACTGCACAACCCTCCGGACCGTCGATCACCGATGCTCGGATTTCGCGGGCCGGCTGCACGCGCCGGCCCTGATGCATTTCAGATCAGGCCACCCTTAGTTGGTGGTCTTGGCGCCGCCTTCGAACCACTGCCCCAGCAGGGCGCGCTCGTCGTCGGTGATCTGCGTCACGTTGCCCAGCGGCATCGCCTTCTGCTGCACGGCCTGCTGATAGATCAGCTGGGCGTGGGCCTTGATGTCTTCCGCGGTGTCGAGCTTGATGCCCTTGGCTGCGGTCGGCATCATCTTCGGCTGCTGGGCGTGGCATTGCACGCAGCGGGCATTCACCACTTCCTGCACCTTGGCAAAGCTGACGGCGGTGGCAGCGGCTTCGCCGCCTTCTGCCTTGGCCACGGCCGGGCGCGGTTGCGGCGCGATCATCACGGCGACCACGGCCAGCACGGCAACGCCGGCTGCGGGCCAGGCCACGTTGATCTTGCCCTTGTGCTTCAGGATGAAGAACTGGCGGATCAGCACACCGGCCAGCATGATCAGGATCAGCGCGGCCCAGTTGTACTTGTAGCTGTAGGTCATGCTGTAGTGGTTCGACAGCATCGCGAACAGCACCGGCAGCGTGAAGTACGTGTTGTGCACGCTGCGCTGCTTGGCGTTCTTGCCATGGACCGGATCGACCGGCTGGCCTGCGCGCAGCGCGGCAACCACCTTGCGCTGGCCCGGGATGATCCACACCAGCACGTTGGCGCTCATGATGGTGGCGATCATCGCGCCGGTCAGCAGGAACGCCGCACGGCCAGAGAACAGGTGGCACGCCACGTAGGCAGCCACGGCCACGTAGATCGCCACCAGCACGCCCACGGTCTTGTCGCTCTTGCCGAACACGCGGCAGATCACGTCATAGACCACCCAGCCCGCGGCCAGGTAGGACAGTGCCAGGCCGACCGCCGCGCCAGGCGACATGTCGTAGACGTTCTTGTCGATCAGGAACGTGCTGGCGTTGAACAGGTACAGCACCACCAGCAGGCCGAAGCCGGTCATCCACGTGGAATACGACTCCCAGTAGAACCAGTGCAGGTTCTCTGGCAGCGTCTTGGGCGCGGTCAGGTATTTCTGCGGGTTATAGAAACCGCCGCCGTGCACGGCCCACAGCTCGCCGCCGACGCCCTTCTCCTGCAGGTCAGCATCGGTGGGGCGGGTCAGGCTGTTATCGAGCCAGACGAAATAGAACGAGGAGCCGATCCACGCGATCGCCGTGATGACGTGCACCCAGCGCAGCAGCAGATTGGCCCAGTCGAGAATGTAGCCTTCCATGTCTTGTCTCCTGTTTCCCTATGCCACCGCGTCAGCTGCCGCGGTAGGTCGAGTACGACCAGGGCGAAACCAGGAGGGGCACGTGGTAGTGCGCGTTGACATCGGCAATACCGAAGCGCAGGGGCACCACGTCCAGGAAAGCCGGCTCGGGCAGCTTCGTGCCTTGCGCGCGGAAGTAGTCGCCCGCAGCGAATTCCAGCTCATACACGCCAACGGCAAAGTCCGCGCCTTCCAGCAGCGGCTGGTCGCATCGGCCGTCGTGGTTGGTCACGACTGTCTTCAGGGTTTCACGGCGATTGTCGACAATCTTATGAAGGGTAACCGACATGCCCTTGCCGGGCGTGCCGGCAGCGGTGTCGAGTACGTGTGTGGTCAAGCGTCCCATCGTGTTTTTCCTTAGGCGATTGGGTTGTGAGGGGCGCCGCTGCCTTCACTAGCACCATTTGTGGCAATGGTGCCCGCTCGGTACGTCTGGTAACGCATCCCGGCGCTGGGTGGTGCGTGGCGACAATGCGCCTGCACCTACCCGGTTGGCAACTCAGGGATTTCCCTTAGTTGTCGAAAACCTGAGTCGGTTTTGTTGACAATATTGAAGCAGTAACCAAATAATTGTCAACAATTTTTGGATCACCGCGGCCTGATGTCCAGGATTTGCGGTGCCCCCGTCTGACTGCTGGTGCCACGATGTCCAAGAGCCTGAAGCTGATTGCCGCCAACGCCGAAACCAAGGCCGACGCCGAGCTGACTGAGATCCAAGCGGGCAAGCCGGCCAAGCCCGCACGCAAGGGCTCGGTCGAAGAGCGCATGTATCACGAGATCTACGACGCGATCATGGAGCACCGGCTGCCGCCGCGCACCAAGCTGACCGAGCATTCCCTTTGCGAGATCTATGCCACCGCGCGGCACACGGTGCGCAAGGTGCTGTCGCACCTGGCCGCCGACGGCATGGTCGATCTCGAACCCAACCGCGGCGCCTTTATCGCCAGCCCCTCCACCGACGAGGCGCACGACATGTTCGAGCTGCGCCAGATGCTGGAACGCGCGGTGCTGGAAAAGCTTGCCGGCATGCCCGACGTCAAGACCGTGATCGCGCCGCTGCGCCGGATGGTGGCCAGCGAGCGCCAGGCCTTTCTCACCCATGACCGGCCCAAATGGATCCGCCTGTCCGCCGAGTTCCATACGGCCCTGGCGGAACTGTCGGGCAACGCGCTGCTGGTCAACATGATGCGCCGGCTGGTGTCGCGCACCACGCTGATGATCGCCAGCGTGGAAGCCCCGGGCAACAACGCCTGTTCGTTCGATGAACACGAAGAGATCCTCGACGCACTCGAACAGGGCAATGCCGCGCTGGCCCAGTCGCGCATGGCGCACCACCTTGGCGCCTGCGCCGACCGCGTGCAGCCGGACGAGCCGGGCAACTTTGATCTTCGCAGCGTACTAGGCCGCTCCACCTAGCACGGTGTTCCCGCCCCTGCCCCCAGGTACAAGGCCAGACCCGGTCGGCAAACAGCACCCGGCTCACAAACGAGAGTGCTGAGACGACAGGCAGATAACGGTCCGGAGACCTTCCGGGATCCAGGACCGGCGCCATGGCAGTGGTGTTCCCATCAAACCAAAGGAGAGGAGACGCACCAATGAATTCCGCAAGCACCACGGTCCCGACGGACCTCACCAACGAGCGTTTGCCCTCCGGGCGCCTGCTCGCGCTCGGGTTGCAGCACGTTCTGGTGATGTACGCCGGCACGGTTGCCGTGCCCCTGATCGTGGGTGGCGCGCTCAAGCTGCCCAAGGACCAGCTGGCGTTCCTGATCAACGCCGACCTGTTCGCCGCGGGCCTGGCCACGCTGATCCAGGCCTTTGGTTTCTGGAAGTTCGGTATCCGCCTGCCGGTGATGATGGGCGTGACCTTCGCCTCGGTGGCGCCGATGATCGCCATCGGCACCGATCCCAATGTCGGCCTGCTCGGCATCTATGGCGCGGTGATCGCCTCGGGGATCTTCGGCATCCTGATTGCGCCGATGATGGGGCGCATGCTGGGGCTGTTCCCGCCGGTCGTTACCGGCACGGTGATCACGCTGATCGGCGTGTCGCTGATGCGCGTGGGCATCAACTGGGCGGCCGGCGGCCAGCCCACCACCCGCGCCGTGATCGACGGCGTGGTCAAGGAGGTGCCCAACCTCGCCTACGGCGACCTGGCCAACCTCGGCATTGCCGGCCTGACGCTGCTGATCATCCTGCTGCTGACCAAGTACGGCCGCGGCCTGGTGGCCAACTGCGCAGTGCTGCTGGGCATCATCGCCGGCACGCTGGTGGCGATGGCCATGGGCAAGGTGTCGTTCGAGGGCCTGGATGAAGCCAGCTTCGTCGCTGTCATCACGCCGCTGCACTTCGGCATGCCGACCTTCGAAGTGACCGCCATCCTCTCGATGTGCATCGTCATGCTGATCACACTGGTGGAGTCCACCGGCATGTTCCTGGCCCTGTCGGACATCACCGGCAAGAAGCTGAGCAACGAGGACCTGACCCGCGGCCTGCGCGCCGACGGCCTCGGCACCGTGATCGGCGGCATCTTCAACACCTTCCCGTACACCTCGTTCTCGCAGAACGTGGGCCTGGTGACCGTGACCGGCGTGCGCTCGCGCTATGTGGCGGCGGCCGGCGGCATCATCCTGATCGCCTTCGGCCTGTTCCCGAAGATGGCCCACGTGGTGGCCTCGGTGCCGCAGTTCGTGCTGGGCGGCGCCGGCATCGTGATGTTCGGCATGGTCGCCGCCACCGGCATCCGCATCCTGGGTTCGTGCGATTTCAACCGCAACCGCCACAACCTGTTCATCGTCGCCATCTCGATCGGCGCCGGCATGATCCCGACGCTGGCACCGACCTTCTTCCAGTACCTGCCGAAGTGGACCGGACCGTTCACCCACAGCGGCATCGTGCTGGGCACGATCGTGGCCGTGGCGCTGAACCTGTTCTACAACGGCATCCAGTCGCGCGAAGAGGCCATGCGCAATGCCGCGGCCAACTCGCACGGCACGGAGTAACCGAAGCAACGGTATCGATGTATCCGGCACCGCCGACGGCACGACTGGCACGTTGATTGCGTGATGGTCGGCGCTTGCGGGCGGCGCTGCGGTGCCGGGCGTTTTCCTGAAGCAAGCAAAGACACATGACAAAAGATAACTATCCACGCGATCTCATCGGATACGGTGCCCGGCCGCCGCACGCCCGCTGGCCGGGCGGCGCGCGCGTTGCGCTGCAGTTCGTCCTCAACTACGAAGAAGGCGGCGAAAACTGCGTGCTGCACGGCGACGCCGCCTCCGAGCAGTTCCTCTCCGAGATCGTCGGCGCCGCGGCCTACCCCGACCGCCACATGAGCATGGAGGGCATCTATGAATACGGCTCGCGCGCCGGCGTCTGGCGCCTGCTGCGCGAGTTCGAGCGCCGCGGCCTGCCGCTGACCATCTTCGGCGTATCGATGGCGCTGCAACGCCATCCGGAACTGACCCGCGCCTTTGTCGAACTGGGCCATGAGATCGCCTGCCACGGCTGGCGCTGGATCCACTACCAGGGCATCGACGAAGCCACCGAGCGCGAACACATGCGCATCGGCATGCAGATCATCAAGGACCTGACCGGCGAGCTGCCGCTGGGCTGGTACACCGGCCGCGACAGCCCCAACACGCGCCGCCTGGTGGTGGAGCACGGCGGCCTGCTGTACGACTCGGACTACTATGGCGACGACCTGCCCTTCTGGACCGAGGTGGAAGTCACCGGCGGCGAGAAGAAGCCGCACCTGGTGGTGCCGTACACGCTCGACTCCAACGACATGCGCTTTGCCACGCCACAGGGGTTCAACACCGGCGAACAGTTCTTCCAGTACCTGAAGGATGCGTTCGACGTGCTGTACGACGAAGGCGACCCGAGCGGCCAGGACAGCCCCAAGATGCTGTCGATCGGCATGCACTGCCGCCTGCTCGGCCGCCCGGGCCGCTTCCGCGCGCTGCAGCGCTTCCTCGACTATGTGCAGGGTCACGACAAGGTGTGGATCTGCCGCCGTGTCGACATCGCCCGCCACTGGGCCGATACCCACCCCTACACCCCCCGGAACCAAGCATGAGCCAGACCTACACCATCGCCCAACTCAACACCATGCCTGTCGCGGAGTTCGTGCAGGTGCTGGGCGGCATCTACGAACATTCGCCGTGGTTTGCCGAGGCCGCTGCCGCGCAACGGCCCTTCGCCGACGGCGCCGCGCTGGCGCAGGCACTGCGCAAGGCGGTCGATGAAGCCGGCGAGGCGGCCCAGCTCAAGCTGGTGCGCGCCCACCCGGAGCTGGCCGGCAAGGCCGCCGTGCGCGGCGAGCTGACCGCCGAATCCACGCGCGAGCAAAGCGGCGCCGGCCTGAACCTGTGCACGCCCGAGGAGTTCGACCGCCTGCAGTCGCTCAACGCGGCCTACAACCAGAAGTTTGGCTTCCCGTTCATCCTGGCCGTGCGCGGCTACGACCGCCACGGGATCATCTCGGAGTTCGCACGCCGCCTGGAAAACACGCCGCAGCAAGAGTTGCAAACCTGCATCAACCAGATCCATCGCATTGCGCAGTTCCGGCTTGACGACTTAGTATCCGCCTGAGCAGAAAAGCGTCACCTGTATAACAAAAAACGCTGTACCCGATGCCGCCGGCACCCCATGCACCACCCATCACCGAGCCCAGGCCAGGCGGCACGAATAAAAGCACCAAGACATTAGAAGAACCCGACAGGGACCCAGTACACAACGTTCCCAAGCAGGATCAAAAAACCACGGAGGTCTAACAATGCAGAAGCAGTACAAGCCGGCACTAAAGCTGGCGGCGGTAGCGGCTACCCTTTTTTCCGGCGCGGCCATGGCCCAGTCCAGCGTCACGCTGTACGGCCAGGCTGACATGTTCGTCGGCGGCGTCAAGAGCCCGGGCTCGGGCGAGCGCGCATGGGTGGCCAACTCGGGCGGTATGCAGACGTCCTACTGGGGCATCAAGGGCACCGAAGACCTGGGCGGCGGCACCAAGGCCATCTTCGACCTGAACGGGTTCTTCCGCACGGACAGCGGCAACAGCGGCCGCTTCAACGGCGACTCGATGTTCAGCCGCAATGCTTACGTCGGCCTGCAGAATGACAAGCTGGGTACGTTGAAGCTGGGCCGCAACACGACCCCGTACTTCATCTCGACCATCCTGTTCAACCCCCTGGTCGACTCGTACGTGTTCTCACCGACCATCTTCCACACCTACTTCGGTGCCGCCAGCAATGGTGTGGTGGATCCGGGCATCATCGGCGACTCGGGCTGGAACAACGCGGTGCTGTACTCCACCCCGAACTTCGGCGGCCTGAGCGCGAACCTGATCTACTCGGCAGGCGAGAAGGCAGGTGCCGCGGGCCAGAACAAGTGGGGCGGCAACCTGATGTACTTCAACGGCCCGTTCGCCGCGACCGTCGCGTTCCAGCAAGTCCGCTTCAACGCGGTTCCCGACGACCTGTCGAGCGCAGGCCTCAGCCGTCAGGACGCTGTCCTGGGCGGCATCACGTACGACTTCAAGGTGGTCAAGCTGTTCGCCCAGGGCCAGTACATCAAGACCAAGGCCAGCACGGCCGCCAGCGGCGACATCAAGCACACCAACGGTCAGGTCGGCGCCTCGGTGCCGGTCGGCGCCGGGAACGTGCTGGCGTCCTACGCCTATGGCAAGACCGAGAACGCGATCGGTGACTTCAAGCGCAACACGTTTGCCGTCGCCTATGACTACAACCTGTCCAAGCGCACCGACGTCTACGCCGCGTACTACTACGACAAGATCACCGGCATCGAGCACGGCGATACCTTCGGCGTGGGCGTGCGTCACAAGTTCTGATGACCTAACTGCCTCACCGGCAGTCCTGGAGCCCGCCCTTGCGGCGGGCTTTTTCATTGCCGCGTTCGCATCACATCGTGCGAAAATCCGCCGCCGCAATGCTGCGCCGCGCCATTCCATGCCGCGGAGCAATATGGATCGAAACCCGGCATTTCATAGGTGGATTCAATTGGAAGCCCCCCTTCACGCTACCTAGATTGGTGATCCGGACCTCAAAAACGACATTGAGAGAGGTGATACATGCGGCGATATCCGAAGACCCGTTCCGAACTGATGGCCATCCTGAACCAGTGCCTCGACAACAACCCCGAGTGCGGCGAATGCGAGCTGCATGCGGTGCGAATGCACCAGCCTGACCATACCGGATGCAACTGGAGCGCCGAGGTCGATTTCCCGCAAGAATCCGTCGACAACCTGGGCACGCAGCTCGCCGCGGCCAAGTCGATCATTGTCGTAATGCGCGAGCAGTACAACGTGCTGCAATAGCCACCGAACCAGCAGCGTGCCCTGCGCGCTTGCCGCGGGGCAGCATCAAAGAAAAAGCCGGATCATCAGACCCGGCTTTTTATATTTGGCTGACGCCTGTCAGCGCATCAGCGCACCGCGTTGCTCTCTGCCACAGCGACAGCCGTCATGTTGACGATACGTCGTGTAGTGGCCTGCGGGTTCAGGATATGCACCGGCTTGGCTGCGCCCAGCAGGATCGGGCCCACCGTGACGCCCTGCCCCCCCGTGATCTTGAGCAGGTTGAAGGCGATATTGGCGGCGTCCAGCGTCGGCATCACCAGCAGGTTGGCGCTGCCGGCCAGCTTGGTCGACGGCAGGAAGTGGCGGCGCACGTCTTCGTCCAGGGCAGCGTCGCCCTGCATCTCGCCTTCCACTTCCAGGTGCGGTGCCACCTTGGCCAGGATCCCCGCAGCCTCGCGCATCTTGCGCGCCGACGGACGGGTAGAGGAGCCGAACATCGAGTGCGACATCAGCGCGACCTTGGGAACGAGGCCGAAACGCGCGATTTCCTCAGCGGCCAGTTGCGTGATCGCGGCCAGTTCGTCGGCGGTGGGATCGTCATTGACGAAGGTGTCGGTGATGAACAGCGTATGTTTTTCCAGCATCAGCGCGTTCATCGCAGCGAACACCTTGGCGCCCGGCGCCAGGCCGATCACGTCGCGCACGTGCTCGAGGTGTGCCTCGAAGCGGCCCACCGTGCCGCACAGCAGCGCATCGGCATCGCCCATGTGCATCAGCATGGCGCCGATCAGCGTGTTGGAGCGGCGCAGCGCCACCTTGGCCATGTCCGGCGTCACGCCGTCGCGGCCGCGCACGGCATGGTAGGCCTCATGGTAGGCGCGATAGCGAGGGTCTTCTTCCGGGTTGACCAGATCGAAATCCACCCCGGCCTTGAGGCGCAGGCCGGCCTTCTCGATGCGCATCTGGATCACGTGCGGGCGGCCGATCAGGGTGGGGCGCGCCAGCCCTTCGTCCACCACGGTCTGCACGGCCCGCAGCACGCGCTCTTCCTCGCCCTCGGCGTAGGCGACGCGCTTGGGCGCAGCCTTGGCGGCCGAGAACACCGGCTTCATGATCAGGCCGGTGTGATAGACATAGGTGGACAGCTGCTGGCGATACGCTTCGAGATCCTTGATCGGGCGCGTGGCCACGCCGGATTCCTCCGCGGCCTTGGCCACCGCCGGCGCGATCTTCTCGATCAGGCGCTGGTCGAACGGGGTCGGGATGATGTAGTCCGGGCCGAACTTCAGCTCGCGGCCGCCGTAGGCGGCGGCAACGGCGTCGTTCAGCTCGGCCTCGGCCAGCTCGGCGATGGCCTTGACGCAGGCCAGCTTCATCGCTTCCGTGATCTTGGTCGCGCCGCAATCCAGGGCGCCGCGGAAGATGTACGGGAAGCACAGCACGTTGTTGACCTGGTTCGGGTAGTCCGAACGGCCGGTGGCGATGATGCAGTCGGGGCGCGCGGCCTTGGCCACTTCCGGGCGGATCTCGGGCTCGGGGTTGGCCAGCGCCAGGATGATGGGCTTGTCGGCCATGGTCTTGACCATCTCGGCGGTCAGCACGCCGGCGGTCGAGCAACCCAGGAAGACGTCAGCGCCGTTGACGATATCCGCCAGCGTGCGGGCCGACGTGTCCTGCGCGTAGCGGGCCTTGTTGGCCTCCATGCTGGCGTCGCGGCCCACATAGATCACGCCCTTCGAGTCCACCACCGAGATGTTCTCGCGCGTCACGCCGAGGCTCACCATCGTATCGAGGCACGCAATCGCAGCCGCGCCGGCGCCCGATACGGCCATCTTCACCTTGGCAATGTCCTTGCCCACGATCTTCAGGCCGTTCAGCAGCGCTGCAGTCGAAATGATGGCGGTGCCGTGCTGGTCGTCGTGGAAGACGGGGATGTTCATGCGCTCGCGCAGCTTCTGCTCGATGTAGAAGCATTCCGGCGCCTTGATGTCTTCCAGGTTCACGCCGCCCAGCGTGGGCTCGAGCGCGGCAACGATCTCGACGATCTTGTCCGGGTCACGCGCGTCCAACTCGATGTCGAACACGTCGATGCCGGCGAACTTCTTGAACAGGCAGCCCTTGCCTTCCATCACCGGCTTGCCGGCCAGCGGGCCGATATCGCCCAGGCCCAGCACGGCGGTGCCGTTGGTGACCACGGCCACCAGGTTGGCGCGCGAGGTGTACTCGGCGGCGGTGGCGGGGTCCTTGGCGATTTCCTCGCAGGCATAGGCCACGCCCGGCGAGTAGGCCAGCGACAGGTCGCGCTGGTTGGACAGCGCCTTGGTCGCGGTTACCTGGATCTTTCCCTTGGTGGGGCTGCGGTGGTATTCCAGCGCAGCGAGGCGCAGTTGCGCTTCAGGACTGTTCGGGGCATGTTGCGGTGCATCACCGCTATTCTTGCTGCTCATTGGCTCGTCCGGAAAATGGCCCGGACCGGAAACGCCCCTCTCCCGCCAAGATCCGGCTCGGCCCCGATCGAGAAATCTCAGGATACGGGCCGGCGGCGAAGGACAACGCCTGGCAGCGAAACTGACGATCCCGGCAGACAGGCCGGAAAAATCGAGCAACCATTCTAGCCCACGTGCCCGCGCAAAGTACCACCAGAGCCCGCCTGCAGCCCGCTTTTTGGGTGGATTATTCCAGTTAAACAGCTTTTACCATTGCGTATGCAATGCAGACCAGACGCATGCCACTGCATGCATCCGCACGCATCGCCTGGCCGGGACGGCGCGGCTGGCCCCGGCCGCCCTACTTTGCGTTTTTCTCGACCTCCAGCGTCACCCGGCGCGGACGGCCGCTCTCGGCCGGGAAGTCGGTAAAGGCACTGCGGATCAGGTAGGGCATGACCGCCGGCAGGCTGCCGTTCTCGGTCTGGTTCTGCGCGGTGACCTGGTAGACCCGCTTGCCGCTGGCCACATCCTTGAAATACACCCGCAGGCTGGCAAACGTCACCGGCACGTCGCGCACCACGGTCTGCGGCGGCCAGTAGCCCGGCCCCCATGGGCCCCACGGACCCCAGGGCCCGTACGGATAGTAGTAGCCAGGCCCCCAGTACGGCCCCCACGGGCCGTACCACGGGTCCGGGTAAACGGTCTCGGCCACGCGCACGATGCCGGGCGCGGCGTCGAAGTCCATGCTGACGCGATAGCGCGCCTGTTTCGCCGGCACCTGCTCGAAACCGATCCCCGCCAGCGCCGCGGCCAGCCACTGCTCATAGGTCTGGCGGTCCAGTTGCGCCGCCTGCTCGGCGCTGCGCTCGAAGCTGTAGGTGCGCGGTGCATCGTCCTGCCAGCCGGGCTGGCGGAACGCCGTGACATCGGTCACCACGGTGCTGGCGCACCCTGACAGCAGCAACGCCGCCAGCAACGCCATCGTCCCCCACCACCTGCGCGGCCCCGGCCACGGGCCTGCCGCTCCTGCATTGCCGACACCGCCTGCGCGCTGCCACATAGTGCCACCTCGCTTTCCTCTGGATATCCACGTGTCTCTGAGACCACGCCGCCGGCGCGGAATTCCCCGCAGCATGCCGATGCCGTGCTGCGCCGGGCCGCGCCCCGACCCCTTGGCTACAATGAGGACTTCAGCGCCATGCTTCGCTGCCGCGCACATGGCCCGCCCCCTTTTCCTAACGGTCTTCCGAAGACAGGATCTTTCCATGCTGCGCACCGACACGCCCGTTACCGTCTATCGCAAGGACTATACCCCGCCGCCGTTCGCCATCGACCACGCCGAGCTGGTGCTGGACCTCGATCCCCAGCGCACCGTGGTCACCAGCACGCTGCGTTTCGCGCGCCAGGCCGGCGCGCCCGATGCACCGCTGGTGCTCGCCGGCGAGGAGCTCGAACTGATCGGCGTCAGCCTGGACGGCAAGCCGGTCGCCAACGCGACCCAGGATGCGGGCACGCTGACCATCCCCGCCCTGCCCGCGCAGGGCACGCTCGAGATCACCACCGCATGCCAGCCCGCGGCCAATACCACACTGTCGGGCCTGTACGTGTCCAACGGCAACTTCTTCACCCAGTGCGAAGCCGAAGGCTTTCGCCGCATCACCTACTTCCTGGACCGCCCCGACGTGATGGCGACCTTCCGCGTCACGCTGCGCGCCGACCGCGGCGCCTGTCCGGTGCTGCTGTCCAACGGCAACCTGGTGGGCCAGCGCGAACTGCCCGACGGCCGCCACGAAGCCGTGTGGGAAGACCCGTTCCGCAAGCCGGCCTACCTGTTCGCGCTGGTCGCGGGCAAGCTCGAATGCATCGAGGAACGGATCCAGTCCGCCTCCGGCAAGGACAAGCTGCTGCAGGTCTGGGTCGAGGCGCGCGACCTCGACAAGACGCGCCACGCCATGGATTCGCTGATCCATTCGATCCGCTGGGACGAGCGCCGCTTCGGGCTGGAACTCGACCTGGACCGCTTCATGATCGTCGCCGTGGGCGACTTCAACATGGGCGCGATGGAGAACAAGGGCCTGAACATCTTCAACACCAAGTACGTGCTGGCCAACGCGCAGACCGCCACCGACACGGACTTCGCCAACATCGAGGCAGTGGTCGGCCATGAGTACTTCCACAACTGGACCGGCAACCGCGTGACCTGTCGCGACTGGTTCCAGCTCTCGCTCAAGGAAGGCCTGACGGTGTTCCGCGACCAGGAGTTCTCGGCCGACATGATGGGCTCGGAATCCGGCCGCGCGGTCAAGCGCATCGAGGACGTGCGCGTACTGCGCCAGGTGCAGTTTCCCGAGGACGCCGGCCCGATGGCGCACCCGGTGCGCCCCGACAGCTACGAAGAGATCAACAACTTCTACACGGTCACCGTGTACGAGAAGGGCGCCGAAGTCGTGCGCATGTACCAGACCCTGCTCGGCCGCGACGGCTTCCGCAAGGGCATGGACCTGTACTTCCAGCGCCATGACGGCCAGGCTGTCACCTGCGACGACTTCCGCGCGGCGATGGCCGATGCCAACGGCCGCGACCTGAGCCAGTTCGGGCTCTGGTACAGCCAGGCCGGCACGCCGGTGGTGACCGCGCGCACGGACTGGAACGGCGACGACGGCAGCCTCACGCTGACGCTGTCGCAGCGCTGCCCCAAGGTCGGCATCGAGACCCGCGCCGGCACGCCCGAGAAACAGCCTTTCCATATCCCGTTCGCACTCGGGCTGCTTGGCGCAGACGGCAAGGACCTGCCGCTGCAGCTCGAAGGCGAAAGCACGCCCGGAGCGACCACGCGCGTGCTCGACTTCACGCAGGCCGAGCAGCGCTTGCGCTTCATCAACCTGCCGCGCGGCGCCGAGGCGCCGCTGCCCTCGCTGCTGCGCAATTTCTCCGCACCGGTGATCGTCGATGCCGAATACACCGACGCGCAGCTGACCTTCCAGCTATCGCACGACAGCGATGCCTTCAACCGCTGGGAAGCCGGCCAGCGCCTGGCCACGCGTGCGCTGCTGCAACTGGTGGCCGACGTCCAGGCCGGGCGCGAGCTCAAGCTCGATCCCGCGCTGGTGCAGGCCATGCGCGCCGTGCTGACCGACGACACGCTCAACCCCGCCTTCCGCGAGCAGGCGCTGGTGCTGCCCGCCGAGGCCTACCTGGCCGAGCGCATGGGCGTGGCCGATCCCGCCGCCATCCACCGCGCCCGTCAGTTCATGCGCGAAGGCCTGGCCCACGCGCTGCAGGCCGACTGGCTCGCCGCCTATGAGGGCAACGCCACGCCGGGCCCCTACTCGCCCGATGCCGCATCCGCCGCCAGGCGCGCACTGCGCAACCTTGCGCTCGGCTACCTGGCCGACAGCGGCGATGCCGCGATGCAGGCGCTGGCCGAGCAGCAATACCAGAACGCCGACAACATGACCGACCGCTTCGCCGCGCTGTCGGCGCTGGTCAACAGCTTCGCCCCCGGGCGCGAGCACGCGCTGGCGGACTTCTACGAGCGCTTCGAGGACGACCCGCTGGTGATCGACAAATGGTTCTCGCTGCAAGGCATGCAGCGCGGTGAAGTCGGCCCGCACGCCGGCAAGCGCACCATCGACACCGTGCGCGCGCTGATGGAGCACCCCGCCTTCAACCTGCGCAACCCCAACCGCGCGCGTTCGCTGATCTTCAGCTTCTGCTCCGGCAACCCGGCGCAGTTCCACGCCCAGGACGGCTCGGGCTACCGCTTCTGGGCCGACCAGGTGCTGGCGCTCGACGCCATCAACCCGCAGGTGGCGGCGCGCCTGGCGCGCGTGATGGACCGCTGGCAGAAGTACGAACTGGCGCTGCGCGACCGCATGCGCGCCGAACTGGAACGCGTCGCGGCCAGCGCCACGCTGTCGCGCGACGTGCGCGAGATCGTCGGCAAGGCGCTGGCCGCCTGAGCGGCAGGCATGACACAAGGCGGCACGCCAACGCCCCCTTTGCCCGGCCCTGCGTGGCCGGGCATGTAGAATTGCGGCCATCCAAGGAGAACCAACCATGACTCGCATCAGCCTCACCCGCTACCTGGTCGAGGAGCAGCGCAAGCACAACACGATCCAGCCCGAACTGCGGCTGCTGATCGAAGTGGTCGCGCGCGCCTGCAAGGCCATTTCGAACGCCGTCAGCAAGGGCGCCCTCGCGGGCGTGCTGGGCTCGGCCGGCACCGGCAACGTCCAGGGCGAAACCCAGCAGAAGCTGGACGTGATCGCCAATGAAGTGCTGCTCGATGCCAACGAATGGGGCGGCCACCTCGCCGCCATGGCGTCGGAAGAGATGGAATCGTTCTACGAGATTCCCAACCGCTACCCGAAGGGCGAATACCTGCTGATGTTCGACCCGCTGGACGGCTCGTCGAACATCGACGTCAACGTCTCGATCGGCACCATCTTCTCGGTGCTGCACATGCCCAAGCCGGGCCAGACCGTGACCGAGGCCGACTTCATGCAGCCCGGCACCCACCAGGTCGCCGCCGGCTACGCCGTCTACGGCCCGCAGACCACGCTGGTGCTGACTGTCGGCAACGGCGTGCACATGTTCACGCTGGACCGCGAGGCAGGCAGCTTCGTGCTGACGCACTCCAACGTGACGATCCCGGACGACACCAAGGAATTCGCCATCAACATGTCGAACATGCGCCACTGGGCCCCGCCCGTGCGCCGCTATATCGACGAATGCCTGGCCGGCGAAGAAGGCCCGCGCGGCAAGAACTTCAACATGCGCTGGGTCGCCTCGATGGTCGCCGACGTGCACCGCATCCTGACCCGCGGCGGCGTCTTCATGTACCCGTGGGACAAGCGCGAGCCGGAAAAGCCCGGCAAGCTGCGCCTGATGTATGAAGCCAACCCGATGGCCATGCTGGTCGAACAGGCCGGCGGCGCCGCCACCAACGGCCACCAGCGCATCATGGACGTGCAGCCCGAAAAACTGCACCAGCGCGTCTCCGTGATCCTGGGCTCCAAGAACGAAGTGGAACGCGTCACCCGCTACCACCTGGAAGCCGAAGGCAAGGCCTGATTCCGGCCGTGCGGCAACAAGACGGGGCGCCCAGGTGGCGCCCCGTTTTCTTTCGGCCCCGGCCGCATGGCACGGACGACACAAAAGGGGTTCACAAGGCGGAAAAACGCTGCTATTATTGCGGGCTGTTCCAGTTCACCGGAACATGTTGCCGAAGTAGCTCAGTCGGTAGAGCAGCTCATTCGTAATGAGAAGGTCGGGGGTTCGATTCCTCTCTTCGGCACCACAGCATTCCAGGGCATCGCCCACACAAGCCAACCCGGACAGCGTCACGCTCTCCGGGTTTTTTGTTGCCTGGGATCCGGCAAAGACGGCGGTGGCAGCGGGCGCCCCAGCCGTTGCGCCCACCAGTAGCGGAAGGGATGATCGAAGTCGGGATAAAGCACCGGCTGGCTGAAGCAGCCGGCACGCTTCATCAGGAGGTAGGCAGCAAGCATGGCCGCCCAAAAAACTAGCAGTTCCACGATAACGGCCACCCTTGGATTTACAGGTGGCTGTTTTCATTATAGGTAGCCGTCTACCCCAGGGGGACGATGGCGCACTCCGTGCAAACCCTAGGGTCTGTTCCCTCAATACACATCCGGCACGATCATCTCCTTCGGCACCGGTTGCCGCACATAGTCCTCATGCCGTTCGCGCCCCGGCAGCACCACGCTGGGCGCCTCCACTTCCGCATAGGGGACCTGGCTCAGCAGGTGATGGATGCAGTTCAGCCGTGCGCGCTTCTTGTCGTCGGCCTGCACCACCCACCATGGCGCTTCGGCAATATGCGTGCGCTCGAGCATGATTTCCTTGGCCTTGGTGTAGTCCTCCCAGCGGCGCTGTGATTCCAGGTCCATCGGGCTCAGCTTCCACTGCTTGAGCGGATCGTGGATGCGGCTCAGGAAGCGCAAACGCTGTTCGTCGTGCGTGATCGAGAACCAGTACTTGATCACCTGGATGCCTGAGCGCACCAGCATCTTTTCGAACTCAGGCACGGAGCGGAAGAACTCTTCGTACTGCTCGTCGGAGCAGAAACCCATCACGCGCTCGACGCCGGCGCGGTTGTACCAGCTGCGGTCGAACAGCACGATCTCGCCGGCGGCGGGCAACTGCGCCACGTAGCGCTGGAAGTACCACTGGGTGCGTTCGCGGTCGTTGGGCGCGGGCAGCGCCGCCACGCGGCAGACGCGCGGGTTCAGGCGCTGCGTGATGCGCTTGATCACGCCGCCCTTGCCGGCGGCGTCGCGTCCTTCGAAGATGATCACGATCTTGTGCCCGGTGGCGGCCACCCAGCTCTGCAGCCGCACCAGTTCACCCTGCAGGCGGAACAGCTCGCGGAAATAGTGGCGTCGGCTGTCCTGCTTGGCCTCATCGTCCAGGTGCACCGGATCGCCGAAGGCCTCGCTGGCTTCGCGGTCGTCCAGTTCCAGTTCGATCTCTTCGTCGTAGTAGTCGGCCACCTCGTTGTGGATGCGCCGCACCAATTCTGCTTCGCCCGGTCTCATCTGATCTGCTCCCCCTGTAGATACAACGCGGTCGCGGCGATACTCGCATGCCAGTATTGCAGCCGCGTGAAAACGGGGCAGGCCACCCGCCCTGCCCCGCCTTCCTGCCTGTCCCTGCAGATTACGCCAGTTATGCCGCTGGATTGATGTTGTGGTTGTGGCGGAACAGGTTGCCCGGATCGTAGCGCCGCTTCACCTCGACCAGCCGGTCGTAGTTGGGCCCGTAGGCCGCGCCAATGCGGTCGGTTTCTTCCTGCGTCAGGAAGTTCACATAGACGCTGCCCAGGGCGTATGGCGTTGCCGCGCGGAACACTTCACGGGCCCAGCCGATGCACTTCTCGTCGTCAGCGGGCGCGTCCCAGCGCCCGTGCAGGTTCATGATGAAGTTGGCATCGCGGCTGGCGTAGGCAGTGGCATCGGGCGCGACGCGGTTGGTCTGCCCGCCCATGGCGCCGATAAAGACTTCGCATTGGGACGAGGGCAGCTTGCCGATCTGCTCGATCAGCATCGTGATCAGGCCGTCGTCCAGCCCTGCGAAGTTGTGCGATTTCCAGTAGTTGCGAGCGCCCGGCGTCAGCAATGGGTCGAACGCCTGCTGCCATGCCGCAAGCGGCATGGGACCAACATGCTCTCCATAAGGCGTGCCGAGCCTGCGCAATGGCTCGACCAGTTCCGGCCCCTTGTCCGGCGGGCCGATATAGCAGATCGCCAGTGCCGCGATCGGCTTGCCGTGCGCCTCGGGCGGCAGGAACGGCAGTGGCGGCGCCTGGCGCAGCACCACCCAGACAGTCAGCTCGTCCGGCATCGACTTGAACAGTTCACGGTAGGCCGGCAGCACCGCGGCGGCCTGTTCCAGCGGATAGACGATCAGCCCGCCATAGACCTCGGGCCCGACCGGATGCAGCCGGAACTCGAACATTGTCACCACGCCGAAGTTGCCGCCGCCGCCGCGCAGCGCCCAGAACAGGTCGGCGTTCTCGTCGGCGCTGGCGCGCACCAGCTTGCCGTCGGCAGTCACGACCTGTGCCGACACCAGGTTGTCGACGGTGGTGCCGAACTTGCGGCTGAGCCAGCCGAAGCCGCCGCCGAGCGTCAGCCCGGCCACGCCGGTGGTGGAATTAATGCCCAATGGCGTGGCGAGGCCAAAGGCCTGCGCCTCATGGTCGAAATCGCGCAGTGTGGCGCCAGGCTCCACGTAGCCACGCTGCGCGTGGGGATCGATCCGCACGGATTTCATCTGCGACAGGTCGAGCACCATGCCGTCTTCGCAGATCGCCAGCCCGCCGATATTGTGGCCGCCGCCGCGTATCGACAGCAGCACGCCATGGTCGCGCGCGAAATTGACTGCGGCGATCACGTCGGCAGCGCCCGCGGCCTGCACGATCAGCGGCGGACGGCGGTCGATCATCGCGTTCCAGATGCGGCGCGCTTCGTCGTAGCCGCTGTCGTCCGGCTGCAGCAGGCGCCCGCGCAGCTGCGCCTTGAGTGCCTCAATGTTTTCCTGCGATGGCTGGGCCATAGTGTGCCTCCCGATGCTGGTTGGAAACATCGGACGGCGCGCGGCGTCTGGGTGCGGGGAAATGGCCACGAGGACCGATGACTACATCATTTAAGGCAGGCACCGCTCGAATGTAAATGGGGCTCTGGCCCCACGCGCACAATCTCCATGGCAAGTGCCGCAACGCAATCATGCCGCCCCCGCCACCCTGCCGGCCTATCATGAATGAACAGCCGGCACGGCGCCCTCGCGCCGTCCGTCTGCGCCATGAACACAGCCAGCCACCCTCCCCTGTTCCTGTGCGGCGACGTAATGACCGGGCGCGGCATCGACCAGATCCTGGCGCATCCCAGCCAGCCGCTGCTGCATGAATCGTATGTGCATTCCGCGCTCGACTACGTGCGCCTGGCCGAGCACAAGGCCGGCCCGATCGCGCGCCCCGCCGCGCCGGAATACCCCTGGGGCGATGCCCTGGCGGAACTGGAAAGCCGCGCCGCGCGGCCGCGCATCGTCAACCTGGAAACCGCCATCACCACCAGCGACGATGCCTGGCCCGGCAAGGCGGTGCACTATCGCATGCATCCGGACAATGTCGCCTGCCTGCAGGCCGCCGGCATCGACTGTGCGGTGCTGGCCAACAACCATGTGATGGACTGGGGCCGCGCGGGCCTGACTGATACGCTGGCAGCGCTCGACGGGGCGCATATCGCGCATGCCGGCGCCGGCCCCGACGAGGCGAGCGCGGCGCACGCCGCACTGCTGCTGCAGCCCGGCGGCCGCCGCGTGATGGTGCTGGCCCTCGCCATGGAAAATGCCGGCACCCCGGCGGCCTGGCGCGCCAGCGCCGGGCATTCCGGCGTGAACCTGCTGGAAGACTGGTCCGTTGCATCGCGTGAACGCATTGCCGCACAGGTGCGCAAGCTCAGGCGTGCCGGAGACGTCGTGGTGGTATCGATCCACTGGGGCCCGAACTGGGGCTACCACATCGACCCCGCGCAACGCGCCTTCGCCCGTGGGCTGGTGGAAAGCGGCGAAATCGACATCGTGCACGGGCATTCCTCGCATCATCCGCTGGGGATTGAGCTGCATGCCGGCAAGCCGATCCTGTACGGCTGCGGCGATTTCATCAACGACTACGAGGGCATCGGCGGCTACGACGCTTACCGGCCGGACCTGGCGCTGATGGCCTTCGTCAGCGTCGAGGCCGGCGGCAGCGCCGACCTGCGGCTGGTGCCGTTGCGGCGCAGCCATTTCCGGCTGGCCTATGCGCGCGAAGTGGATATGGCATGGCTGCACGCCATGTTTGAGGACGAGGGACGGGCACTCGGCACCCGGGTGGAGCGCAGCGGATTGCATGAACTGCGTTTGTGGGCGGCATGAGCCTCAGTCCATGAAAAAGCCCGCCGTTGCGGCGGGCCGCCCGAAAGCGAATCGCCAGGCGTCAGTGGCGATGGATCATGTGGTCAAACCATGTGCGCACCGACTGCTCCTGCTGCTGCAGCAGCGTCGGGTTCTTTTCCCGCAACATCCAGATGGCAAATGCGGCGCACGCAACAAGGGCGATCAGGACCAGCGCGGTAATCAAGGTGGCGGCCATAGCAACCTCCTTTGGACAATGGTTGCACCTACAGTGTAGTTCGCCTGGCAGCCGTCACAGAAAGCAGAAAGGCCAGCCTTGATGGCTGGCCTTCCGGTTATTCCAGTGCCACGTGAGTTGGTTCTGTGTAACGCTTCCGCAGAGTGCTGATCCGCTTCTTCATTCACTGCCCGACTCTAGCTCTCTCGCCCATCCTGCGGCACCCCAGGACATAACTGCAGCATAGTACAAATCCCCGCGGATAACAGCGCGCGTTCAGCAGACGGCAATGCGGTCGTCGATAAGGCGGATCTGGCCGCCAGGCTTGTCTTCCATCACTTTGAGCACGCGGCTGCCTACCTGCAGCGTGACGCCGCCATGGATGCGGCGCGCGGCGTCGATCACGGCATTGGCGGCCGGCTGCATCTGCTGCCCCAGCCCGGTCAGGCGTGCGTCCAGCTCGAACAGGTCGCGCGACAGCTTGAACAGGGTCGCGCGCGCCTTCTCGCGCAGGTCGCCCACGGCTTTCTCTGGATGCCTGGCAAAGAAATCCACCAGCTGTCTGACTTTGTTCTGCTCTTCCAGCATGCGGCGGAGCTCGGCTTCCAGCGCGGCGCGCTGTGTGTCGGCGTAGGGATTGAGGCCGACCTGGATGTTGGTGGCGGTACCCGCCGGGGCGCCCAGCACCGCGGCGCGCACCACCAGCAAGGCACGGCTGCGGCCGCCGCTGATGCTGCCCTGCGCGCCGGTGCCGCCCACCACGATGCGCTCGCCGGCAGCAACGTCGCTCTGCCGGATGCCGCTTTCGACGTTGACCTCGGTGCCGGCCTCGACCACGGCGTTCTCGATAAAGCGTGCTTTCACCGCACCCTTGCAGCGCACGCTGGCGCGGCTGATGCCGCCTTCGGCGCGGCCGGTGTCGGCCTTGCCGATGATGCCGCCCTTGACGATGACATTGCCGCCGGCCTCGACATTGGCGGCTTCGATGGTGCCCTCGACCACCACGTCGCCACTGACGTTGACCGACATGCCGGTGCGGATATCGCCCGACACGCGCAGCGTGCCGTCGAACGCCACATTGCCTGAGTGCAGGTCGACCGAATCCACCTGCACCACGGGGCTGACCGAGATGCCGTGCACGCCGACCACCGGCGATCCTGCGATCACCGCGCGCAGCAGCTCCGGATCGTCGGCATCGGCGGCAGCGCCGGCCAGGCCTTCGGCAAAGGGTGGATCATCGACCGGATCGGCGGCGACGGGCTTGCCGAACACGTCGACGCCGTCATTGCCACGCACCGCCGGGATACGCCGCATCAGCGGCGTGCCGGGGCTGACCAGCAGCAGGTTGCCCAGGTCGCGCAGGTCGACCTTGCCGGCCTCGTCGTCAGGCTGCGCCGGCTTGCGCGGCTCGAGCAGGTTGATAAAGCGCGCCGGCTCACCCTGGCGCGGCGCGGCGCCGGCGGCAATGGTGCGCAGCTCGCAACCGCCTTCGGCCAGCGCGGCGTCCAGTGCCAGGGCCTGGATCGGTGCCGCCACGCCGCGTTCCGCCACGGCGCGGCGGATGGCTTCCGCGCTGACCGGGCGGCCGCCTTCGGCTGGCAGCAGCGTCAGCCGCACGGCCAGGCCGTCAGCGGTGATGTCGAGCTCGAATGCGCCGTCGATCAGCGTGCCGATGGTGGCATCGATCTCATGCTCGGCCCGCTGGCATTGCGCGAGGAACTGCGCCACCGCGCGCGCATCCAGCCGCGCCCCGGCCCAGCCCAGGCCGTCCAGGCATTGGCGCAGGCTGGCCTGGTCCGGCGGCAACCTGCCTGGCTGCGGCGTGTAGCGCGCATGCACCTGCTCGCCTGGCTCGGCAAGCTCCAGGCGCAAACCCGACTCATGCGTCATGCGTCCCCTGAATCGTCTTGTGGAGCCGCGCGGCGGGTGCCGGCGCTCCGCTTGTTATCGATCCATCACCAACGGCAGCAGCGCAGAGAACTTTAGCGCACAGCCCCCGCGCCGGCGGGCATCCATGCCTTCGTGGACAAGCCCGGGGGACGATCCGGACAATGCGCGGGCTATTTGACCGAGACCACCTCGATGGTGCCGGTCTGGCCGTTCTGCACGACCTCCTGCTTCATGACCAGGCCCGTGTCGGGGCAGTACCAGTCCGTGACGCTGGCGCTCGCCGGCGGCACCGACACGGTGTGGCCCGCCACCGTGACCGGCGCCATGGTCGTGCTGCGCTCGTAGCGGACCGGCCAGCAGGATTTCTGGCCGAGGCGGGTGGGAATGGTCGCGCGCTTGCCGACGACCTTGCCGCCGATGGTGACCTTGGCGGACGGGATCCTGGCCTGGCCGGCGCCCTGACCGGCGGCGGTCATCTGCAGGTCCATGCGCACCGTCTGCGACTCGCCCGGCAGCCGCTGCCCTTCCGCTTCAATGACGCCGCCGTAGGCGAGGGTGCCGACCGCGCTGCTGTCGAGCATGCCCGATGCCGTGCCGGCGGCGCTCTTGCCCTCAACCTTGCCCGGCGCGCCGCCGCGTGAGATGGTCAGGCGGTCTTCGATCACCGCCATGGTGTAGTCCAGCCGCGTCTCGTTGGCCGAGCCGGCCGCGGCCACATTCGACACGACGCTGATATTGGCATTGCACTGGCCCTTGCCCGACTTGCGCACGCCGGACACGGACATGGTCGCCGTGCCCGGCGCACCGCCCTGCATCGTCATGCGGATCTCGCCGCCGTCATGCATCCACGGCGCATCGCAGACGCCGGCCAAAGCTGCTGCCGGCAGCAGCAGGGCAGCCAGGGCCACGCCTGCGCCAAGCGCCGTGCGGCGGTCCAGGGATTGACGCGCGCGAACGCGGTCGGAATTCTTCGGCATCTGTCGCCTCTCCATTGGTCAGTTCAGCCAAGCACCGGCACGCTGGCGTTGCGGCGGGCCGGTGTCAGTCCTTGCATTGCGGCATGTCGCGGAAGCTGTCGCGCACCGTCGCACAGGATTGCGCCAGGCCATCCTTGTCGGAGACGCCGGCCCAGCGCGTGCGGATGGATTCCAGCTCGCCGGGCAGCCCGTCGCGCAGGGTCTGGGCGGCAGCGGCCTGCCCGGACTTAGCGAGCTTGGCCGCCATGTTCTCGGTGCAGGCGCGCTGCGCGGCCTCGGCTTCCTGGCAGGCTTTCGGCAAGGCATCGCTGGCCGCGGCGGAACGCCCTTCTTCCTTGCCACAGCTGGCAACGGCCAGCGCCAGCATGACCGGCAGGCAGGCGCGCGGGATCCAGTACGACTTCATGACTTCTCCTTTTTCTTCACCGCGGAGGCGGGGGGTTTCTGATACGAGACAATGACCAAGCCGCCTCGCTGCGCCGGCGCCGCCGGCTGGCGCAAGGGCGCCGCGGCGCTGTCGTCCTCGCCGCCGCGCAAGCGCGCATAGCGGCCCAGCACCTGTGGCACATAGGCCTGGGTCTCGGCGAATGGAGGGATGCGCGACCCGTGGCGCAGCACCGCGCCTTCGCCCGCGTTATAGGCGGCCAGGGCCAGGCTGGTGTCGCCGTTGAAGCGCGACAGCAAGCCGCCCAGATAGGACGCACCGGCCTGCAGGTTCTGGGCCGGATCATAGGCATCGGTCACGCCCAGCATGCGTGCTGTGGCGGGCATCAGCTGCGTCAGGCCGATGGCGCCCTTGACGGAGGTGGCTTGCGGGTTCCAGCCTGACTCCACCTCCACCATTGCCATCAGCAGATGCGGGTCCACTGCCGCGGCCTGCGCAGCGCGGTGCGCGAGGGCGACCAGGTCGGAGGGTGGGGATTTGCTGGCGACGACAACAGCCTTTGCCACTGGTTGCGTTGGCAGCCCGATAAACGCCCGCGCCGGCAACGCAGCGGGCGCCGCAGTGGGAGCCACTTCTGCCGACCCGTGGCTGCGCGACGTGAGGAAGGTCACGCCGCTGCCGCGGTCGGCATGCATGACGATCTCGGCGCCGGCCGGAACCGCGCCCGCCAGCAGCAGCATGGCCGCCACGACACTGCGCGCCGGCGCGGCCGCAAGCGCAGGCATCACTGCTTGGCCAGCTCCACGCGGCGGTTCTGCGCCCGGCCGAATGGCGTGTCGTTGGGCATCAGCGGATGGGTGGCGCCATAGCCCTTGGCATCGAGCCGGCCGGCGGGCACGCCGGCGCCTTCCAGGTAGCGCTTGACGGCGGCGGCGCGGCGTTCAGACAGCGGCTGGTTGCGCGCGTCGCCACCGGTGCTGTCGGTATGCCCCTCCACGCGCAGGCGCCAGTCCGGATGCGCCAGCACCGCCCTGGCGGCGCGGTCCAGCAGCGGCCGGGCCGCCGCGCTCAGCACGTCGGAATCGGTTTCGAAGTTGACGCCGTAGAGCTGCACGCGGCCCGCGCCTTCCAGTGCCTGGCCGATGGGATCGGGGGCGGCCTCGGCTTTCGGGAAGCACGGCGGGGCCTTGTCCGCCAGGCGCCAGCCGCCGGCTTCGCGCACACTGTCGAAGGTGCGGGCGTCGCCCTTCACCAGCGCGGCATAGACATGGCTGCCGTCCGGGCTGAATGCCATCGCACCCTTCTCAGCGGCACCCTCGGTGGTGCGCCGGAAGGCCAGCAGGGCGCCGTTTTCCAGCCCGCCGGAAATCGTGCCCAGCACCTGCGTGATCTTCATCTGCCGGTTGCTGTAGTCGCCCTCCACGTAGCAGCCTTCCACCGCGGCGCCGTCCTGGTGAAGCAGCACGTAGCCGGTCGAACCGAATTCCACCGGGAACTGGTAGATGCCGCCCACCTGGCGCACCTTGTCGGCTGCGGCCTCGGGCTTGCCGTAGGCCATGAACTGCTGCAGGCCGATCTGGCCCTCGTCCTGGTCGCCCGCCCAGCGGTTGCCGGTAAGCGTCAGGCGCAGGGCCTCGGCCTTGACGGGCTGGGCCAGCGGCACGCGGGTATCGAAGCCGTCCTGCCCCGGCAGGTCCGCATCGTAGATCACGGTCCAGGGGCCTTGTGTGCCGCCTGCGGAGGCTTCGACGCGGGCATGGCGCGCATTGCTGCGCGCCCCGGCATCGGACAGGCCGCGCAAGCGCAGCACGTCGACGGAAGAGGCCTGCGCCAGCGCAATCACCAGCTCCTGCCGGCTGCCGTTGCGCATAAAGCCGGCATGGTCCGGAATCTCATTGAGCAGCGGATACCACGAGCGGTCTTCCTTGTCGCGGTTGACCACGAACGCGCCGGCCCACAGGCCGGCAACGTTGGTTTGCGCAGGCGTTGCCGGCGCCGATGCCACGGGCTGGGCCGAGGCCGCTGCAGGCGCGGGCTGCGCATCGCCTTGTGCGGCGGCGTTGTCAGCGGGCTTCTGCTTGCAGCCCGCCATCGCCAGCAGGGCCACCACGCCCAAGCCGATGGCGGCCTTGCGGGTCGTCAGTCCAAACGTCATTCCCTTCAAAGCACTTCCCCTTCTTCTTTTTGTGATGCCGGCCTGGCCGGTGCGCGCCTTAATGCGGAGCGCGCATCAGCATGTCGATCTTCTGCAGCCGCGCGCGGACTTCGCGCTCCAGCGGCGCCAGCGTTTCCGGGCTTGCGCCGGCCTTGCTGGCGCGCGCGTAGTTCGCGAGCGCCTCGTTCATGCCGCGCTGCTCATCCGCCAGCGCCCGCTTGACCAGCTCGCGCTCATCGGTGGCCGCCACGCTCGGAATCGCCGCCTGCGCGGCGCCCGCGACGGCAGCCTGCGCCAGGTCGGGCGCGTCGCCGCGTCCGGACGGCGCCGACGCCTGTGGCGCGGAAGCCGCCGGCGCCCGCGCTGCGGACGCTGGCACGGCGCCACCAACGGCCGGCGGCGCACGCCGCGTGGTGATGATCTGCACGCCTTCCGAGCGAGAAACTTCCATCGCCGAGCGCGCCGGTTGCGGCACGAACCCGAGGTTACACAACAACAGCAACGCCAAACAACCCCGCTTCGGCAATTTTGTCGACCTTGTTGATTCTGGCATCGGTGTCTTCGGCCTTATCCCGGCAAATTTTCACAAATACTTACAAAAACGGCGACTGCGGATCCGTCAGTTGCCGCGATACGGTGATTGCATCCGCACGATCGCCTCGGATTCGAGTGGGATGCGCCATTGCGACGCCAGCGTGGCCCGTCCGGTGCAAAAATTGGGCGTGGTCGGGACCTCCAGGCCACCGTACGACCCGGTTGCCACGAAGTTGCGGATACCGTTGACGAGCGAGTAGATGGTGCGGTCGGCAAATGGCACGAACATTTCATAGCAGTACGTCACCCGGATCTTCAGCAGGTTGGCGTCCTGGATATTGAGACCCGAAGACGGTCCGGCGCTGGTGGCGCGGTACATCAGGCTGTCGTTGGGGATCTCCCGCGTGGCCTTGCCGGCGTAATAGCCGCTTCGTCCAAAATCCTGCAGCGCCGCCGGCGTCGGGTTCAGCACGTCGATCCTGGCCTGGGTGCGGGCTTCGAACTGGGCCCTGGCATAGCCAGTGGCATGCGCGGTACGGTCGGCAGAGCGCACGAACAGCGGCGTCAGCCCCAGCGCCAGCCCCTTGCGCATGCTGGCCAGCCGCCCGTGGTCGACGGCGCCTTCCCGCGCGGCCTGCAAGGCGGCGTGGTCGAGCGTGGCCTTGGCCTGGTACAGCAGCCCGAACTGGATCACGCCCAGGCACAGCAGCAGCAGCGCCGGCGCGATGATCAGGAATTCCACCGCGGACTGTCCCCGTGCCCCGCGCCGTGCCGCATGCATCGGCTTGTGGCTCATGGTCCCTCCTCCCGCATCTCCAGGGTCTGGCCCGGCGCAATCCCCAGCGCCGCCGCCCGCCCCGCCCCAAGCTCGAGCGTCTGGCGCGCGCGCCAGTGGGCACGCACACGCTGGCGCCCGACGCACGGATGCACCGCCAGCACGCGCTGCCGCTTGTCGAGAAAGACCACGTCGATCGACATGCGCATGCCAAAGGTGTGTACCGCGCCGCAGGGGGATAGCAGCAGGGCTTCGTCCGGCGCCATGGACTCGCGGCTGAGCAGCCCCGCCATGCGCTCGCGCGTGGTGGCGGCCACCGACACGCGCACGCCGGTGTCGAGCGTTCCGTGGCTGGCCCGCAGGTAGAGGCGCGCCTGCCTCACAGCAGCCCTTCCTGCATGAACTTCATCACGATCGGGAAGCCAAGCACGATGAAGGTGACCGGGAAGATAAAGACCACCAGCGGAAAGATCAGCTTGACCGGCGCCTCCATGGCCTGCTTTTCCGCGCGCTGGAATCGCTCCGTGCGCCGCTGCTCCGACTGGAAGCGCAGCGTGGCGGCCAGCCCCGAGCCCATGCGTTCCGCCTGGATCACGGCACCGACGAAATTGGTGACCTCCTTCACGCGCAAGCGGTCATCCATGCGGCGCAGCGCATCGGCGCGGCTCAGGCCTGACTTCAGGTCGCGCAGCACGTGCTCGAACTCGCGCCGCAGCGGGCCCTCCGGCCCCTTCTCCACTGCCTGCAGCAAGGCGCCGTTGATGTTCAGGCCGGCCTCCACGCTCAGTGTCAGGAAATCCAGAAACACCGGCAGGTGGCGCGTGATCTGCAGCAGGTTGCGCTTGCGCACGTCGCGCAGCCAGATCCGCGGATAGAAGAAGCCCAGCGCGCCCGCGCCAAGCAACAGCACCGGCGAGAACGCGCCCAGCCCCAGCATGGCAATGCCTGCCAGCAGGCAGAACGCCAGCGCCGAAACGATCGACAGCGACAGGAACTGGCGCGCCGTCATCAGGAACGACATGCCCGTCAGGCGCAGCTGTTCGTCCACCGCGGCGCGCAGCGCCTTCGGCGTGATCCAGACGAAATGGTGGTCGAAGAAGCGCACCACCGGCCAGACCGCGCGCAGCGACGGCGGCAGCGGGTCGAGGTAGTCTCGCGCCTCGTCGGGCACGGCCACGGTGAGGCGGCGCATGGCCATGGTGGTGGCGGCAAGCACGCCGACCAGGCCGGCGGCAAGGGCGAAGGCAACAACGAGCATCATGGTCGGCCCCGTTCAGACATCGATATGGGTGATCTTGCTGATCGCCTTGTAGCCAAGCAGCTCCATCACCGCGATCACGGACAGCGTGCCCCAGCCGATCGGCGAATTGAACAGCGGCGCCATCGCCACCGGCTCCATGTGGTTCAGCACCACGATCAGAAACAGCGGCAAGCCCGTCATCACCAGGCCCTGCATCTTGCCCTGCGCGGTCAGCGCGCGGATCTTGCCTTCCATCTGGTGCTTCTCGCGCAGCGTGCGCGCCACGGACTCCAGCGTCTCGGCCAGGTTGCCGCCCACCTCGCGCGAGATCGTGATGGCCGCGGTCACCATCAGGAAATCGGGCACCGGAATGCGCCTTTCCATATTGCGCAGCGCGTCCATCAAGTCCACGCCAAGCCGGACTTCGCGCATCAGCAGGTCGAACTCCTGCGAGATTGGCGGCCGCGACTCGGCCACCACGCTTTCCAAGGCCATCGGGAAGCTGGCGCCGGCACGCAGCGCGCTCGACATCATCAGCAGCGCATCCGGCATCTGGTCTTCGACAGCCATCAGGCGCTTGCGCTGCATCTTCTTCACCAGCCCGCGCGGCAGCAGCAGGCTCACCGGAATGCTGAGCACCGCGAAGAACACGTTCTGCGATACCAGGTAGGTCAGCAGCGGCAGCGCGAATACCGCCACCACCGAGATGCCGGCCACCTGCCGCATATTGATGAAGATGAAGAGATCGGCCAGCGAGGCCTCGACCTCGGTCGCCAGCGTCTGCGTGTGCCGCACGAACCAGCGCTTGCCCTGCGACAGCACGGCCCACGCAATCAGCACGGTCATCAGGAAGGCGCCACACAGCACCAGGGCAAGGTTCATATGGCCTCCTTACTCGTCGCGGGCGGTGAAGATGCCCGTATTGACCTGAATGCCGCGCCGGATCAGGTCCTGGTAGAAATCCGGGATATATGAGGTGGCGACATAGCGCCCCTTGACCTTCCCGTCGGCACCGTAGCCTTCCTCGCGGAACATGAACACGTCCTGCAGCTGCACCACGCCCGTTTCCATGCCGCTGACCTCGGTGATATGCGTCACGCGCCGCGAGCCACAGGAAAAGCGAGTCTGCTGCACGATCACGTCGACCGCCGAGCAGACCTGCTCGCGAATGGCCTGCACCGGCAGGTCCAGCCCCGCCATCAGCGTCATCACCTCAAGACGCGACAGGCAGTCCCGCGGCGAGTTGGCGTGGGCCGTCGTCAGCGAGCCGTCATGGCCGGTGTTCATGGCCTGCAGCATGTCCAGCGCTTCCCCGCCCCGGCATTCACCGACGACGATGCGGTCCGGGCGCATCCGCAGGCAGTTCTTGACCAGGTCGCGGATCGTCACCGCGCCCTTGCCTTCCATATTGGGCGGCCGCGCTTCCAGCGACACCAGGTTGGGCTGCGACAGCTGCAGCTCGGCCGCATCCTCGACCGTGACGATGCGTTCGTCGTCCGGGATAAAGCTCGACAGCACGTTCAGCAGCGTAGTCTTGCCCGAGCCCGTACCGCCGGAGATCACGATATTCGCGCGCCGCTCCACGGCAGTGCGCAGGAACTCCAGCATCTCGGGCGACAGCGAGCCGAAGGCGACCAGGTCTTCGCCCCTGAGCTTCTTGCGCGAGAACTTCCGGATGGTGATGTTCGGCCCCTTGAGGGCAAGCGGCGGGATCACCGCGTTCACGCGCGAGCCATCGGGCAGGCGCGCATCGACCATCGGCGAGCTTTCATCGATGCGCCGCCCCAATGGCGCGACGATGCGTTCGATGGCGCCCAGCACGGCGCGGTCGTCGGTAAAGATCACTGGCGAGCGCGTCAGCCGGCCGGCGCGCTCGACAAAGATCTCGTCATGGCAATTGACCATGATTTCCGAGACCGCGTCATCGTCCAGCAGCTCTTCAAGCGGACCCAGCCCGATCACTTCGTCGAAGACGCTCTGCTTTAGCGCGTCCAGTGGGATCTCCTGGCTGCGGAACACGCTCTCTTTGAGGATGTCGTCGAGCAGCGAGCCGACCAGTTCGCATAGTTCGTCCTCGGCCATGCGCGCGACGTTGACGCGGCGCAGGTCGAGCGCCGCGATCAGGCGCTGGTGCGCCTGCTTGCGCAGTTCCACGCCGCGCGGCGAGTTGATCGGCGCGCGCAGCGCCTCGTCTGCCGGCGGCAGCGGTACCGCGCGGGCAGGCGCAGCCTTGGCGGCCGCCGGGGCCGGTATCGGCGCAGGCACTGGCACTGGCGGCCTGGAAGCGGGCACGGCTTCACGCAGCACCGGTGCGCCTTGCGACTGCAATGGCGGTACGGTCGCCGTCTCGCCTGGCGGCGACGGCATCGGCGCCGCTGTCGACAGGTGAGGCGCGGGAGCGCCGCCCTGCGATGGTTGGGCGTGGTGCTGCGGCGGCGATGGCTGCGCCGCCACGCCCGTTCCGGCACGCCCCGGCTCGGCTAGGACCGACAGCACGAACCCGCCGATCTCGATCTGGTCGGCCGCCGCCAGCGGGCCATAGCGCGTGATCGGGTCGCCGTTGATCAGCGTCGAGGCAATGCCGCCCTGATCCTCGATATACCAGCCGCCGTTGTGTCCTTCGATGCGGGCGTGGAGCTTGCCGATCAGCAGGCCCTTGAGGACGATGTCGCAGCCGGGATCCTTGCCGATGGTACAGCCCGGCCCCTTGACATGGATCACCTCGGCGCTGCCATTGCGCTGCTGCAGGCGGATATTGAGCATGGGCGGATCAGCCCCCCTTCATCGGGTCAACCGCGGGCGGCGGCAGCGGCGGGCGCTTCTGCTCCATCACTTCCTGCTCGCGCACGGCATTCGCCGCGGGCAGCGGGCTTGGCTCGCCGAAGCGGTGGCGGTAGTTGGCATCGACATCCGCACCACGCTGCAGCAGCGCGGCGTTTTCCGGGCTGGCCGGGTCATAGACGACGGGGGTGACAAAGATCACCAGGTCGCTCTTGTTGTTGCGGAATTCGTCGGAACGGAACAATCGCCCCAGGATGGGAATACTGCCCAGCAGCGGCACCTTGTCGACCGCCTTGGATGCGTCGGCATTGACCAGTCCCGAGATCGCCAGCGTTTCGCCCGCGCGGATCGAAGTCTCGGAGGTCGTGCGGCGCGTCAGGAACGCCGGGAAGCCGCCGAACGATACGGAGGGATCGATCTGGCTGATCTCGGTCTCCAGCGTGGTGGAGATGACGTTGTCGACGTTCACCGCCGGGCGGATGTTGAGCTTGATGCCGTACGGCTTGTAGTCCACGTCGGTGGTGCCGAACGCGCCAGCCTTGGGAATCGGCACTTCGCCGCCGGCCAGGAAGGTGGCCAGCCCGCCGCTCTTGCTATTGAGCTCCGGCGCGGCGAGCACGTAGGCATCGCCATCGGAGATGGCCAGGTTGATGCGCGAGAAGATGGTCGTGGCAATGCCGAGATAGAAACCGCTGGCGGCGCCGGCCACCTGGCTCGGGGTATCGGTGAAGGTGGCCGCATCGGTGGATGGCAGCGTCCGATAGCGCCCGGTGTGCACCGGATTGCCCGCGAACGCGATCTGCGGCCCGTTGAAGCTCTGCTGCCAGGCGATGCCCAGCTTCTCCATGCCGCGCCGGGTGATCTCCATGATGTGCACCTTGAAGTGCACGGTCTTCTTCAGGGCATCGCCCTCGTCGGCGCGCACCAAGTTGACCACGCTGTCCAGGCCCGAGGTGGCGGTCTTGATCAGCGGCACCATCTGCGGATCGACGATGCCCGACAGCACCACGCTGGGACCCACCACTTCGATCTTCAGGCCGCGCACGCTGCCCAGCGACGCCCGCAGGCGCTGGGCCACGTCGGCCGTATCGGCCGGCGCCACGCGCAGCTTGCCCTGCAGCGCGACGCCGCGCTCGTTCCAGACGATCAGGCTGGTGGTGCCGATTTCCTCGGCCAGCAGCAGCAGGCGGCCGTCGACCACCGTGCTGCTGACCAGCGCGCCGTTGCCGATGGCCACGCGCTTGATGGTGCCTGGCACCTCGAGCGCGCGCACCTCGCCCTTGAACAGCTCGATCGCGCCAAAGCGCGCCGGCACCTCGTACGACTGCGGCTGCGCGCCAGTGCGGGCCGCGGTGGTCACGGGCTCGGCGGCCCAGGCCCCCGAGGCCAACGCGGCTGCCGCCAGTCCTGCCATACCCCCGCGCGCCGCGTGGCGCGCCCCCTTACCCGTTTTCCCGTCCGGTGCTCTGTGTACCGTGACCGCCTGCAGGCGACCGGCGTTGCCGCCGGCCTGCGCGAAAGACCCATCCATTGCGTGTTCCGTCAGTTGGTGTTCTGGACAATCTGATGTCGTGCTGCCGCCGCGCTCAACGCGAGGCCGGCCGGCCCGCCATGGCGTTGGCGGCATTGGCAACCGCGCCCTGCTGGGCCTGGGCGAGGCCGCCCGCGGAACCGCCCATGGAGCCCCCATTGGCCAGCGCCGAAGAAATGGCGTTGCCGATGTCCTGCGCGGTAGGCAGCTTGGAGATCATGTTGGCGCCTGCGGAACGGCCACCGACGATGTATTCGATGGCCGCTTCGTCGCCCCCGGCAAAGAGCGCGTGCTCGCTGACCGCGATCTGCGGGGTCGCGGTCTTGTCGGCCGCATTGCGCAGCACCGCGCGCAGGCTGCCGACCTTCTGCGCCAGCGCCAGACGCGCCGCCTGTTCGGGCGACACCATCAGCGTGAGGCTGTCGTAGTCAGGGTTCGTCTCCATGCCCTCCGCGCCCTCCGCGGCCTGCGCCGCCATGGCTTCGCCATAGTCGCGCGGGCGCACGTCCTGGCCGGTGGCCAGCACCAGCATGTCCGACATCAGCAGGCGCGCGGTCTGCTTGTCGGTGCCGGCCGCGGTGGGCGAGGTGGCGCTGATCAGGAACAGGTCGACATGGTTGCCCGGCTTGAGCATCTTGGCCGTCGAGTTGACCATGTCGACCTCGATGGTGAAGGCGCGCTTGCCGGGCTTGAGCAGGTCGGAGAAATCACGCGACTGCAGCGCTTCCACGTCCGCGCGCCGCACCGGCTGGCCCTGCCGCACCTGGCGCACCAGGCGCAGGTCTGCCACCTTGTCGAAGCTGCTCGCCAGGATCATGTCTTCGTAGACCAGGTCGGCCGGGATCTCCCGCGCCGCGAAGCCATTGCCGTCGATCACCGTGCCCGGCGCGGCGTTGCGCACCGGCACCATGACGGCCACGCGGCGGCCCTCGTTCAGTTGCGCGGCCAGTTGCTCTTTCAGCGCCGCTTCGCGCCCGCTCAGGAAGCGGTAGATCCACAGTGTCAGCAGGCCGGCGACCAGCACGGCGATGACCAGGACGACCCAGGGATTCCCGATGATTGAATGAATCTTGATTTTCTTCAGCATGAATGTGCTTGCAGTGGCCAGACGCCGCCCGATGGCGGTGCGTCAGGGAAGTGACAGGGAAAAGCTGTACGCCTGAAAGAAGGACCTGAACGCCGCGGCCAGCATGCTGATGACCGAGTTGTCGCCGCCGGCAACCAGCACGGCAACGACCAGCAGCGTGATGACGATGTATTCGAACGCGGCCTGTCCGCGCTGGCGCCTGCTACGGATTGCCATCGCCCTACTCCGGCCGCGCCACGGAGATCACCGCGTCGGTCTGGCCGGCGCGGTCGACAAAGGTGGCATCCATGCGTTCCTGCTGCCGCTGCATGGCCAGCGTGAGGCCCTCGATACGGCCCGAACCATCGGCCATGGGTGCGGGCATCTGCACCACCGAACTCCAGCCCTGCGCCGCCAGCCGCTCGGCGGCGCGCTGCCGCACCACCTGCGCGTTGCCGGGCAGCCGGACCACCAGGGTGCGCCCGCGCAGGCCGCGGTCCGTGCTCTGGACGTCCGACAAGACCTTGGCGCCGGGCGGCAGGCCCAGTTCGCCCAGCCCCGTGCCGGACGCCACCGGCGCCAGCTTGCTGACCGAGAAGATGCCCGCCACATGCCCGCCCGGCGCGGGCCTGGGTTCAAGCGACAGCACGTAGTGGCAAATCCCGTCGATCGCGCTCAGCACGTACTGGCCCCCGGCCCGCTGCCCGCGCGCCGGCACGCCTTCACGCGTCCAGTACTGGCGCCACGCGTCCGAGACCGCTTCAGCGGTGCCGGCAAACTCCATCGTCAGCACCCGCGTAGGCAGGCCGTTGACCACCATGTCGGTGCCGACCGCATGCGCCCGGGCAGGTGCAACCGGCTGCCGGGTGCAGTCTGTCGCGGTGGCAGCCGCGGCAGACCAGGCGAGCGCGGCCGGCAGCAGCGCGGCCAGCCAGCGCATCCGGACGCTATGCACCCAGCCTCTCATCAGCGGCTCCCAAGGCGGTCGGCGGGGACCACGTCGGGCTGGATGCGGCCCAGGTCCAGTTGCAGGATTTCCGGCCCGAAGGCGGCCAGCCCCACGGTCAGCGCGGTATCGATCACACCGCCCTTGCTGGTGGGCACCGCTTCCTTGATCACGGCGAGCGTGCCGTTGCGCCCCTCGGGCGTCCAGGCGTTGGTCAGCAGCACGGTGTGATCCTGCATGCCAAAGCCGGTCCAGCCCGGCCACAGCGCGCGCAGGGCCGCGTTGTCGCCGGCGACGGACAACCCCACCTCGGCCCGGTAGAGGTTGCGCGTGGCCAGGTCGAAGCCGGCGCTGACCGCGTTGGCCGCACCCATCGCGGCCGTGATCGGCTTGAGCGTGGCGGCCGGGGTTTCGTCCACGCCGCTGCCCAGGGTCACGTCGGCATAGTTGCGCAGCATGTCCAGGCCGGCATGGTCCTTCCACATCGGCGCCATGCCACCGGGCAGCCGGCGCGCCGAGCGGTCGCTCGACGCCAGCGCGGCCTGGTCGTGCCCCAGCACGCGCTGCACGAATTCGCTGCGGATCTCTTCGTCACCCTTGCTGGCGAAGCTGCCATGGGACGCGCGCCAGCCCGGGTCGACGGTCCAGACGGTGCGCTCCCAGCCGGCATAGCGCGAGGCCATCAGCGCCTTGTTGCGCACGTCGCTGAACTTGCCCAGCATCGCCATGCCGAGAAACAGCACGCCGAGCACGGTCATCGCGGCGATCACGAATTCGATCATTGCCTGTCCGGCTGCCGGGTTCGGCCTGGCTGGCCTGCGCATGCGCATGTCCGCTCCCTCAGTTGCCCTGTGCCGCGATCGCGGCAACGCGTTCGAGATCGCTGGTCTGCGTCAGCGATGCCTGCCAGTACGGATTGAAGAGGCTCGGGTATTCAACGCGCGAATCGGCGCGCCGCCACCCCGCTGCGCTGCGCAGCGCACCCGCCATGCCACCGCTGTCGGTCGGGCGGATAAAGTACGCGCTGCCGCTGGCTAGCGCGCGCATCATGCCGCCGGCCATGCGCTCGTCCAGCGTCAGGCGATCGCCGCCCGGCAGCACGCGCGAACTGGTGACGACTGAAGTGTCCTGGCGCTGCGCCTCGATCGTGATTGAAGGCGCGCGGTTGAAATCGTCAGCGGGCCCGGTGCCAGGCTTGGGCTGGTTGCTCAGGTCAGCGTACTCCTGCAATCCCGCGGGCCGGTTGTGCAGCGTCTTGCCCGGACCAGACGAGTACTGCATCTGGGCGGCGATCAGCGTCAGCGGGTTCAGCAGCGAACCGCCGAAGTTGCTGTAGCCGCCATAGCCGGTGCGTCCCGAATAGCGCCCACCCGGGCCATTCGCAGCGCCGCCGCGCCCGACACTGGACACCGTGGGGATGGCAAAGCCGACCGGCCCGGCCGGCGTGGCCCAGACACAGGCAAGCGTGCCGTTGGCCTGCGAGGCATCTAGGGCTTCCCAGCCCTTCTTGTCGCGGCGCAACTGCGTGCCACCGTCATGCGTGACGACGGTCACCATGATGGCCACCACGGCGCCCTTGCAGCCCTTGTAGGCAGTCGGAACCGCCGTTGGCGAGCGCGGCGAGCCGCGGTCCTTCAGGAAGCCGTCGAGCGTGGCGCCGTCGGTGGTGACGTCGGCAAAGCGATCCTTGCCGGTGGCCGATCCCTGCTTGGGGTTCTGCGGATCGGTCACGGTGGTGAACTTGGTCCAGCGGGCCAGCTGCACCCCGTAGCGGGGGCCAAAGAAGTAGCCGGAACTGACCGTCGAATCCGGCTGGTTGCGCTTGGCGACTTCGTCAGTCACCAGCGGCACCGCAGCAATGGTGCCGGCGTGGTAGGCGCGCTGCGCCATGCTGAGTGCGGCGATGATGTCATCGAGCCCGGTCACCAGCGGCGGCAGCAGCGTGTTCAGGGCGGAGCGCACCGGCGTGATCGCGGCCTTGCCCAGCTGCTTGGGGGTGGTCCACAGCAACTGCCCGTCGGAAAAGATCTTGACCAGCGTGTCGATCCAGGTGTTGTCCGTGTAGGTGCCTTTCAGCTCGTCGATCCACGACTTGAGGCTCACGGCCTGCGCCACGGCCACCTGGTTGGCCACCATCGCGCGGTTCGCGTAGGCGGCAAAGTTGTAGTCGCGCGCCTGCAGCACCGCGGCGCTATAGGCCGCGGCGTCTGCCGTGTTCTGCAGCTTGGTCTTGGCGCTGGTCAGCTGGCTCGCGTTGAAGGCAAGATACAGGGCCAGCCCGCCGATGACGAGGAACACCAGCGCGAAGGCGAGTGCCTGACCGCGCTGGCCGGGACGGCTGCGTCGTTGCGCAAGACCTGTTTTGCCCATGTTCCGGAATCGCGAGTGCTGGAGAACAGCAATCAACTGGCGGCGGTGCCGCTTAGTTGTTCTTGCCCGTGTCGTTGCCGACGTTGTAGTTGTTCAGCCCCTTGCCCTGGTTGGCCTTGGAGCTGGCATCGTCCGCAGCGCTGCCGGCTTGCTTGATGGCCTGCTTGGACGCCGAGTTCTTGCCGGCCATTTCCTGGGCGAGGCCCGCGGTCTGGTTGCGGATGGTCTGGCCGAACATGGCGTAGACGCCGATCGCCGACACCGCGATCAGTGCCACGATGATGATGTATTCGGTCATGCCCTGACCTTGCTGACGCGCTTTGCGGCGCAGATTTGCCAATGTCATAACGACTCCTTCCATGGGAATGCACAGAAACGGTTGCGCCATATGAAAGGCGCCTCATATGGAAGCCATATGTAAAGAAAAGACTGATGCGGAATAGTTATCCGGCACCAGCGGCGTGCATGCTATCAAAAGGTTCCTTAAGGCCGAAGAAGAATAATTTCAATATTTTTAATAGCATTGAAACAACCCTACCAGTGACTCCCCCAAATGTAACAAAAAGTAATCATTCACAATGAGCGAGGGTTATACGAACTATTCTCGGAACCGGCCCCATTGCCAGCAATGGGGTGCTATTGAGCATTGTTTTAGGGATGACAAGCCGCGCCACGGGGCGGCAGACCGCATGCGGCCTGCCTGCTGGACTTCAAGGCGAACCGGGGCAGTCATACCGCCCCTGCCAGCTGCCCGCGGCATAAAATAAAGAAGCAAAAAAATGGCAGAACTGGATATAAAGAATGCAGTGGAAATACTGGGGGCGTTAGCACAGGAAAATCGACTCAGGATATTTTTGCTGCTCGCCGATTCGGGACCGGAAGGAATACCGGCAGGAATTATCTCCGCATCTTCCGATTTAACCCCGTCGTCCGTAACATTCCATTTAAAGGAACTGGTCAGGACCGGATTGGTTAAAAGCCGGCAGCAAGGGCGGTTCATGATTTACTCTGCCACCACCGACGGTATTTCCTCAGTACTCGCATTGGCGTTGTTGCATAAATCGAGATTGAAAACAGGGGCTCCTCGGTGACGCTGAACTCAGGCTATACGGACGGATTGCGGGCGAGCGAGCGCGACCATGCGGTTGAGCACGCCCGCACGGATAGCCACTTCGGTGGCCTGCGACCCGATTTCGCGTGCCCACAGACTGTGTCCCGTCAGCGTCTTGAGGCGGTACATCAGGGTCTCGGCCAGCGAGCGCCGGTGATAGCCGCTGGCGGCTTTCCAATCGCGTCGACTGC
>NZ_KB903150.1:0-52945 GCF_000379565.1 Cupriavidus sp. UYPR2.512 | reverse complement strand
CATGACCGGGCCCCAGCCGATGCCGGCGTACAGTTCCGTGGTGTAAGGGCGCGGGTTGTTGTAGCCGCCCGGGTAGTAGTACTGGAGCACGCCCAGGTCATAGTTGAATTCGGTGCCGGCGACCTTGAAGGTGTTCTTGAAGCCGCCGTAGAAATCCATCTCGACCGGGGCCGANACCGCCGGGTTGGCATCCTCGAGCCAGCTGATGCTGGAGTTCCAGTTGCCCACGTAGAAGCCGCTTTCGTGGGCGTAGTCAAAGCCACCCTGGATAGCCGGGCGCAGGTTGGTCTGGCTGATGCCGCGATAGCGGTAGTCCGAGACCAGCGACACATTGGCCGTGAACGTATGCGGCGATGCCGGCTCGGCAGCGGCGGCAGCGGGCGCCGGGGCCGTCGCGTCGGTGCTTTGCGCGAGGGCCGTGGCGGCGGCGCTGGACAGGACAACCGCGCTGACTGCTAGGGCCAACTTCTTCATAGATTTTTCTCCTTTTTCCTCATGGCTCGGATTTGGTTTGTTTGGATTTCGGTGAGGCAGTCGGGACCACTACTGCAACTGCCATGCCAGCCCTTGGAAAAACAACGACGCGCTGGGCAGCCGCGCCCTTGTCCGTGATCCAGGCCGCCCTTGAATCTGCCGGGTGGCATAGCCAGATCAGGTTAAAAGGTGTGACCGACGGCACGCAGGCGCTTTCGCCCGCGTGCTTCACGGGCGATAATTGAGTCGTGACGGTGGGCCATGTACAGCGACAACCAGGTGGTGTGCCCGCAATCGGGGCGCCCAAAACCTGTGCGAAAGCGCGCTATACGCCAAATGCCCACCCGGATTGGCACCAGTTAGGTGCGCAAAGGAGAAACCATGAAACCGACCGATCTCTTCAACGACCTGCAGAACAAGGTCAGCGAGGCGCTGCGCAACTCGCCGGCAAGGGACATCGAAAAAAACGTGCGCAGCATGATGACCCAGGGCTTTGCCAGGCTCGACCTGGTCACGCGCGAGGAATTCGACGTCCAGTCGCAGGTACTGGCCCGCACCCGCGCCCGCCTGGAGGAACTGGAGGGCCGCGTGGCGGAGCTTGAGCGCCGCGCCGGCATCCCGCCCGGCGCCGGCTCGGTGGACTCGACCGGGGGCGCGTGAGCACGCCGGTCCTGCCCGATCCCGCCAGCCTGTCTGAAGGCCGCCAATCCTGGCGGCCTTTTTCGTTAACAGATCGATGACATGAGCCTTGCCGTCCTTCGCAGCCGGGCACTGACCGGCATCGCCGCCCCGCCGGTGCGGGTCGAGACCCACCTTGCCAACGGCCTGCCGGTATTCACCATCGTCGGCCTGGCCGACACCGGCGTGCGCGAGAGCCGCGAGCGCGTGCGCGCCGCCATCCTCAACAGCGGCTACGAGTTTCCCAACCGCCGCATCACCGTCAACCTGGCCCCCGCCGACCTGCCCAAGGAATCCGGCCGCTTCGACCTGGCCATTGCGCTGGGCATCCTGGCCGCCAGCGGCCAGATCCCGTCCGAGGCGCTGGATGCGCATGAGTTCGCCGCCGAGCTGTCCCTGTCCGGCGAACTGCGCCCCGTGCGCGGCGCGCTGGCCATGGCGATGGGCCTGGCGCGCGACAACGCCGCGCGCGCGGCCGCCGGCGAGGCGCCACGCGCCTTCCTGGTGGCCGAGGGCAATGGCGCCGAAGCCGCGCTGATCGAAGACCTGGCGGTGCACGCCGCCGCCACGCTGCGCCAGGCGTGCGGCCACCTCGGCTCCCTGCCCGACGCGCGGCTGCACCGCGCCGCCCCCGCCTTGCTGCCTGCCGCCACAGACCGCGGCCCCGACCTGCGCGAGGTACGCGGCCAGGCCCAGGCGCGCCGGGCCATGGAGGTGGCCGCCGCCGGCCAGCACTCCGCGCTGCTGGTGGGTCCGCCCGGCACCGGCAAGTCGATGCTGGCGCAGCGCCTGCCCGGGCTGCTGCCGCCGATGTCGCTGCAGGAAGCGCTGGAATCCGCCGCGGTCATGAGCCTGACACCGGGCGGCTTTCGCACCGAGCTGTGGGGCCAGCGCCCCTGCCGCTCGCCGCACCACACCGCGTCCGGGCCGGCCATGGTGGGCGGCGGCGGCAACCCGCGCCCGGGCGAGATCTCGCTGGCGCACCATGGCGTGCTGTTCCTGGACGAACTGCCGGAGTTCGACCGCAAGGTGCTGGAGGTCCTGCGCGAGCCGCTGGAATCCGGCCGCATCACCATCGCCCGCGCCGCCGGGCACGCCGACTTCCCCGCCTGCTTCCAGTTCGTGGCCGCGATGAACCCGTGCCCGTGCGGCTACCTCGGGCATCCTGACCGCCCCTGCCGCTGCACGCCCGACCAGGTGCGGCGCTACCAGTCGCGCATCTCGGGGCCAATGCTTGATCGCATCGACCTGCAGATCGAAGTTCCCGCGCAGGACCAGGGCGAAATGCTCGATGGCGCGCCCGGCGAACCCAGCGCCGTGGTGCGCACCCGCGTGCTGGCCGCGCGCGAGCGCCAGCTGGCCCGGCAGGGCAAGCCCAACAGTGAACTGAGCGGACAGGAGATCGAGCTGCACTGCGCGATGGAACCGCAGGCGCAGGCACTGCTGCGCGGCGCCATGGCACGGCTGGCGTGGTCGGCGCGGTCGTACTTCCGGGTGCTGAAGGTGGCCCGCACCATTGCGGACCTGGAAGGCGCCGAGGTCTTGACCTCGGCCCATGTGGGCGAGGCAATCCAGTATCGGCGGGCGTTGCGGATGGCGGGCGGGTGAATGACTGGCTTTAACCGAACAGCGATGCCAGCGTCCACGCGCTTGCCGCACGACTCCATGTCCTGCTGCTGCAGGTAGGCCGCAGGTTGCGCGCCAGGCGGGGCGCGGGACGTTCGGCCAGCGGCGTCACGCCTCCTCCGACCACTGCACGCCTTCGCGCGCCATGAACGCGGACGATGCCGCCGGGCCCCAGGTGCCGGCCGTGTAGGGCCGCGGCCCCTCGTCCTGGTGGCGCCAGGCTTCCAGGATCGGGTCTACCCAGGTCCATGCGGCCTGCAGTTCGTCGCGCCGCACGAACAGCGCCAGCCGTCCGCGGATCACGTCGAGCAGCAAGCGCTCGTAGGCTTCGGCGCGGCGCGTCGTGAAGGCCGAGTCGAGGTTCAGCGCCAGGCTCAGCGGCTTGAGCTTCATGCCCTCGCCCGGCTGCTTGACCATCAGCGTGAGGCGCACCGACTCTTCCGGCTGCAGCCGGATCACCATGCGATTGGGCTGCAGCGTGCTGCCGGCGTCGAAGATCGAATGCGGCACCTCGGCGAAGTTGATCACTACCTCGGTCACCCGCTCCTGCATGCGCTTGCCGGTGCGCAGGTAGAACGGCACCTTGTTCCAGCGCCACGTGCCCAGCTCGGCGCGCATCGCCACGAAGGTTTCGGTGCGGCTTTCGGGCGGAATGCCATCTTCCTGCAGGTAGCCGCGCACCAGTTCGCCGGCGATGGCGCCGGCGGTGTACTGGCCGCGCACGGTGTTGCGGCGCACGTCCTCGGGCGACATCGGCCGCAGCGAGCGCAGCACCTTGAGCTTTTCATCGCGTACCGCGTCTGAGTTCATCGATGCGGGCGGCTCCATCGCCAGGATGCTGACCAGCTGCAGCAGGTGGTTCTGCACCATGTCGCGCATGGCGCCGGCCTCGTCGTAGAAGCCGCCGCGCGTGCCCACGCCCACGGTCTCGGCCACGGTGATCTGCACGCTGCGCACGAACGGCGTGCGCCACAGCGGCTCGAAGATCGAATTGCCGAAGCGCAGCGCCATCAGGTTCTGCACCGTTTCCTTGCCCAGGTAATGGTCGATCCGGTAGGTGCGGTCCTCGCTGAAGTAGCGGCTGACCACCTCGCCGATGCCGATGGCCGAGGCCAGATCCACGCCCAGCGGTTTTTCCAGCACCAGCCGGGTGTCGTCGGCAATCAGGCCATGGCTGGCAAGATTGTCGCAGGTGGCTGCGAACAAGCCAGGCGGCATCGCCATGTAGTAGACGCGCTGCGCCGCGGTGCGCAATTGCGCCGCCAGCGCCGGATAGTCGCCGGGCTGCGCGGCGTCCAGATGCACGAAGTCCAGCCGCTGCAGGAAGCTCTGCCATTTGGCCGGCTCGAGATAGCGCGCATCGATAAACGGTTGTGCGCTTTCATCGGCAAAATTGACAAAGGCCTCGCGGTCCCAGCGGTGCCGGCCCACGCCGATGATGCGGGTGCCGTCGGGGAGGTTGCCGTCGCGGTGGCACATATAGAGCGATGGCAGCAGCTTGCGCGCCGACAGGTCGCCGGCGCCGCCGAAGATGACGAGGTCAAGCGGGCGCGCGTCGGCAGTGCCGAAGGAAGAGGCGGTTCGGGTGGTTTGCATGACGAACTCCTTGCTTGCCGGGAGCGGCATGGGGCGGCGTGAGCCGGTATTGGAGCAATCTGGGCCAGATCAGCGGGTCTCGGTCACCTTGCGCAGGTATTGCGGCTGGTCGGGATTGCGCCCGCGCGCCAGGGCGAGCGCCTGCGCCGCGACATAGAAGCTCTGGATGGCGCAGATCGGATCGAGCAGCGGATGACCGGCCGGCGCAAGCGGCAACTCCGCGCGGAATTCCCCCGGAAACTCCGCATCATTCGTGCCAGCAGGCGCAGCCAGCAGCACGCGCGCGCCGCGGGCGCGCATCTCGGCGGCCAGCGCCAGCAGCCCGGCCTGTTCCGGCCCGCGCGGCGCGAACACCAGCAGCGGGTAGCCGTCGCCGATGATTTCCATCGGGCCATGCCGCACTTCGGCGCCGGAGAATGCCTCGGCCTGGATGCCGGAGGTTTCCTTCAGCTTGAGCGCCGCTTCCTGTGCGATCGCCAGGCCCGCGCCGCGGCCCAGCACGATCATGCGCTCGGCGTCGCGCAGCGCGGGCACCAGCGCCGACCAGTCCTGCGCGGCGGCCTCGTCCAGCGCGGCCGGCAGGCCCTCGCAGGCCGCGACCAACTCGCGCTCGCCGCTGCGCGCGGCTTCGAGATGGCCCACCAGCAGCGCCGATATCGACAACATGGCGATATAGCTCTTGGTGGCGGCCACGCTGTGCTCGGGCCCGGCTCGCAACGGCAATGCATGCGCGCACGCCTGCGCCAGCGGCGAGTCCGGGGCATTGACCAGCGCCACCGTGGCGGCGCCGCCGGTGCGCAGCGCCTGCATGGTCTCGACCAGGTCGGGGCTGCGGCCCGACTGCGAGAACGCCACCGCCAGCTGCCCATCCACGCGCAGCGCGCTGCCATGCAGCGTCACCGTCGACATCGGCAGCGACGCCACCGGCACGCCCAGCCGGCGCGTCACCAGCGCGGCGAAGTAGCTGGCGGCATGGTCTGAGCTGCCGCGCGCCACGGTCAGCACCGCGGGCCACGGCTGCGCGGCCAGCGCCGCCGCCAGCGCGGCGACGTGCGCGCCGTGGTCCAGCTGCGCGGCCACCACGGCCGGCGCGCTCAACGCCTCTTCAAGCATTCTCGACACAACGCTCCCCTTCGACATAGACGGCACGGATGGCCAGCGCGCGGTCCAGCACGGCCACGTCGGCCCAGCAGCCGGGCGCCAGCGAGCCGCGGTCGGCCAGGCCCAGGTACTGCGCCGGATACAGCGAGACGCGCCGCGAGGCTTCGGCCAGGTCCAGCCCGATCGCGACGAAATTGCGCAGCGCCTGGTCCATGGTCAGCACGCTGCCCGACAGCGTGCCGTTGGCCAGCCGCACGCTGCCGCCGGCCTTGTAGACGGTCTGGCTGCCCAGGTGGTAGACGCCGTCGGGCATGCCCGCCGCGGCGGTGGCGTCGGTAACGGCGTACAGGCGCGGGATCGCGCGCAGCGCGGCGCGGATTGCGCCCGGATGCACATGCAGCAGGTCGGGGATCAGTTCGGCGAACTCGGCGTGCGCCAGCGCCGCGCCGACCACGCCCGGGGCGCGGTGCTGCAGCGGCGTCATTGCGTTGAACAGGTGCGTGAAGCCGCTGGCGCCGGCCTCGAGCGCGGCCACTGCGTCTTCATAGCTGCCCAGCGTGTGGCCCAGCTGCACGCGCACGCCGCGCGCGGCCAGCATGCGGATGATGTCCAGGTGCCCGGGCAACTCCGGCGCCAGCGTCACGACCTTCAACGGCGCCGCATCGAGGTACTGCGCCATTTCCCGCTGCGTGGCAATGGCCGAAGACTCGGGCTGCGCGCCCAGCTTGCCGGGGTTGATGTATGGCCCCTCCAGATGCACGCCGAGCATGCGCGCGCCGCCCGCCGGGCGCCTCGCGCAGGCGCGGTCCAGTGCTTTCAGTGCCGTCAGCAGCACCTCGTGCGGCGCGGTCATGGTGCTGCCCAGCAGGCTGGTGGTGCCGAAGCGCACATGCGCGCGCAGGATCACCGGCACCGCGGCCTCCCCGTCCATGAAGTCCTTGCCGCCGCCGCCGTGATTGAGCAGGTCGACAAAGCCCGGCAGCACATAGGGGGCGTCGTTGTCCGCCGGCGTGGCCGGCACGCCCTCGATGCGCGCGATGCGCCCGTCCGGGCCAGCATGGATTTCGCCAAGCAGCCAGCCGGTCGGGGTCAGGATGTTGCCTTTCATGGCAGTACTCTCCACATCACGGGCGCATTCCTCAGAACAGGTGGATGATGCCGGCATAAGCGCCCTGCTGGTTCGCGCCCGGCCGCGGCATGGTGTCCGGTGAGGCCTCGACCGAGAAGGTCGCCTTGCCTGAGTTGAACACCGACGCCACGGTGCCGTACAGCGACGTGCGCCGCGACAAGTCATACTTTGCGCCCAGTGTGACAAGCGTGCCATGGCCGGCGTGGTTGTTCAGGTTGGCGTAGTAGATGCCTGACAGCAGCGTCAGCGCCGGCAGCACGCGGTAGTTGGCGCCAACCCACGCCATCTGGCTGCGCGTGGCGGCGTAGGGGTTGGCCGCCGTGGCCACCGTGGCGCCCGACGACGCCGTCAGGTTGTAGCCGGCAAACAGGCGCAGGTCGCGCAGCGCATAGCTGCCGCCCAGCGTGTACTGGCGCGAGCTGGCATAGAGGTCGTCCATGCGGCCGCGCGCATCGCGCAGTTCTTCGTAAAGGCCGGTCACGGCCAGGTTGCCCTGCGCGTACTTGATGGCGGCGCTCAGCTGCCTGCCACCGTTGAAGTTGCCCGGAACGCCGTCGTGGCCAGCCTGCGCGCGCAGGCTGAACCCACCCCAGGCGGGGGAGTTCCAGGTCACGGCATTCGGGCGCGAGCCCCAGTTGCGGCCATAGACCAGCGTGGCCACCGAACTGGCCTGCAGGCCCATCGGGTCGAGCGTGCCGCTCTCGTCGTCGGTGAGGCTCATGGCGCGGCCAAGCAGCAGCGCGCCCCAGCCGTCGCCGGCCAGGCCCACCTGCGCGCGGCGGTTGAACAGCGGCTCGGCGCGCCCGGTGCCGGAGGTGATCATGCCCTCCAGGTTGAACAGCGCGCGCAGGCCGCCGCCCAGGTCTTCGGCGCCGCGCATGCCCCAGAAGCTGACGCCGTACTGGTTGCTGCCGAAGCGCAAGGTATCGGCGTCGCCGCCAGGCCGGGCGATGCCGTTGACGTAGTCGAGGCCGGCCACCGCGCGGCCGTAGAAGGTAATGCCGGTGGCGCCGGCGGATTGCGCGCAAGCGCCGCCAGCCGACGCTGCAAGCAGCGCCGTCAGTGCAATGCGTTTCACGGTCGGGAACTCCAGGATGGTATGGCGATTGCCACCACGCGCGGCCGCAAGCGGGCGCCGATGGCACGGATCGACCGCGGCCGCTGCAAACCGCAGCAGGCCGCGGCGGCGGGGGCGTCAGGCGGGCGCGCCGGCTTTCAGCGCACGGGCCAGCGCAGCGGCGTGCCCATCGGCCGGATGGCCGAAGGCGATATGCGCGGTGTCCGGCCCGGTCCACATCAACTGGTTGCCCGGGCCGCCCGCGAGGCGCTCGTCGCGCACGCAGGCGCGCTCGCGCACCACCACGCGCAGCCTTGTCAGCGCCACCACGTCGACGGCCGCCAGATTGCCGGCGCCACCTAGCGTGTCGATCCACCAGTCCGGGTCGAAGGGCGCTGGCACCGTTGCGGCCTCGGCGACAGCGGTAGCGGTGGCTTCGTCAGCGCTTAATGCCTCGGGCTGCTGCAGTGCTGCGCGGATCTCGCCTGCAACCTGCTCGGCCTGCGGCCCGATCACCACCTGCACCACATTGGGCGGGCGCTTGAGCACGCCGCGCACGCCCAGCGCCTTGAGCTTCGGCTCGGACACGGCACCGACGTCGGCCACGTTCAGGCGCAGCCGCGTGGTGCAGGCGTCGACCACCACCAGGTTGGCGCTGCCGCCCAGCGCCTCGACATAACGCTGGCCCAAGCCGCCTGCGGCGACCGGCTGCGCCACGCCGGCCGCGGCGGGCTCGGTCATGGCCTCATCGCGGCCCGGGGTCAGCAGGTTGAAGCGGCGGATAAACAGGCGGAACACGGCGTAGTAGGCCAGCCCGTAGGCGAGCCCCAGCGGCAACGCCAGCCAGCCATGGCTGGACAGCCCATAGCCGAGCACGTAGTCAATCGCACCGGCCGAGAAGGTGAAGCCCAGCCGGATATCCAGGATCTGGCACAACGCCATCGACAGGCCCGTCATCACCGCGTGCAGGCCATACAGCACCGGGGCCAGGAACATGAAGCTGAACTCGATCGGCTCGGTAATCCCGGTCAGGAATGAGGTCAGCGCCATCGAGAACAGCATGCCGGCCACCAGTGCGCGGCGCGCGGGCGGCGTCTCCTGGTACATCGCCAGGCACGCCGCCGGCAGGCCGAACATCATCACCGGGAAGAAGCCGGCCATGAACACGCCGGCGCCGGGATCGCCGGCAAAGTAGCGGTGCAGGTCGCCCGTAACGGCGGCGCCGGTGGCCGGATCCACATAGTTGCCGAACACGAACCAGGCCAGCGTGTTGATCAGGTGATGCAGCCCGGTCACCAGCAGCAGCCGGTTGAGCAGCCCGAACACGAAGGCCCCGGCCGCGCCGGCCGTGGTCAGCCACGCGCCGGCGGCATTGATGCCGGCCTGCACCGGCGCCCACGCATAGGCCAGCACCAGCCCTAGCAGCAGGCAGCACAGCGCCGTGACGATGGGCACGAAACGCTTGCCGGCAAAGAATGCCAGGTAGGGCGGCAGGGTCACGCCGCGGTAGCGGTTGTAGAGGTTGCCGGCCAGCAGGCCGCACACGATGCCGGCCAGCACGCCCATGTCGAGCGAGCTGTCGATGGCCTTCATCACCGTGGTCAGCACCAGGTAGCCGATAGTGCCGGCCAGCGCGGCGGCGCCGTGGTTGTCGCGCGCCGAGCCCACCGCCACGCCGATCGCGAACAGCAGCGCAAGGTTGGCAAAGACCGCATTGCCGGCCTCGGCCATCGGGCGGATATCGAAGACATCGGGCTGGCCCAGGCGCAGCAGCAGGCCGGCAACCGGCAGCACCGCGATCGGCAGCATCAGCGTGGCGCCAAGGCGCTGCAGCCCGGGCAACAGGTCGATCTTCATTGGCATTCTCCATAAGGGCGCGCAAGCGCGCCGTCGTTCCGGGGAGCCGGCGCCTGGGCCGGCCAGTATTCGCGGCACGCGGCACGCACCGCGCCCGCCGAGGGCAGCCGCAGCAGCGCGCCGGCGCGCTGGCAGCAGTCGGCGTGGGACAGCGCGCGCACACGCGACTTGATGCCCGGTACCAGCGCGGCATCGACCGACAGCTCGGTCACGCCCAGCCCGATCAGCACCGGCACCGCCAGCGGATCGCCCGCCAGCGCGCCGCACACGCCGACCCAGCGGCCATGGCGCGCGGCGCCCTCGGTGGTGGCGGCGATCATGCGCAGCACGGCGGGATGCAGACCGTCCATGCGCGCCGCCAGCTCCGGCTGGCAGCGGTCCATGGCCAGCGTGTACTGGGTCAGGTCGTTGGTGCCGATCGAGAAGAAATCGGCGTGCTCGGCCAGCTGGTCGGCCAGCAGCGCAGCGGACGGGACTTCGATCATCACGCCGACCTCGGGCACGGCCTCGGCACCCGCCTCGCGCGCCAGCGCGCGGATGCGCTCGCGCCAGACCAGCAGTTCGTCCACCTCGGTGACCATCGGCAGCAGGATGCGCAGCGGCGCAGCGGCGCGCACCGCCAGCAGCCCGCGCAACTGGTCGTCGAACAACTGTGGGCGCACCTGCGCCAGGCGCACGCCGCGCAGCCCCAGCGCCGGGTTGGCTTCCGGCGGCAGCTGCAGCCAGGCCGCGTCCTTGTCGCCGCCGATATCGAGCGTGCGCACGATCACGCTGCGTCCCGGCAGCGCGTCAACGATGGCCTGGCAACTGGCGCGATGACCGGCGGGCGTGGGCGCGGCGGCCTCGTGCAGGCACAGCAGTTCGGTGCGCACCAGCCCGACCGAGTCGGCGCCGTGTGGCAGCGCATTGGCGGCATCCGCCACGCTGCCGACGTTGGCGGCCACCTCGATGCGCACGCCGTCGCGCGTGCTGGCCGCGGCGTGCGCATCGCGCAGGTCGGTGTCGCGTTGCCAGGCGCGCTGGCGCATGGCGCTGGCCGCGGCGGCCAGCGCGTGGGCATCGGGGCTGGCGAGCAGGCAGGCGCGGTCGCCGTCGGCAATCACGGGCGTGCCGTCGGCCAGGCGCGCCAGCGCACCGCCCAGTGCCACCAGGCACGGCATGCCGAGCTGGCGCGCGATGATGGCCGCGTGCGAGGTCGGGCCACCGCGCACCATCACCAGTGCCGCGACCTGCGCCGGGCAGAGATGCAGGCCGGCCAGGTCCGAGGGCGTGAATTCTTCCGCGGCCAGCACCACCGGAGTGCCGTCTGCGGCCGGCAGGCGCCCGGCGGCAGTGTCCGCGGGCGCGGGGGCGAGCACGCGCCGCACGCGCTTGTCCACGTCGAGCAAATCGGCGGCACGCTCGGCCATGCGCGGATCCGGCATGCGCGACAGCAAGGCAGCCTCGGCGCGGGTGGCCTCGCGCCAGGCAAAGCCCGCGCTCTTGCCGGCGTCGATATAGGCCTCAGCCGCGGCCAGCAGCGCCGGGTCTTCCAGCAGCGCGCGATGCATGGCGAAGATGCCGGCCTCGGCAGCGGCACCGCGCGCGGCGGCGGCTTGGCTCTCGTGCGTGAGCTGGGCGTCGGCGCCAGCCAGCGCCGCACGCAGCGCGGCACGCTCGGTGGCGTTGCCCTGGCCTGCTTCGGCCGGCTCGGGGGCCGTGTCGCGCCACCAATGCAGCGTGCCGACGGCAATGCCGGGCGCGGCCGCCACGCCGGCAATGGCGCCCGGGACCAGGCTGGCCGACGAAAGCGGGATCGTGCCGGCGTGCACCGGCGGCGCGTCCTCGCCTGCGCCGGCGCGCTGCAGTTCACGCGCCACCGCGGCCAGCGCGGCCTCTGCATCGGCGCCGCTTGCCACCAGTTCGACCATGGCGCCTTCGCCCGCGGCCAGGCTCAGCAGCGCGACCAGACTGGACAGACTCGCCTGCCGGCCGCCGTAATGCAGCATCACGCTGGCATCCAGCCCGCGCATTGCCGCACGCGCCCGCGCCGCGGGCCGTGCATGCAGCCCGCCCGGGCACGCCAGCGTGACCGTGCGGCGGTGCGGGCGGAGGCCGGCCTCGCCCGATGCGTGGCGCGGCAACGCCTGCGCACCGGCGGCCCGCACCTGCAGCACCACGCTGCGGCCGGCCTCCGCCCGCACCGCCACGGGCTTGCCGGCAACCGCGAAGGCGTCGCCGTTGGCCAGCGCCATTACCGTCACCAGGCTCAGCGCCTGACGCGCAACCCCGTCGACATCGAAGCGCACCAGCACGTCGCCTTGCCGCACGCGCTCACCCGTCGCCACGCACGGCGCAAACCCCTCGCCGCGCAGCGCCACGGTATCGATGCCGACGTGCAGCAACACCTGCGCGCCGCAAGGCGCCTCCAGCGTGAGGGCGTGGCCGGTGGCGGCCAGGTGGATCACGGTGCCGTCACACGGCGCCACCAGCGTGCCGGACAAGGGGTCGATCGCCACCCCGTCGCCGAAGGTGCCGGCGGCAAAGACCGGGTCGGGCACCGTGGCCAGGGGGAGCAGCACTCCGCTTATCGGAGCCCGCAGCATCAGGGTTTCAGCAGTGTCAGCCATATCGTGTCCCGCAAATTGGTATCCGGCGCTGTCGGCGACGTGTCGCAGTGGTCCGCGGAAAGATAGACCGCATCAGACAATAAAAATACCAGTAGAAACCATTAGTAGTTATTTGTATTCAACTGGTATTGATGTTGCGATGAATCAAGACGCTAAGAATTGTCGACAGGAAGCCTCGGCGAATGCCGCGAGCGCGCAGAAACATGCAGAAATTTCCGTGCCATGGCCCTGCTGCTGGCGGCAGCCATGGCGCAGAACCTTTCCAATACCAGACCGCATACACGCTGTCACCCGCAGCGCCGCGATGGTAGTAAAGTCGGGTCATTCGCCGAAGTTGTCCTAAAGTGGTATCATCCAATTTACAAACCTGGTACTACCCGAGGATGCAAGATGGATGAACGTCTGCTGGCGCTGCGGCCAGACGAAACGGATGCCACGCCGATCTACCTGCAGGTCGCGCGCAGGCTGGGCGCGGCGATCCAGGGCGGGCAGTGGCGCGTGGGCGACGCGCTGCCTTCCGAGCGCACGCTGGTGGAATCGCTGGGGATCTCGCGCGTGACCGCGCGGCGCGCGCTGCAGGTGCTGGCCGAGGAAGGCGCGATCACGCGCAGCCGCGGCGCGGGCACCTTTATCGCGCCACGCCCGGAGCCCAGGGCGGCACGGCTGGATAACTTCAGCGAGCTGGCGCGCCGGCGCGGCATGACGCCGGCGAGCGAACTGGTGGCGTTCGAGCGCCGCCAGGCCACGGCGCCGGAGGCCGAGGCGCTGGCCCTGCGGACGGGTGAAGAGATCGTCAGGCTGACCCGGCTGCGCAAGGCCGACGGCCAGACCTTCTGGATGGACGTGACCACGCTGGCGCTGGCGGTACTGCCGGACGCCAGCGCCATCGGCGAATCACTCTATGCCTACCTGGAGCGGATCGGCCAGCCAGTGCTGCGCGTGACCGAGAAGCTGCGCGCGATCGTCGCCAGCGAGGAACTGGCCACGCGCCTGAATATCGCGCCGGGGGAACCGCTGCTGCATATCCTGCGCACCGGCTATACCCATGGCGACAAGCCGGTCGAACTGACTGACGCCTACTGCCTGAACGATTTCTACGAGCTCAAGCAGTAGCGGCCGGCCACAGGCGGCTCGACCGGGGCTGGGGTCGGGTCTTCCTCTGGCGGCAACGGCAAGTCCGGAGGGACGCCCGGCGGCCCGGGCTCTTCGACCGGGGGTACGGTATGGCGCGGCTGCTTGCGCGCACCGGCGTGGGGGTTCGGCAAGGCGGGCATGCGGGGTCTCCGTGGCCGGGTTTCCTCCTCATTGAAGCAAACCCGGCCGGTGCGCGCCAGTATTGATGCAGCCCCTGCTCAGGCGTGTTGCCGGCGCACGAAGAACAGCGCCGCGCCCACCGCCATCAGCACGCTGCCAAAGAAGCGGTTCTGCCAGCGCACCGCGCGCGCATTGCGGAACAGCCCCTGCATGCGCGAAGCCAGCAGCGCGTAGCCATGCATCACCACCAGGTCCACGCAGCACATGGTGGCCGCCAGGATCGCCAGCTGCAGCGCCAGCGGCCGGTTGGGATCGATGAACTGCGGCAGCACCGCGACCATGAAGATGATGCCCTTGGGGTTGGTCACATTGGTCAGCAGGCCGGTGCCAAAGCGCCGGCGCCGGCTCATCACCGCCACGCGCGCGGGGGCGGCGCTGCCACTCTGGTTTGCGCCGCCCTCCACCTTCGCGCGCCATTGCTGCACGCCGAGGTAGATCAGGTACAGCGCGCCAATCGTCTTGACCACCATGAAGGCCTGCTCCGAGGCCAGCAGCAGCGCGCCCAGGCCGCCGCCCGCCACCAGCAGCACGATCACCAGCCCGGCCTGCAGGCCGAAGATGGTGGTGGTGGTCCTGCGCAGCCCGTACGAGAGCCCATGGCTCATCGACAGCACCGCGCCCGACCCGGGCGACACGGCGATCACCCAGCACGCGGCGAAATAAGCCAACCACACTTCCCAACGCATCCCAACTCTCCTTTGATGACAACCATGCCGGGGCCACAATCCCGCAGCCACGGCACAAACAATCTTTCCTGCGGCGCGGCGCGTCAGAACGGGTGGAAGCCGCCCAGGAACTGCTCCACCTGCTCGGCCTGGCGCGCGTCGCGCGCGGCATCGCCCGATTCCAGCACCACCGCCTGGTATGCGCGCGTACCCACGGCCACCAGGCGTGCCGTCAGCCGGCGCGGCGACTGGTCCTGCGGCGACACCCCGCTCGCCTGCACTTCCACGCCGGCAATCGGGCGGCCCGGACGGTCGGCGCTCATCACGGTGACGGGCCGCGCGCGCGGCTCGCCCGACGGCGTGCCAAGGTTGGCCAGCAGGCCGGCCTGCATCGCCGCCAGCGCCTCGCGCCGCAGCGCTTCGTCATCGGCGGGCAGCGTCACCACGCCCACGGCGAACAGCGTGTCGTCGATGCGCGCGGCTTCCATCGTCATCGGCAGCTTGCGACCGGCAATGGTCACGTCGCGAGCGGCGCTGGTGGGCTTGCCCGGATAGAGCGCGGCATAAGCGCCCTCGCCAGACTGGATGGTGCGCCAGTCAAAGCGCGGCGTACAGGCGCACAGGGCCAGTGCCAGCACGGCGGCACAGTACCGCAGCGGCCGGCGGACAGCGGCAGGAAAGCTCAGCGGGGGCGGCACAAGACGCATCGGGAATCCATGGGGGGACGGCGCGCGCAGGCTGCGGGCGGCGCTGGCGGGCGCCATCGCCTGCGGGCGGAAACCGGTATTATCCCCAAAGCGGCGCGCCAGTGCTTGCCGCGCCGCTCCCGCTACCCACCAGCCCCCGGTTTCCACCATGCCTGCCGCCCGCATCGCCCGCCACGCCTTTGCCATCACCAGCTTGCGCCGGGTGGCCGCGAGCGCGTTGCTGGCAGCCGCGACCGGCATGTCCGCAGCCGCCGCCAACCCCGCCCACCTGCCGCCGGCCACCGACCTGGGCGCCCACGGCACCGAGGCCGCGCGCCGCGGCGAGCCGCTGGTGGTACTGGTGTCGATGCCGGGCTGCAGCTATTGCGATACCGTGCGCCGCAACTACCTGGGCCCGCAGGCCGCCGCCGGCGAGATTGCCGTGCGCGAGCTCGACATGACCGCCGACACCCCGCTGCGCGATGCCGACGGCAGCCTGACCACCGCGCGCGCGCGGGCCCGGGCGCACCAGGTGCGGGTGGCGCCCACGGTGCTGTTCCTGGACCGCCAGGGCCGCGCCGCCGCCGGCCCGCTGCGCGGCATGCAGCCGGATTTCTACGGCGCCTACCTGGAACAGGCGCTGGACCAGGCACGCGCCGCCATCGCCACCCGGCGCTGAATGGATTGGGGCGCTTGCGGCAGATTGCCGCAGCCCGGCCCCGCGCAGCGCGCGAACGCCCGCGGCATTAGAATGTCCCATTGCTGACTGAACCTGCCTGACCCGGATTCCATGACCACTGCTGCCCCTGCCACCAAATCCTCCCGCAAGCCCTGGCCCATCGTCGCGGCGGTGGTCGTGCTCGCGCTGCTGGGCTGGTTCGGCTACCGCGCGCTGTCGCCGGCCAATACGGCCCCGGCGGCCACCTTCACGCTGCTGTCGGGTGAGAAGGTCAGTACCGCCGACCTCAAGGGCAAGGTCTACATGATCAACTTCTGGGCCACCAGCTGCGCCACCTGCGTCAAGGAAATGCCGGACATGGTCCGCACCTATGAGCAGTTCAAGGGCAAGGGGCTGGAATTCGTCGCCGTGGCGATGAACTATGACCCGCCCATGTATGTGATGAACTACGCCAGGACGCGCGGCCTTCCGTTCAAGGTCGCCATGGATTCCGACGGCGCCGCGGCCAAGGCCTTCGGCAATGTGCAGCTGACGCCGACCACCTTCGTGGTCGACAAGGACGGCCGCATCCTGAAGCGCTATGTGGGCGAGCCCGAGTGGGATGCGCTGCACAAGCTGCTGGATGGCGCGCTGGCAAAGTCCGCGTAACGCTCCCGGCGGCAACCGCTGCGAAAAGGTGCTCATCGAGCACCTTTTTTTGTTTTTATGCACGATCGCCAGGGCAGCAGGTTGCGTGACGCCCCTGTATGGATATACAGTTGGCGCCAGCCTTTTCTGAGTTTTCCGAGCCTTCCCCCGAGCCCTGCCTGTGACTTTGGACCTAGCCCCCGCCGCCGACCGCGCGGCCCCTGAAGCCGATGACGTCCCCGCCTACCTGTCCCGCCTCAACCCGGAGCAGCGCGCCGCGGTGGCGCATGGCAGTGACGCGCCGCTGCTGATCATCGCCGGCGCCGGCTCGGGCAAGACCAATACGCTGGCGCACCGCGTCGCGCACCTGGTGCTGGCCGGCGCCGATCCGCGCCGCATCCTGCTGCTGACGTTCTCGCGCCGCGCCGCGGCCGAGATGGGACGGCGCGTCGAGCGCATTGTCGACCAGGCACTGGGCACCCAGACCGGCGCGGGGCGCGCGGCGCTGCAGTGGTCCGGCACCTTCCACGCCATCGGCGCGCGCCTGCTGCGCGAATACGCCGAGACGCTGGGCCTGTCGCCCGCCTTCACCATCAGCGACCGCGGCGATGCCGCCGACCTGATGCACGTGGTGCGCCACGACCTGGGCCTGTCGGAGACCGCCAGCCGCTTCCCGAAGAAGGAAACCTGCCTGGCAATCTACTCGCGCGTGGTCAACACCCAGGCGCCGCTGGAAGACGTGCTCAGGCAGCAGTTCCCGCGCTACGCGATGTGGGCCGACGCGCTGCGCACGCTGTTCGCCGGCTATGTCGAAGCCAAGCAGAAGCAGCACGTGCTGGACTACGACGACCTGCTGCTGTACTGGGCGCAGGCGATGGCCGAGCCCACCATCGCGCAGGACATGGGCGCGCGCTTCGACCATATCCTGGTCGATGAATACCAGGACACCAATGCGCTGCAGGCGTCGATCCTGCTGGCCATGCGGCCGGACGGGCGCGGCCTGACCGTGGTGGGCGACGACGCGCAGTCGATCTACGCCTTCCGCGGCGCCACCGTGCGCAATATCCTCGATTTCCCGCAGCAGTTCACGCCGGCGGCGCAGCAGGTCACGCTATCGCAGAACTACCGCTCGACGCAGCCGATCCTGCAGGCCGCCAACGCGGTGATCGGGCTGGCTGCGGAGCGCTATACGAAGGATTTGTGGTCCGATCGTGCCTCGGCGGAAAAGCCCGGCGTGATCGTCGTCAACGATGAGGCCGACCAGGCCCGCTACGTGGTCGAGCAGGTGCTGGCGCGGCGCGAAGCCGGCCTGGCGCTGATGGCGCAGGCGGTGCTGTTCCGCGCCACCGACCACAGCGCGCAGGTGGAGATCGAGCTGGCGCGGCGCAATATCCCGTTCGTGAAGTTCGGCGGGCTGAAATTCCTGGAATCGACGCACGTCAAGGATGTGCTGGCCGTGGTGCGCTGGCTGGAAAACCCGCGCGACCGCATCGCGGGATTCCGCACACTACAGTTGCTGCCCGGCATCGGCCCCAAGACCGCCGCGCGCGTGCTCGATGCGATGGCCCTGGCCACCGAGCCCTTGTTCTCGCTGGAGGAATTCGAGCCGCCGCCGGCCGCAGCGCCCGCCTGGGCCGACCTGCTGGCGCTGGCGCGCGCGCTGATGGCGCCCACCTCGCCGTGGCCGTCCGAGTTCGAGCAGGTGCTGGCCTGGTACGCGCCGCACCTGGAGCGCCTGCACGACGACGCCGCCGCGCGCCAGGCCGACCTGCAGCAGCTGGAGCGCATCGCCGCCACCTATGGGGCGCGCGAGCGCTTCCTGACCGAGTTGACGCTGGACCCGCCCAGTGCCTCGAGCGATGAGTCCGGCGTGCCCTCGCGCGACGAGGACTACCTGATCCTGTCGACCATCCACTCGGCCAAGGGGCAGGAATGGAAGGCAGTGTATGTGTTGAACGCAGTGGACGGGTGCATGCCGAGCGATCTGGCGACCGGCACGACCGAGGAGATCGAGGAAGAACGGCGGCTGATGTACGTGGCGATGACGCGGGCCAAGGACCACCTGGATGTCATCGTGCCGCAGCGGTTCTATGTGCACCAGCAGGTGGGCTTTGGCGACCGGCATGTGTATGCGTCGCGCACGCGGTTCTTGCCCAACCGCGTGATGCCCAACTTCCACAGCCGCGCCTGGCCGCCCCCGCCGATGCCGGGCGAGGCACCGGCCAGGCCCGCGCTGGCGCCGGTGGACCTGGCCAGCCGGATGCGCAATATGTGGCGTTAAGTCAGGTCACCTTCCCCTGGTCACCTTCCTCAGGCCACTTTCTCCAGCAACAACCCCTTCAGGTACTCGCCTTCCGGGAACGCCGCCAGCATCGGATGGTCCGTGCCCGCCGACAGCCGGCGCAGGATGCGCGCATCCGCACGCGCATCGGTCACCGCGCCCGCCACGATCTTCTGGAACAGTTCCATGCTGATCGCGCCCGAGCACGAGTAGGTGAACAGCAGCCCGCCCGGGCGCAGCAGCTGCATGCCGACCAGGTTGATTTCCTTGTAGGCACGCGCGGCGCGGTCGATATGCTGCGCCGACGGGGCGAACTTGGGCGGGTCCAGCACGATCAGGTCGAACTGGCGGCCCTCGGCGCGGAATTCACGCAAGGTCTTGAACACGTCGGCATCGAGCCAGGTGGCGCGCTCGGGTTCAAAGCCGTTGAGCGTGACATTGCCCGCGGCAATCTTCAGCGCCTCGCCCGACGAATCGATCGAGGTCACCGAGGTGGCGCCGCCGCGCAGCGCCGCCAGCGAGAAGCCGCCGGTATAGCAGAAGCAGTTCAGCACCTCGCGCCCGGCGGCCAGGTCGCCCACCAGCTTGCGGTTGTCGCGCTGGTCGACATAGAAGCCGGTCTTGTGGCCATGGCGCACGTCGACGTAGTAGCGCACGCCATGTTCGGTGACCGACAGCGCCGGATCCGGCTCGGCGCCGGCCAGCACGCCCGTCACCAGCTCCAGGCCTTCGCGCTGGCGCACGGCGGCATCGGAACGCTCATAGACATTGGGGCAGCCGGTCTCCTTGACCAGCGCCTGCACGATCGCGGTCTTCCAGTGTTCCACGCCGGCCGCATTGAACTGGCATACCAGCTGGCCCTTTTCACCATTGCCGTAGTAGTCGACGATCAGGCCGGGCAGCCGGTCGGATTCGCCGAAGATCAGCCGCACCGCGTCGCTGTCCTTCACCCATTGGCGCCGGTAGGCAATGGCCGCGGCCACGCGGCGCTTGAACAGGGCGTGGTCGACCGGCTCGTTCTCGTCGAAGGTCCACGCGCGCGCGCGGATCTGCGACTCGGGACTGTAGGCTGCCTTGGCCAGGAAGCGGCCGTCGGCGGCGCGCACGATCACGGTCGCGCCCGGCTCGCAGCGCCCTTCGGTCGTGGCAATGCCGGTGGCGTAGATCCACGGATGGCGGCGCAGCAGGGATTTTTCCTTGCCGGGTTTCAGGGTGATGGTGTTCATGTTGGTATGGGGAAACAGCGGACGCGCGGCAGCAGAGGCTGGCGAGAATGCGTCAAGGCGGCTCCCCTCCCGCACGCGGGAGAGGGGAGCAAACAGAGCGGAAGAGAAAGTCTTGCGGCGTTACCGCTTACAGCACCACCTTCACCATCGGATGCGCAGTCAGCGCCCTGTACAAGTCGTCCAGCTGCTCGCGGCTGGTCACCCACACCGTCACGGTCAGCCCCAGGTAGTTGCCCTTGCTCGACGGACGCATCTCCATCTTGCCGGCGTGGAAGTCCGGGTCGAACTCCTGCACCAGCGCGACGATGGCCTCGGCAAAGCCGTCCTGCATCGAGCCCATTACCTTGATCGGGAAATGGCTGGGGTATTCGATCAGCGACTGCTCCGGCGGGATATCGCCGGGCTTGCCGCCGCTGCCTTGGTTGTCGGTAGTCATGTCGGATTCTCCGGCACGAAACCGGCGCGCTGCATGGCGCGCCGGCTTGCGCGCATTCAGGTCACTTGCGCTTGAACCACAGGCGGATGGTGTCCCACAGGCGGCCGAAGAAGCCGGCCTCGGGCACTTCTTCCAGCGCCACCACCGGGAACTCCGCCACCTTGTTGGTGCCGTCCATCAGCTTGACCATGCCCACCTGCTGGCCCGCCGAGATCGGCGCGATCAGCAGTTCCTGGCGCTCCAGCACCGGCTTGAGGCGCCCGCCGGTGCCCTTGGGCACGGTGACGAAGGTCTCGTTCTGCACCCCGATCTTGACCGTGCCGCTCTTGCCCTTGTAGATGTCCGGCGTGGCCAGCACCTGGCCCTTGTCGTACAGGCGCAGCGTGTCGAAGAACTGGAAGCCGTAGTTGAGGATCTTCAGGCTTTCCTGCGTGCGCACCTGTTCGGTGGTGGTGCCGATCACGACCGAGATCAGGCGGCGCTGCCCATTGGGCACATTGGCCAGCGGGCGCTGGGCCGACGAGACCAGGCAATAGCCGGCGGACTTGGTGTGGCCGGTCTTGACGCCGTCCACGGTCGGGTCGATGTAGAGCAGGCGGTTGCGGTTGGGCTGCCTGATCTTGTTATAGGTGAACTCCTTCTGCGAGTACATGCTGTAGTACTCGGGGAAGTCCTTGATCAGGCGCGTGGTCAGCGTCGCCAGGTCCACCGCGGTGGTGTAGTGGTTCGGGTCGGGGATGCCGTCGGTGTTGGTGAAGTGGGTGTTCTTCAGGCCCATGCGCTGGGCCTCGCGGTTCATCATCGCGACGAAGCCCTCTTCCGAGCCGCCCACGGCCTCGGCCAAAGCCAGCGCGGCGTCGTTGCCCGACTGCACGATCAGGCCCAGCAGCAGGTCCTGCACGGTAACCGGCTTGTTGGGCTCGATGAACATGCGCGACTCGTCGCTTTTGACCTTCAGCACAAGGTTCGTCGGCACCACGGACTGGTCCAGCGTCAGGCGCTTTTCCTTGAGTGCCTCGAACGCCAGGTAGGCGGTCATCAGCTTGGTCAGCGAGGCCGGCTCGATGCGCGCGTCGGCGTTCTGCGACGCCAGGGCCTGGCCGCTGGTCACGTCATACAGCATCCACGACTTGGCAGCGACCTGCGGCATCGGCACGCCCTGTGCCAGGACGGCGGCGGGCGCGGCGGCCAGCGTGACGGCAGCAACGATGGCGGCGGGTGCAAAAGCGGACGAAAGGCGTGTCGTGGCTCTATTCAGCATGTTTCTGTTTTCCGACAGTAAAAAGGTGGCGCGGGATGGTCCGGGATGGCGGCGTGCCGGCCTTACCGGTCCCACGCATTGACGACGAGCTGCTTGATCAGGTGCAGCTTGCGGTGAAAGAAATGGTCGGCGCCGGGGATCACGATCACCGGCAGCTCCTGCGGGCGGGCCCAGTCGAATACGCTCGCCAGCGGCACGGTGTCGTCCTGTTCGCCATGGATCACGATGGTGTCGGCCGGGACCTCGGCCACCTGCCAGCGGCTGGCGGCGGTGCCCACCAGCACCAGGCGCTGCGCGGGCGTGCCGGCCTCGGCCAGGCGGCGTGCCACGTGAGTGGTGACGAAGCTGCCGAACGAGAATCCGCCCATGGCCAGCGGCAGCGTTGCCGCCTGTGCCGACCACGCGGTCTGCTGGCGCATCCAGGCCACCACGGCCAGCAGGTCGTCCTGCTCGGCGATGCCGTTGTCATGCTCGCCGGCGCTGCCGCCCACGCCGCGGAAGTTGGGGCGCACCGTGGCATAGCCCAGCTGCACGAAGCTGCGCGCCAGCGTCTGCGCGACCTTGTTGTCCTTAGTGCCGCCGAACAGCGGATGCGGATGCGCCACCAGCGCCAGGCCGCGCGGCTCACCTTGCGGCAGGTCTACCGAGAGATCGATCGCACCGGCGGGACCGGCGATGGAAAGTACCTGGGTATGCGCGTTCATGATGGCGGTCAGGATGGCGGTGAAGCAAGCGCCCGGCGGGAAGCCCGGGCAAAAAATGAAAAAACCGTCCGGCTGGCGGGCGGCGGGGCAATACAGCAAAGCGGCAAAACAGGGAAACAACAAGCCGGCATGCGCCGGCTTCGGTTCGTTCAGCGGTCCACCATCAGCCGTTCGACAGGCTTGCCCTTCATCAGGTGGCTGTCGATGATTTCGTCGATGTCGTGCTCATCGACAAAGGTGTACCAGATGGCCTCGGGGTAGACCACCAGCACCGGGCCGAGTTCACAACGGTTCAGGCAGCCTGCCTTGTTGATGCGCACCCGGCCTTCGCCGCCGGCGATGCCCAGTTCCTTGCAACGCTTCTTGGCGTATTCCTGCATCGCCTGGGCGTTGTGGTTGGCGCAGCAGTTCTCGCCGGCCTCGCGCTGGTTCAGGCAGAAGAAGACGTGGTGCTGGTAGTAGCTGCTCATGCGTGCGGTGTGAGAAGGCGGCCCCGGACGGCGGTACGGCCCGGACGGCATTGAACGGAAGCTCGGAATTATACGGTGTCGCGGCGGCATGGCCGCGATGGCGGCGCCCTGGCACGGCCGTGGAAGTTGCCGCCGGCCCCCGGTGGGTGGCGCTTCGCGCACCCGCGATGCATCCGGCATTCCGAAACCCCGGAGTCGCACCGTCCGGATTTCCGGAATCCCGGAGGCCGCGCACCCCTGCCAGGCCGGCGTTTCCTTGTGAATCAACCAGTTAGCAATGCTGGTTTGACTGGCACGGCGGTTGCGAATTCCCGTCCCTGAACGCGCCGCAACCGCGACGGCGCGCGCCCGCGCGGCCCCGCCCGGGTACGGTCAACACCGAGGACGACATCATGAGAAAACCCTTCTACAAGATCCTGTACGTGCAGGTCCTGCTCGCCATCTGCGTCGGTATCCTGCTTGGCCACTACTGGCCCGACACCGGCGTGGCCATGAAGCCGCTGGGCGATGGCTTTATCAAGCTGATCAAGATGATCATCGGCCCGATCATCTTCTGCACCGTGGTGACCGGCATCGCCGGCATGAGCGACATGAAGAAGGTCGGCCGCGTCGGCGGCAAGGCGCTGCTGTACTTTGAAGTGGTGTCGACCTTCGCGCTGCTGATCGGCCTGGGCGCCGCGCACCTGCTCAAGCCGGGCGTGGGCTTCAACATCGACCCGGCCACGCTCGACACCAAGGCCATTGCCCAGTACGTGTCCAAGGCGCACGGCCAGAGCACGGTCGAGTTCCTGATGCACATCATCCCGGACACGGTCTTCAGCGCCTTCGCCAACGGCGACATCCTGCAGATCCTGCTGGTATCGCTGTTTTTCGGCTCCGCGCTGGCCGTGCTCGGCGAGCGCGCGCGCATCGTGGTGCAGCTGATCGAGCAGGTCTCCAAGGTGTTCTTCCATATCGTCCACGTGATCACCAAGGTGGCCCCGATCGGCGCCTTTGGCGCGATGGCCTTCACCATCGGCAAGTACGGCCTGGGCTCGCTGGTGCCGCTGCTCAAGCTGATCGGCACCTTCTACTTCACGGCCATCGTATTCGTGGTGTTCGTGCTGGGCACGGTGGCGCGCCTGACCGGCTTCAGCATCCTGCGCTTCATCTCGTACATCAAGGAAGAGCTGCTGATCGTGCTGGGCACCAGCTCGTCGGAAGCGGCGCTGCCGCACATGATGGAGAAGCTGGAAAAGCTCGGCTGCTCGCGCTCGGTAGTGGGCCTGGTGGTGCCCACCGGCTACTCGTTCAACCTGGACGGCACCAACATCTACATGACGATGGCGGTGATCTTCATTGCACAGGCAACCGGCATCGAGCTGACGCTGATGCAGCAGCTGACCATCCTGACAGTGGCGATGATCACCTCCAAGGGCGCCAGCGGCGTGACCGGCTCGGGCTTCATCACGCTGGCCGCGACGCTGGCGGTGGTGCCGACCATCCCGGTGGCGGGCATGGTGCTGATCCTTGGCATCGACCGCTTCATGAGCGAGTGCCGTGCGCTGACCAACATCATCGGCAACGGCGTGGCCACGGTGGTGGTCTCGGCATGGGAGCGCGAGCTTGACCGCAAGAAGCTCAACCGTGTGCTGCAACATGGCGGCCGCGATGCTGAAGTACTGGCCGACGCCGGCCAGAACGTCTGACGCCGCGCGGGCGGCTGCCCCGGCCGCCCGCCAGCGGGTATCATCGGCGCGACAGCCTTCGCGCGCGCCGATGCCACACTCCGACGACTTTCTCGCCGTGCATGACCCCGCCGCCCCGTCTGCCGCGCATCCGGCCCATGCGCCGGACAGCGGCAACGGCCGCTGGTGGGGCTTTGCGGTCGCCCTGGCCGCGGGCCTGCTGCTGCTGTGCGCGCTGACCTGGCTGGTCTCGGTCCAGCGCGGCCTGGCCAGCCTGCAGCAAAGCACGGCCACGCGCGCCGACCGCTACGCCGCCACGCTGGAAAGCACCCTCGACCGCTACGAATTCCTGCCCGCGCTGGTCTCGCTGCACCCCTTCGTGCGCGGGCTGCTGGACTCCCCCAACGACCCGCAACGCGTGGCCGCCGCCAACCAGTACCTGGCGGAGGTCAACCGCCGCGCGCATGCCTCGGCCACCTATGTGATCGCCGCCAACGGCATTGCGCTGGCGGCCAGCAACCACGGCGAGCCCGGCAGCTTTGTCGGCACCGACTACCGCTTCCGCCCCTACTTCCAGGCCGCCGCCGGCGGCAAGATGGGGCGCTTCTATGCCATCGGCATCACCAGCGAGGAGCCCGGCTATTACCTCGCGCAGCCGGTCGAGTCCGGCGGCAAGGTCATCGGCGTGACCGTGGTCAAGCTCAACCTGGAGTGGTTCCAGCGCGCCGGCGGCGGCGCCGAGCCACTGATGGTCAGCGACGACCATGGCGTGATCTTCCTGTCGTCGGTGTCGGCCTGGCAGTACCGCACCCTGCGCCCGCTGCCGCCGGCGCTGCAGGCCGAGCTGGAAAAGACCCGCCAGTACCACGGCCGCGCGGTGACGCCGCTGCCGCTGGAGCCGCTGACCTCGCCGGTCACGCGCTGGCTGGCGGACACCACGCTGGCCGACGGCGCGCGGCTGGTGCGCGTGCGCGACGAATCGCCCGCCGCCAAGACCACCTTTGCCCCGGACGGCGCCGAGCGCGCCGACCGCTACCTGGAACTGGACCGCACCGTCGGCCCGGCTGGCTGGACCATGCAGGTGATGGCGCCGCTGGAGCCGGTGCTGGCCAATGCGCGCAACGCCACCGTGGCGGCAGCGCTGGCCTATGCCTGCATCTGCCTGCTGCTGGTCAACTGGCGCCAGCGCCGCCAGCGCGCGCGCGACATGCAGTACAGCCGCCGGCTGCTGGAGGCAGCCTACGACCAGCTGGAGCGCCGCGTCGAGGCCCGCACCGCCGACCTGATGGCGATCAATGAGAAGCTGGAAGACGAAGTGGCGGAGCGTACCCGTGCTGAAAGCGAGCTGCGCGCGGCCCAGGACGAACTGGTGCAGGCCAGCAAGCTGGCCGCGCTGGGGCAGATGGCAGCCGGCATCACGCATGAGCTGAACCAGCCGCTGGCGGCGCTGCGCACGTTCTCGGACAACACCCGCGTGCTGCTGGAGCGCGGCCAGCTGGCCGCGGCCGAAGGCAACCTGACCGCCATTGCTGACCTGACCGAGCGCATGGGCAAGATCACCAGCCAACTCAAGCTGTTCGCCGGCAAGGCCCGCCCGGTGCGCCGGCCGGTGGCGCTGCGCGCCGCGGTCGATCACGTGCTGGCGCTGCTGGCGCCGCGGCTGGGCGCGGTCACGGTCAGCATCACCGGCCTGGACGCCCTGCCCGGGCTGGCCGTGCGCGCCGATGAGCTGAAGCTGGAGCAAGTGCTGCTGAACCTGCTGGGCAACGCGCTGGATGCGATCGCGGCGGCCGCGCCGGCGCAGGGGCAGATCGATCTCGAGGTGCAGGCAGAGGACCACGCCGTCACCATCGTCGTGCGCGACAACGGCACCGGCATCACGCCGGAAGCGCTGCCGCGCCTGTTCGAACCCTTCTTCACCACCAAGGAAACCGGGCAGGGCCTGGGGCTGGGGCTGGCGATCTCGTCGTCGATCGTGCGCGAGTTCGGCGGCCAGCTGAGCGTGGCCAACATGCCCGGCGGCGGCGCGCGGTTCACGCTGGTGCTGGCGCGCGCCCCCGCCATCGATCCAGCGCCATCGGTTTCCGCCTCTCAATGAGTATTGCCATGCAAGACGGTCTGCGTGTCCTGTTTGTCGAAGACGAGCCGCTGGTGCGCCAGGCCACCGCGCAGAGCCTGGAGCTGGCCGGCTTCGCGGTGCTGGCGCTGCCCTCGGCCGAGGCCGCGATCCCGCACCTGCACGGCGCCTTTGCCGGCGTGGTGGTGACCGACGTGCGCCTGCCCGGCGCCAGCGGGCTGGACCTGCTGCAGCACTGCCGCAACGCCGCGCCGGGCGTGCCGGTGATCCTGGTGACCGGCCACGGCGACATCACCATGGCCGTGCAGGCCATGCGCGAAGGCGCCTACGACTTTATCGAAAAGCCCTTCGGCGCCGACCGCCTCACCGACACCGTGCGCCGCGCGCTGGAACGGCGCGCGCTGGAGCTTGAAAATCAAGCCTTGCGCCGCGAACTGGCCGGCCCCGCCGCGGGCACGCGCATCATCGGCCGCTCGCCCGCGATCGGGCAGGTGCGCGCGCTGGTGGCCAATGTCGCGCCCACCGACGTGCCGGTGATGATCAACGGCGAGACCGGCACCGGCAAGGAACTGGTGGCGCGCAGCCTGCATGCGCTGTCCGGCCGCGCCGAAGGCCCGTTTATCGCGCTGAACTGCGGCGCGGTGCCCGAGGCCATCTTTGAGAGCGAGATGTTCGGCCACGAGGCCGGCGCCTTCACCGGTGCCGGCAAGCGCCGCATTGGCAAGCTCGAGCACGCCTCGGGCGGCACGCTGTTCCTCGACGAGATCGAGAGCATGCCGCTGGCGCTGCAGGTCAAGCTGCTGCGGGTGCTGCAGGAAGGCTCGCTGGAGCGGCTGGGGTCAAATGCCTCGGTGAAGATCGATGTGCGCATCGTCGCCGCGGCCAAGGGCGACATGGATGCGCTGGTGGCGCAGGGCAGCTTCCGCGAAGACCTGTACTACCGGCTGAACGTGGTCACCATCGCGCTGCCGCCGCTGCGCGAACGGCGCGAGGACATCGTGCCGCTGTTCGAGCATTTCTCGCTGGTGTCCGCGGTGCGCTACCAGCGGCCGGCGCCGATCCTGTCCGAGGCGCAACGCCAGGCCCTGGCCCAGCGTCCCTGGCCGGGCAATGTGCGCGAGCTGCGCAATGCCGCGGACCGGATGGTGCTGGGCGTGCCGGAGGGCGGGCAGGCGGGCGCGCAGGCCGCGGCCCCCGATGAAGCCGCGCCGCTGCGCGAGCGGATGGAGCACTTCGAGCGCGCCGTGATTGCGGATGCCCTGGCGCGCACCGGTGGCGCGGTCAGCCAGGCGGCGGACTTGCTGCAGGTTGGCAAGGCTACGCTCTATGACAAGATCAAGCGCTACGGGCTGTGATGTCATGCGGCCTTCATTGCGCTGCCATGCCGCCGTCACATTGGCGGCCTATGCTTCGTTGGCGGCTGCGGCATTGGCAGGTGCCCGCCGTGCGTATCAATCTTCGTGGTAATTGACGGCCCCGCGTATGCGGGGCGTTTTTTTGGCTATTCACCGCGCCCCGCCGCTTCACACTCCCCACACATTGCCCTCACCCCAGCTGGCCAGACTGGAGCCCTTCCATCTCCGGGAACTGCCATGCCCTCGTTCGACTACGACATCGTCATCGCCGGCGCCAGCTTTGCCGGCGCCGCCTGCGCCCTGGCCGCGGCACGCGCCGGCCTGCGCGTGCTGGTGCTGGAACGCAAGACCGATCCGGGCGACAAGCTCCACACCACCGGCATCCTGGTCAAGGAAGCCACCGAGCAAACCTGGCTGGGCCGCGCGCCGGCCGATTGCGTGCACCGGGTGGAGCAGGTGCGGCTGTACTCGCCCAAGCTGCGCAGCATCGACCTGAGCGCGCCGGGCTATTACTTCCATACCACCGATACACCGCGGCTGATGCGCTGGCTGGCCGCTGAGCTGGTCCGCCACCGGGTCGAACTGCGCCTGGGCCAGGCGTTTGTGGGCGCGGTGCCGCGCAACGGTGGCTGGCATGTGACCGGCGTGGGCAACACGCGCTATCTGGTCGGCGCGGACGGCGCGAAATCGCGCGTGGCGCAGTGTGCCGGGCTGGGGCGCGTGCACAGCTTCCTGTATGGCGTGGAATACGAGTTTCCGGGACTGGCGCTGCCCGAGCCCGGCGCGCTGCACTGCTTTATCACCCGGCGCTTCGCGCCCGGCTATATCGGCTGGATTGCGCAGAACCCCACCGGCGTGCAGGCCGGCCTGGCGCTGCGCTACCTGCCGCGTTACGGCCGCGCGCCCGACCTGGACGGGCTGCTGGCGCATGTGCGCGAGCGCGCCGGCCTGCCGCAGCTGGCGCAGCCGGCGGCGACACGCGCGGGCCTGATCCCGTGCGGCGGCCCGGTTTTCCCGCTGGCGCGCGACGGCGTGATCCTGACGGGAGATGCCGCCGGCATCGTGTCGCCGGTCACCGCGGGCGGCATCCACTATGCCTTTGCCCATGGCGAGTCGGTCGGCCAGGCCGTGGCGGCGCACCTGCTGCGCGGCGGTCCGGCCCCGGAAGCCGTCGCCACCGCCAGCGCGCCCCGCTTTCGCGCCAAGCGTGCGCTGCGCTGGATGTTCGACCGCTTCCAGTGCGACTGGCCCTTCGACCTGATGCTGTACTCGCCGCCACTGCGCTGGGCCGCGGAGCAGATCTATTTCCACAAGCGCCGCGGCGGCGAACCGGCGCCGCCGGCCCGCACGGCGGCCAGCGTCTGACCGGCTAGAATGCCGGGCATGGAACAACCGCGGATCCTGGTGGTGGAAGACGAGCAGGCCATCGCCGACACCATTCTCTATGCCCTGCGCACCGACGGCATGCTGGCCGAGCACTGCACGCTGGGCGGCGCCGCGCTCGAGCGCATGCGCGCCGGCCCGGCCGACCTGGTGATCCTGGACGTGGGCCTGCCGGATCTGAGCGGCTTCGAGGTCTGCCGCACGCTGCGCACCTTCTGCGATGCGCCGGTGATCTTCCTGACCGCGCGCCATGAAGAGATCGACCGCATCGTCGGGCTGGAGATCGGCGCCGACGACTACGTGGTCAAGCCCTTCTCGCCGCGCGAGCTGGCCGCGCGCGTGCGCGCCATCCTGCGCCGGGCGCGCGGCGGCAGCACAGCAGTTGCGAAGGGCGACGAGGCCGCCGGCTTCACCCACGACAAGGACGGCGCGCGCCTGGCCTACCGCGGCCGCTGGCTGGAGCTGACCCGCTACGAGTACCTGCTGCTGGCCTGGCTGGTCGCGCATCCGGGCCGCATCTACTCGCGCGCGCAGTTGATGGAGTGCGTCTGGGAAGACGCGCTCGACACCAGCGACCGCACCGTCGACACCCATGTCAAGACCCTGCGCGCGAAGCTGCGGGAGGCCAGCACAGGGGCCTCGCCAGACGGCGCCGGGCGCATCCGCACCCATCGCGGCATGGGCTATTCGCTGGAACCCTGAGCGCACGCCATGCATATCGGCCTGCGCATATTCTTCGGCTTCTTCCTGATCGTGGGACTGGCCACGGTGCTGACGCTGCGCGTGTTCGTGCAGGAGGTCAAGCCCGGCGTGCGCCAGGCCATGGAAGACACGCTGATCGATACCGCGCACGTGCTGGCGGCGCTTGCCGCCGACGACATGAAGGCCGGCCGCATTGCCCACGGCGATTTCGCGCGGCACATGGCGGCGCTGCGCGACATGCCGGTGGACGCCGATGTGTCGGGCCTGCACAAGGACAGCATCGGCTACCGCGTCTACGTGACCGATGCCAGGGGCATCGTGCGCTTTGACTCCACCGGCACTGACGTGGGCCACGACTATTCGCGCTGGAACGATGTCTACCTGACGCTGCGCGGCAAGTACGGCGCACGCAGCACGCGCACCAACCCCGACGACGAGGCCAGCACTGTGATGCACGTGGCCGCGCCAATACGCGACGGGGACGGCGGGCGCATCATCGGCGTGCTGACCGTGGCCAAGCCCAATGCGGCGATGGCGCCCTTTATCGAGCGCAGCCAGCGCAAGATCCTGCTCTACGGCGGCCTGCTGATCGGCGCTGCTTGCGTGATCGGGCTGGCCTGCACGCTGTGGCTGGCGCATGGACTGAGCCGGCTGCGCGGATATGCGCGCGCGGTGGCGGCCGGCGAGCGCGCCGAGATGCCGCTGCGCGGCGGCGGCGAGCTGGCCGAGCTGGGCCGCGCGGTGCAGGGCATGCGCGAGCGGCTGGAAGACAAGCAGTATGTCGAGCACTACATCCACACGCTGACGCATGAGATGAAAAGCCCGCTGGCCGCGATCGGCGGCGCCGCCGAGCTGCTGCAGGAAGCGATGCCGGCGTCGGACCGCCAGCGCTTCGTTGCCAATATCCGCGCCCAGTCGGGCCGGCTTGAAACCATGATCCGCAAGCTGCTGGCACTGGCCGACGTGGAGCAGCGCCAGCGCCTGGAAGTGCGCGAGCCGGTGCGGCTGGCCCCGCTGCTGGCCCAACTGGGCAGCGAGCTGGAACCGCGCGCGCGCCAGCGCGGCGTGACGCTGCGGCTGGCCGCCGACGCCAGCCCGGACCTGGTCGCCGGCGATCCGTTCCTGCTGCGCCAGGCCATCGCCAACCTGCTGGAGAACGCCATCGACTTCGCCCCGCCGGACAGTGAAGTCACGGTGCGGCTGGAGCGCCGCGGCGGCGCGCTGGCCATCGCCGTGGCCGACCAGGGCCCGGGCATCCCCGACTACGCCCTGCCGCGCGTGTTCGAGCGCTTCTACTCGCTGCCACGCCCGCACGGTGCGGACAAGAGCACCGGCCTGGGCCTGTGCTTTGCACGCGAGGTGGCAACGTTGCATCATGGCGATGTAACGCTGGCCAACCGCCCTGGCGGCGGCGCGCTGGCGGAACTGACCCTTCCGGCCGGGTAGTTCCACGAGGTGACCGGGTCGGCATAGACTGGGGCTTCTAACGTGACCGCGCAGAAACTCCCTATAATCGAACGACCGTTCATTTAGGGCGCCCGCGAGGTGCCCGCCCAGTAGTTCAGGAGACACCATGCCCGCCGCCAAGCAACTGCCCCAGGCCCTGCAGAACCTGGCCCTGCCCGTCATCGCCTCGCCCATGTTCATCGTCAGCTACCCGGAGCTGGTGCTGGCGCAGTGCAAGGCCGGCATCGTCGGCTCGTTCCCGGCGCTCAATGCGCGCCCGGCGGAGCTGCTCGACGAGTGGCTCACCCAGATCGAAGGCGAGCTGGCCACCTTCAAGGCCGCCAACCCGGGCGCGCAGGTGGGCCCGGTCGCGGTCAACCAGATCGTGCATACCTCGAACGCACGGCTCGAACACGACGTGAAGGTGTGCGTGGACCACCAGGTGCCGATCTTCATCACCTCGCTGCGCGCCCCCGTCAAGGAGATGATCGACGCGGTGCACAGCTACGGCGGCATCGTGCTGCATGACGTGATCAGCATGCGTCATGCCGAAAAGGCGATCGAGGCCGGCGTCGACGGCCTGATCCTGGTGGCGGCCGGCGCCGGCGGCCATGCCGGCATGCTGTCGCCGTTCGCGCTGGTGGGCGAGGTGCGCAAGATCTTCGACGGCCCGATCGCGCTGTCGGGCTCGATCGCCACCGGCGAGGCGGTGCTGGCCGCGCAGGCCATGGGCGCGGACTTTGCCTACGTGGGCACGCGCTTTATCGCCTCGCAGGAGGCCCACGCGGCAGAAACATACAAGCAGTCGATCACCAGCTCGGCCGCCGCCGATATCATCTACACCAACCTGTTCACCGGCGTGCACGGCAACTACATCCGCGAAAGCATCAGCAACGTGGGGCTGGATCCGGACAACCTGCCGGTGGCCGACAAGAGCAAGATGGACTTCTCCAGCGGCGCCTCCAAGGCCAAGGCGTGGAAGGACGTCTGGGGCGCCGGCCAGGGCGTGGGCCAGATCCACGACATCCCCACCGCCGGCGAAATCGTCACGCGCATGAAAGCGGAGTACGATGCCGCCAAGGCGCGCCTGGGTATCGCGCGCTGACCGAAGCCATCACTGGGCCGCTGTTGCGGCCCTTCATTCATCCATTGCCAGCGCCAAGCCCCGCCACCCCGCCAGATTCCGCTCCGGACGCCGACGCCACGCTGAGCCGCCGGCAACAGGCGCTGCGCGCCATGTGGGTGGTGCTGGGCGGGATCAGCCTGCTGCTGGGCGTGATCGGCATCTTCCTGCCGGTGCTGCCGACCACGCCATTCGTGCTGCTGGCCGCGGCATGCTTCGCGCGGGGGTCCCGGCGATTCCATGAATGGCTGCTGGGGCATCCCCGCTTCGGGCCGCTGGTCAGCGACTGGCAGCGCTATCGCAGCATTCCCTTGCGGGCCAAGTGCCTGGCGTTGTCGATGATGTGGGTGTCGATGGGCACCACCGCATGGCTGCTGCGCGGGCGGCCGCTGGCGTCGGCGGCGTTGCTGGCTTGTGCGGTGGGGGTGAGTGTGTGGATGGTCAGGCTGCCGACGCGGCCGGTGGAGGGAGGGAAGTCCTGACCTGCCCTGCATCAAAGGCCCCGCCCATGCGAGGCCTCTGACTTGTCTTCAATCGTATCGCCGCGCATCCTCAATCAGCTTCCCATCCTGCGGCAACGAGCCCGTCGCCACGAAGGCCACTTCACCGCGCAGCCGCATCACTTCGCGCAGCGATTCCGCCACCGCACGCTGCAAGTCACCATCCTCGCGCGTAGCCTCGCAGCGCAGCGTCATCACGTCCGCGCCAGGGTCGCCAGTCACCACCAGCCGCGCCGCGCGAATCTCCGGATGCCGCCGCAGCACATCCGCCACCTGCCCAGGATGCACGAACATGCCCTTGACCTTGGTGGCCTGGTCGGCACGGCCCAGCCAGCCCTTGAGCCGGATGTTGGTGCGCCCGCACGGGCTGGGCCGTTGCGACGACTCCGCGACGATGGCCGAGAGGTCGCCGGTGCTGAAGCGGATCAACGGGTAGTCGCCGTTGCCCAGCACCGTCACCACCACCTCGCCGGTTTCGCCTTCGGGCATCGGCCGAGAACCGCCGGGCTCGACGATCTCTACCAGCACGCCCTCGTCCACCACCCAGCCGTCGCCACCCTCGGTCTCATAGGCAATCAGGCCGACATCCGCGGTGCCATACATCTGCTGCACCCGTACGCCGCGCGCCTGGAACCAGGCACGCAGCGACGGCGGCAGCGCCTCGCCCGAGACCAGCGCCTTGGCCAGGCTGGCGCAGGGCGTGCCGAGCTCGTCGCCGCGCTCCAGCAGCAGCTTCAGGAACGACGGCGTGCCGGCATAGGCGGTGGGCTGCAGGCTGGCCAGCGCCTGCACCTGCGAATCGGTCTGGCCGACACCGGCCGGGAACACGCAGCAGCCCAGCCGGTGCGCGCCGGTCTCCATCATCATGCCGGCCGGGGTGAAGTGGTAGGAGAAGGTGTTGTAGACCAGCTCGCCGGCGCGGAAGCCCGCCGCATGCATGGCGCGGGCCACGCGCCACCAGTCGGCGTCATGGCCGTCGGGTTCGTGGATCGGGCCGGGCGACTGGAACACATGGCGCAGCTTGCCCAGCGGCGTCGCGTTGAGCCCGCCCAGCGGCGGCAGCGCGCGCTGGCGCGCGGTCAGGTCCGACTTGCGCGTGACCGGCAGCGCCGCCAGCGCAGCGCGCGAGGTCACCAGCCGCGGATCGACCCCGCTCAGCATCTCGGCAAAGTAAGGCGCGTTGTCGCGCGCATGGGCCACCTGGCGTGCCAGGGCGGCAAGGAGCGCCTGCTCGCGGACTTCCGGCGCGCGGGTTTCGAGCGAATCGAAGTATTCTGGCATGGTGCTGTGCGTCAGGGAAATGGATGCGGCATGCCGCCGCGCCGCCGGCGCGTGGTGGCAATGCCGGATAAATTGGGCCGGCTTGCGTCGGCTCAGGCCAGCCAGCGCTTCCTGCGCCGGTAGCTCTTCACATCGCGGAACGACTTGCGCCCGGCACCGTCGTCCGCATCGTTGGCCGCCACGCCCAGGTAGAACTCCTTGACATCCTCATTGGTGCGCAGCGATTCGGCGTCGCCGTCCATCACCACGCGGCCGTTTTCCAGGATGTAGCCGTAGTCGGCATAGCGCAGCGCCACCATGGTGTTCTGCTCGGCCAGCAGGAAGCTGACGTTCTCGCGTGAATTCAGGCCGCGCACGATCTCGAAGATCTCCTCGACGATCTGCGGCGCCAGCCCCATTGAAGGCTCGTCCAGCAGGATCATCGCGGGCTTGGCCATCATGGCCCGGCCGATCGCGCACATCTGCTGCTCGCCGCCGGAGGTGTAGCCCGCCTGCGACTTGCGGCGCGTCTTCAGCCGCGGGAAGTACTCGTAGATCTTTTCCAGCTCGTCGCGCGTCTGGCCGCGCGACAGGCCGCGCGTGTAGGCGCCGGTGAGCAGGTTCTCTTCGATGGTCAGGTGCGCGAAGCAGTGGCGCCCTTCCATCACCTGGATCACGCCGCGGCGCACCAGGTCGTTGGGCGTGAGCTGGTCGACGCGGTCGCCGCGATATTCGATCGAGCCCTTGGTGACATCGCCGCGCTCGGCCTGCAGCAGGTTGGAGATGGCCTTGAGCGTGGTGGTCTTGCCCGCGCCGTTGGCGCCGAGCAGCGCCACGATCTTGCCTTCCGGCACTTCGAGCGAGACGCCCTTGAGCACCAGGATCACGTGATCGTAGATGACTTCGGTATTGTTGACGGACAGAAGGCTCATGGTGCGGCTCGTGTTGGTCAGACGGTTCAGCTCAGGCGGGCATGCGGCGCCAGCACCGCATGCCCGCCAGGTTGCTATCAAGATTTCGTGCAAGCCGGGGTAATCCCCTTCTCCTTCGCGTACTGCGCCGCCGTGGCCTTGAACAGCGGGTGGATCAGGCTCTTGTTGCCCTCGATCCAGTCCGACACCACCACCCACTTGGTGCCGTCCCACTGCTGGATCTTCACCTTGCCCGAGCCCTCGTGGTTGTCACAGCTGGTCTTGATCTCGGGCAGCAGGCCGGTGGCGCCCAGTTGCTGCAGGCGCGCGTTGGTCAGGTTCAGGTTCTCGAAGGCCCAGCGCATCTGCTCGCCGGTCATGGGCTTGCCCTTGCCGAACTTGGCCTGCGCCACGCGCACCGCTTCCACCGTCACCACCGCCGCCGAGACGCCGCGGTTGTACAGCACCGAACCCACCTTGTTCTTGTCCTGCATATTGCCCTTGCCGGCACCGTAGACCACCTTCTCGATATCGGCGATCAGCGGCACGTTGCGGCCGGCCACGTTCCAGGTGGCGCTCATGTAGCCCTTGGACGCATCACCCGCCGGCACCGTGTCTTCTTCCGAGCCGGCCCACCACGAGCCGATTATCTTGTCGCGCGCAAAGCCCACCTTCTGCGCGGCCTTCAGCGCGGTCTGGTTCATCACGCCCCAGCCCCAGAAGATCACGTAGTCGGGGTTCTCCTGGCGGATCTTCAGCCACTGCGCGCCCTGCTCGTTGCCCGGGTGCGCCACCGGGATCTCCACCAGGTTGAACTTGCCCAGCCTGGCCTCGGCCTGCAGCGCCACGATCGGCTCCTTGCCATAGGCCGAGTCGTGGTACAGGTAGACGATCTTCTTGCCGGCCAGCGAGCCGCCGTTCTTCGCGGCCAGGTACTTGACGATGGCCGAGACCTGCATCTGGTACGTGGTCACCAGCGGGAACGCGTACGGGAACACCGAACCATCCACCGCGTCGGTGCGGCCGTAGCCCATCATCACCAGCGGCACCTTGTCGGCGGCGGTCTTGTCGACCAGCGCGTACGAGATGCCGGTGGACATAGCGTGGTAGGCCGTGCCCTTGGTGGTGGCGTTCTTGGACTTCAGGCGTTCATAGCACTCCACGCCCTTGGCGTTGTTGTACTCGGTCTCGCACTCTTCCCACGACAGCTTGACGCCGTTGACGCCGCCTTCCTTCAGGTTGACGTAGTTGAGGTAGTCGATGAAGCCGCCATACCAGGACTGTCCGTTGGCGCCATACGGCCCCACGCGGTAGCTTGGCAACGCCACGAACTGCTCGTTGCTCTGCGCCATGGCCGGCGCCGCCGGCGCCAGCAGTGCCACCGCGGCGCTGACCACCAGGGCGGCGCGTTGCACATTGCGAATCAGGTTGGTCATGACAGTCTCCTTCGCCCTCAGTGGAGCGTTTCGTTATGCGTAAGCTTCAGAACTTCACACAGGAACTGCGGTAACTCAGGCTCCCCTCCCGTCAATGAGGGAACGGCCACAGCCTCAGCTTCTCCTTGGCGATCTGCCACAGCCGGGCCAGCCCGTGCGGCTCCACGATCAGGAAGAAGATGATCAGCCCGCCGAACACCATCAGCTGGATGTGCGACACGGTGGCATTGGTAAAGGGCAGGTGCAGCAGCGATGCCAGCGGCGGCAGCACGTTGTCCAGAAAGATCGGCAGCAGCAGGATGAAGGCCGCGCCCAGGAACGAGCCCAGGATGCTGCCCACGCCGCCGATGATGATCATGAACAGCACGCGGAACGACAGGTCCAGCGAGAAGCCGTCGGGCTCGACCGAGCCCAGGTAGCAGAACGCGTAGAGCGCGCCGGCCACGCCGCAGTAGAACGAGCTGACCGCGAACGCGAGCAGCTTGGTGCGCATCAGCGGGATGCCGATCACCTCGGCCGCCACATCCATGTCGCGCACCGACATCCAGGCGCGCCCGGTGGCCGAGCGCACCAGGTTCTTGGCCGCCAGCGCCAGCACCGTGACGATGGCCAGCACGAACAGGTACTTCTTTACCGGGGTGTCGATGGCGACGCCGAACAGGTCCAGCCGCTGTGCCGTGATCACGCCCGACGAGCTGTTGTTGGAGAACCAGGGGAACTTGGTCAGCGCCCACACCACGAAGAACTGCGCCGCCAGCGTCGCCACGGCGAGGTAGAAGCCCTTGATGCGCAGCGACGGCAGGCCGAAGGCCACCCCCACCAGCGCCGCCGAGAGCCCGGCCAGCAGGAATGACAGCAGCACCGGGATGCCTTCGATGCGCAACTGGAAGTTGTAGGCCGCGTAGGCACCCACCGCCATGAAGGCCGCGGTGCCGAGCGACAGCTGGCCGGCATAGCCGGTCAGGATATTCAGCCCCAGCGCCGCCAGCGAAAAAATCAGGAACGGGATCAGGATGGCCGAAAACCAGTATTCCGACCCGACGAACGGGATCGCCACGAAGGCCACGGCCATCAGCACGGCAAAGCCGATGCGGTCCTGGCGAATGGGGAAAATCTGGCTGTCGGCGACGTAGCTGGTCTTGAACTGGCCGGCTTCACGATAAAACATGGCAACTCTCCTGTGCGAAGTCGGTCAGACGCGATCAATGTGTTTTTCGCCGAACAGCCCTTCGGGCCGAACCAGCAGGAACAGCAGGGCGAACACATACGGGAACCACCCTTCGATGCCGCCGAAGTTGCCGCCGAACACCGACTGGAACACCGGCGGGATATAGATCTCGGCCAGCTTCTCCGAGGCGCCGATGATCAGCCCGCCGACGATGGCGCCAGGCACCGAGGTGAAGCCGCCCAGGATCAGCACCGGCAGCGCCTTGAGCGCGGTCAGCGTGAGCGCGAACTGCACGCCATTGCGCGAGCCCCACAGCATGCCGGCCACCAGCGCAACGAAGCCCGCCACGCCCCATACGATTGCCCAGATGTTCTGCAGCGGGATGCCAAGCGACAGCGCCGCCTGGTGGTCGTCGGCCACCGCGCGCAGCGCGCGGCCGACCTTGGTGTACTGGAAGAACAGCGCCAGCGAGCCCACCAGGACGCCGGCGATGGCCGCCGCCGCGATGTCGAACTTGGACAGCACGATATTGAAGTTGGTCAGGATCGACTCGATCGGCTCGTCGACGATGCCCAGGTTGATCGGGCGCACTTCATTGCCGAACAGCAGCGGCCCCAGGCCTTCGAGGAAGAACGACAGCCCGATGGTCGCCATGAACAGCGTGATCGGCGGCTGGTTGACCAGCTTGCGCAGCACGAAGCGCTCGGTGCTCATGCCGACCAGGATCATCACCACGAAGGCGCCGATCACCGCAGCCCACATCGGCAGCCCCTTGTCCATCAGCCCCACCACCGCCAGCGCGGCAAAGTACACCATCGCGCCCTGCGCGAAGTTGAACACGCCCGAGGCCTTGTAGATCAGCACGAAGCCCAGCGCCACCAGCGAGTACATCAGGCCAGACAGCAGGCCGCCGATCAGGATTTCAAAGAAGAACGTCATGGTTCAGAGCCTCAGTGCGAAGTGCCCAGGTACGCCTTGATCACGTCAGGGTTGCCCTTGACCTCTTCCGGCGTGCCGTCGCCGATCTTCTTGCCGTAGTCGAGCACCACCACGCGGTCGGAGATATCCATCACCACGCCCATGTCGTGCTCGATCAGCACGATGGTGGTGCCGAACTGCCGGTTCACGTCCAGGATAAAGCGGCACATGTCCTGCTTCTCTTCCACGTTCATGCCGGCCATGGGTTCGTCCAGCAGCAGCATCGAGGGCTCGGCCGCCAGCGCGCGCGCCAGCTCCACGCGCTTCTGCAGGCCATATGGCAGGCGCCCCACCGGGGTCTTGCGGATCGACTGGATCTCAAGGAAGTCGATCACCTCCTCGACCTTCTGGCGATGGCGCATCTCTTCGTTGCGCGCCGGGCCCCACCACAGCGCGTGGGCGAAGAGCCCGGTGCGGAACTGCGTGTTGCGCCCGGTCATGATGTTGTCCAGCACCGTCATGCCCTTGAACAGCGCGATGTTCTGGAAGGTGCGCGCAATGCCCTGGCGCGCCGCGGCGGTCGGGTGCATCTGCTTGCGCTCCTCGCCGCGGAACACGATGCGTCCCTGCTGCGGGTGGTAGACGCCGTTGATCACGTTGAGCATCGAACTCTTGCCGGCGCCATTGGGGCCGATGATGGCGCGCACCTCGTGCTCGCACACATCGAACGAGATATCGGTCAGCGCCTTGACCCCGCCGAACGACAGCGAGATATGCTGCAGGTCCAGGATCACCTCGCCGCCGGTGCGCGCCTGCTCGCCGGTGCGCGGTGCGCGCTGCGTGCCGGGATGCGCGCCGCTGTCATCCGCCAGACCCGCGGGAGACATCGGGCCTGCCGGGGCGATCGCGCCGCCGCTGCCCGTGCCGCTGGCATCCGTGCGTGCCGTCCCCGCCCATTCGCGCTGCCCCGCGCCTTGCCAGGCTACTTGCGTCATCTTGCTGCCCTCGCTCATGCCGCGCGCGCCGCCACCGGCAGGCGCTTCGCATTGACCAGCTTCAGCGTGGCCGACACGCTGCCCTCGCGTCCGTCTTCAAACTTGACGCGCGTCTCGATGAACTGCTCGGATTTACCTGCATAGAGCGCCTCCACCAGCACGCCATATTTGTCGGCGATAAAGCCGCGGCGCACCTTGCGCGTGCGCGTGAGCTCGTCGTCGTCCGGGTCCAGTTCCTTGTGCAGGACCAGGAAGCGTGCCACCTGCGAACCGGCCAGCATCGGGTCGTTGGCCAGGTCTGCATTCACCTGGTTCACGCACTCGCCGATCATCTCCAGCACGTCGGGCTGCGCGGCCAGGTCGACATAGCCGGCATACGGCAGGTGGCGGCGCTCGGCCCAGTTGCCCACGGCCTCGAAGTCGATATTGATAAAGGCGCAGACCTGGTCGCGGTCGCTGCCGAAGGCCACCGCTTCCTTGATGTACGGGAAGAACTTCAGCTTGTTCTCGATGTACTTGGGCGCGAACATCGAGCCATCGGCCAGCTTGCCCACGTCCTTGGCGCGGTCGATGATCTTCAGGTGGCCGTCGGCGTCGATCACGCCGGCGTCGCCGGTCATGAAGTAGCCTTCGTCGTTGATGGCCTCGCGGGTGGCGTCGTCGCGCTTGTAGTAGGACTTGAGCAGGCCCACGCCGCGCACCAGCACCTCGCCGTTGTCGGCGATGCGGATTTCCATGCCGGGCGCGGCCGGGCCGACTGAATCGAACTTGACCTTGCCGTCCGGCTGCAGGCACACATAGGCGCAGGTCTCGGTCTGGCCATAGAACTGCTTCAGGTTCACGCCGATCGAGCGGTAGAAGCGGAACAGGTCTGGTCCGATCGCTTCGCCCGCGGTATAGCCCACGCGGATGCGGCTCATGCCCAGCACATTGCGCAGCGGACCGTAGACCAGCACTTCGCCCAGGGCGTAGCGCGCGCGCTCCGCGAGCGATACCGGCTGGCCGTCAAGGATATGGGTGCCGCAACGCTTCGCCACATCCATGGCCCAGTGGAACAGCTTGCGCTTGATCCAGCCGGCATCCTCCATGCGGATCATCACCTGCGTCAGCAGCCCTTCATAGATGCGCGGCGGCGCAAAGTAGTAGGTGGGGCCGATCTCGCGCAGGTCGGTCATCACTGTTTCCCGCGATTCCGGGCAGTTCACCGTGAAGCCCGCCACCATCGCCTGCGCGTACGAGAACAGGTTGTCGCCCACCCATGCCATCGGCAGGTAGGACAGCACGTCGTCGTCCGCGCTCAGCTTGTCGAAAGCGCAGCCGTTGCGCGCCGCGCCGATCAGGCCGTAGTGCGAATGGCATACGCCCTTGGGCTTGCCGGTGGTGCCCGAGGTATAGAGGATGATCGCGGTGTCGTCGGGCTGGCCGGCGGCGATGGCCTCGTCATAGAAGCCCGGGTGCGCCTGGTCGAACTCGCGGCCCAGCTCCTGCAGCCGTTCATAAGACATCAGCGACGGATGGTCGTAGTCCATCAGGCCGCGCGGGTCTTCAAAGATGACGTGGCGCACGGCGCGGCCGGACTCGGCCAGCTGCGCTTGCACTTCCAGCAGCTTGTCGACCTGCTCCTGGTCCTCGACGATGGCGAACTCGATCTCCGCATCGTTGAGCACATAGACCATCTCATTGGCGATGGCGTCCTGGTACAGCGGCACCGGCACGCCGCCCAACGCCTGCGCCGCGGTCATGGCCCAGTACAGCCGCGGGCGGTTGTCGCCCACCACCGCCAGGTTCATGCCGCGCCTGAATCCGAGCGCGGCCAGCCCGCATGCCAGCGCCCTCACCTGCTGTGCCGCCTGGGCCCAGCTGTATGTCTGCCAGATGCCGAGATCCTTCTCGCGATGAGCCGGATGATCCGGCCGCTGCTGGGCGTGCGCCAGCAGCCATCGCGGGAAGGTCGTCGCCGACGATTCCTGCATCGCTGTCTCCTGTCCCTCCGGCGTGGGGATCCACGCCCGGTGTCAAGCGCCGGTCCGGTCGTTATACTTGGCTTGCTTTGCCCGCAGCATCTGCCGCATCGCATCAAGCCCGGTGTGCCTTTCCTCAGGGCGCCGGGAAAGCGTTTCCGCCTTCCCCGGCGTGCCGCTTGTGGCACCCGCGGTTCCGTTGTGATCGTACGATAGTCCATGCCAACCACCCGGGTTGTCACGCCGGTGACAATTCCGGGTTAATCCCTACGGGAGCTTCTGCAGGCCATGCTGAACGATTTTGTCGACCGCTGCGTGTGGGCAGCAGACCTGAGTCCCGAGCAGCGCGAGCGCGTGCGCCGCGCCATGTTCGTGCACGAGTACACCCAGGGCGACTACGTCTGTCACAAGGGTGACATGGCCGAGCACTGGATGGGCGTGCTCGAAGGCATCGTCAAGATCACCACGGTGTCGCCGTCGGGCAAGTCGGTCACGTTCACCGGCGTGCCCACCGGCGGCTGGTTCGGCGAAGGCGCGGTGCTCAAGTCCGAGATCCGCAAGTACGACGTGATGGCGCTGCGCCGCTCGACCATCGCCTTCCTGCCGCGCGACACTTTTCAGTGGTTGCTGGATACCAGCCTGCCGTTCACGCGCTTCCTGCTGACGCAGTTCAACGAACGCCTCGGGCAGTTCATCGCGGCGGTGGAATACGAGCGGCTGCTCGACATCGATTCGCGCGTGGCGCGCGCGGTGTCGTCGCTGTTCAATGAGCACCTGTATCCGGGGATCGGCACGACGCTGGAGATCTCGCAGGAAGAGATCGGCCTGCTTGCAGGCATCTCGCGCCAGCGCGCCAACCAGGCGCTCAAGGTGCTGGAACAGCAGGGCCTGGTGCGGGTGGACTACGGCGTGATCGAGGTGCTGGACCTGGAGGGGTTGCGGCAGTACGGGGAATAGCGTGGCCAGCGCCATCGACGACGCCACGCTGCGGGCCTATCGCGAAACGCATTACCGCGTGCTGGGCGACCTGCCGATGATATTGCGGGTAGACGAGCCCAGCGCCCCGCTGGCGGCGCTTCACCACGCGCTGGGCGTGGCATCGAGCGCCTTCATCACCGCCGCCAACCCGTTCAGCCAGCGCTGCGACGACCACGCCAACGCGCACCGGCAACAGGCGCTGGCGCAGGACATAGCGAAGATGGGATTGCGCGCGATCGAAGCCGCCGGCGAGCATCCTGCCAACGGCTGGCCGGCCGAGCCGAGCTTCCTGGTGCCGGGGCTGTCGCTGCAGGATGCGCGGACCCTCGGCGAGAAATACGAACAGAACGCGGTGGTGTGGAGCGGCGCGGACGCGGTGCCGCGGCTGGTGCTGCTGCGCTGAACGTCGCGCCGCGCCGCGTCGTGGCGGCGCGTCAGCCGGCGAGAGGGTCAGTGGCCGTGGCCACGGTGACCGTGCCCGTGATGGCGATCGTAGTGCCGATAGTCATGATGGTGATGCCGCCCGCGCCACTCACTGCGGCCATACCAGCGGCGTCCGTCCCAGTAGCGGTCGCCATGCCAGCCGTGGTAGCGCGGCGCATAGACCACGGGCGGCGGGGGGGCCACATAAACAGGGGCCGGGGCCACATAGACCGGCGCGCCGACCTGCACGCCCACATCCACATGAGCCATCGCCGAACGGGCCGCCAGCAGGGACATTGCGCCCGCGAGCAGCGCAGCAAAGAGAATCGGGTGAGCCATGGAGCTTGTCTTGTCGTAAACGGAATGGGTGCACTCTACCGCGCATTCCTGTTACCGGATGCGGCGGAGTGTTTCGGCATATAACGCCGTGTAAGCGGGATTTGGCGGCGACCGGGAACCGGCACCGGGAAAAGCGGCGGCCGCCCGGAGGCGGCCGCCGTACCACGCGGAAAGTGCCGGGCAGCTTACTTGCTATATACGTACACGCCGCGGCCAGTCTTGCGGCCCAGGTAGCCGGCCGCCACCATCTCACGCATCAGCATCGCCGGGCGGTACTTCGGATCGGCAAACTCGGTGTACAGCACTTCCATCACGGCCAGCATGGTGTCCAGGCCGATCATGTCGGCCAGCGCCAGCGGGCCGATCGGGTGGTTGCAGCCCAGCTTCATGCCTTCGTCGATCTCTTCCGGCGAGGCCAGGCCTTCGCCCAGCACGCAGAAGGCTTCATTGATCATCGGGCACAGGATGCGGTTGACGACGAAGCCCGGGCTGTTCCTGACCGTAATCGGGTACTTGCCCAGCTCCTTGGCCAGCGCTTCCACGGCGGCGTGGGTGGCGTCGCTGGTCTGCAGGCCGCGGATCAGTTCCACCAGCGCCATCACCGGCACCGGGTTGAAGAAGTGCATGCCGATAAAGCGGTCGGCGCGCGAAGTCACGGCGGCCAGCTTGGTGATCGAGATCGACGAGGTGTTCGATGCCACGATCACGTTCTCGCCGACGACGGCGTCGATCTGCTTGAGGATCTTGACCTTCAGGTCGTAGTTTTCGGTGGCGGCCTCGATCACGATATCGGTGGCCTTGAGATCGTCATACGACGTGCTGCCCTTGATGCGCGCCAGCGCGTCGGCCTTCTGGGCCTCGGTCAGCTTCTCTTTCTTGATCAGCCGGTCCAGGCTGCCCGCCACGGTGGCGACGCCCTTCTGCACGGCGGCGTCGCTGATGTCGACCATCACCACGTTAAGACCCACCACTGCGCACGCCTGGGCGATGCCGTTGCCCATGGTGCCGGCACCGACGATGCCTACAGTCTTGATTGCCATCTTGTCTTCCTCTGCTTGCTTGGTTGAATGCTTTGATGCTTGATTCAGGCCGCCTGCTCGCGCAGCGCGGCGATGATGCGTTCCGCATGCCCCTTGAGCAGTTCCGGGTCCTGCATCTCGCGCGCGTGGCCGCGCAGCGCGCTGTCGGCATAGCGCGGCACGATATGGAAATGCACGTGCGGCACGGTCTGGCCCGCGGCCGCGCCGTTGAACTGGCCGATGGAGATGCCGTCCGGCGCAAACGCTGTGCGCACCGCGCGCGCCACCCGCTGCGTGGCAACGATGGCGGCCTGCGCGCCCTGCTCGGACAGGTCGAACAGGTTGACCGCGGCTTCCTTGGGCACCACCAGCGTATGGCCGTCGGCCTGCGGCATGATGTCCATGAAGGCGATGGTGTCGTCGTCCTCGTACACCTTGATGCACGGCAGCTCGCCGCGCAGGATCTTCGCGAAGATATTGGTCGGGTTGTACTGGGTGTCCATGGTCTTTGGCTTGCGGTTGTCTCGAATACGTTTGCCGTGGCGCGGCCGCCGGCGCAGCCTTCGAGTGTAACGCAGGGCGGCCCTTCACTGCGGCCGCCCTGCGCGGTAATCGGGCACTGCTTGCTGCGCGGTGCCGCCGGGTCTACATATTGCGCCGGTACTGCCCGCCCACCTCGAACAGCGCATGGGTGATCTGCCCCAGCGAGCAAACCCGCACCGCGTCCATCAGCACCGCAAACACGTTCTGATTGTCGATCACCGCCTGGCGCAGCCGTTGCAGCATCGCCGGCGCCTCGGCCGCATGGGCCTGCTGGAACGCCTGCAGGCGGTCGAGCTGGCTCTGCTTCTCGGCCTCGCTGGAGCGCGCCAGTTCCAGCTTCTGCGGGACCGGGTCGCCGTCCGGGTTGCGGAACGTGTTCACGCCGATGATGGGCAGCGTGCCGTCGTGCTTGAGCTGCTCGTAGTAGAGCGACTCTTCCTGGATCTTGCCGCGCTGGTAGCCGGTCTCCATCGCGCCCAGCACGCCGCCGCGCTCGGCAATGCGCTCGAACTCCTGCAGCACCGCCTCTTCCACCAGGTCGGTCAGCTCCTCGATCAGGAAGCTGCCCTGGTTGGGGTTCTCGCACCTGGCCACGCCCCACTCGCGGTTGATGATCAGCTGGATCGCCAGCGCGCGGCGCACCGACTCGCCGGTGGGCGTGGTGATGGCCTCGTCGTAGGCGTTGGTGTGCAGCGAGTTGCAGTTGTCGTAGATCGCGATCAGCGCCTGCAGCGTGGTGCGGATATCGTTGAAGTCGATCTCCTGCGCATGCAGCGAGCGGCCCGAGGTCTGGATGTGGTACTTCAGCTTCTGGCTGCGCTCGTTGGCACCGTACTTGTCGCGCATGGTCACAGCCCAGATGCGGCGCGCCACGCGGCCCAGCACGCTGTACTCGGGGTCCATGCCGTTGGAGAAGAAGAACGACAGGTTGGGTGCGAAATCATCGATATGCATGCCGCGCGCCAGGTACGCCTCCACATAGGTGAAGCCGTTGGACAGCGTGAACGCCAGCTGCGAGATCGGGTTCGCGCCGGCTTCGGCAATGTGGTAGCCCGAGATCGACACCGAGTAGAAGTTGCGCACCTGGTGGTGGACAAAGTACTCCTGGATATCGCCCATCACCTTGAGCGAGAACTCGGTGGAGAAGATGCAGGTGTTCTGCCCCTGGTCTTCCTTGAGGATGTCGGCCTGCACCGTGCCGCGCACGTTCTGCAGCACCCAGGCGCGGATCTTGGCTTCCTCGTCGGCGGTGGGCTCGCGCTGGTTGTCGGCGCGGAACTTGTCGAGCTGCTGGTCGATGGCGGTGTTCATGAACATCGCCAGGATGGTTGGCGCCGGGCCGTTGATGGTCATCGACACCGAGGTGCTCGGGCTGGTCAGGTCGAAGCCGTCGTACAGCACCTTCATGTCGTCGAACGTGGCGATCGACACGCCGGAGTTGCCGACCTTGCCGTAGATGTCCGGACGCACATGCGGGTCTTCGCCATACAGGGTGACCGAGTCGAACGCGGTCGACAGGCGCTTGGCATCCATGCCTTCAGACACCAGCTTGAAGCGCCGGTTGGTGCGGAAGGCGTCGCCCTCGCCGGCGAACATGCGGGTGGGGTCCTCGTTCTCGCGCTTGAAGGCGAACACGCCGGCGGTGTACGGGAAGCTGCCGGGCACGTTCTCGCGCATCAGCCACTTGAGCACCTCGCCGTCATCCTCGAAGCGCGGCAGCACCACCTTGCGCACCTTGGTGCCAGACAGCGTGGTGGTGACCAGCCCGGTGCGGATCTCCTTGTCGCGGATCCTGACCACGTATTCGTCGCCGCTGTAGGCCTCGCGCATCCGCGGCCACATGGCGAGCAACTTGCGCTCGACCTGGCCGAGGGCGGTGTCGCGCTCTGCGGCCAGCGCGTCCAGCGCGGCGCCATCGCCCTGCGCTGCCTGCAGCATGGCGCTCGATGCGAGCAACTGCTGGCGCTCGCGCGCGATGCGGCTCTGTTCGATCACGCGGCGGTGGTAGCCGCGCACCGTGTCGGCCAGTTCCGCCAGGTAGCGGCTGCGCGCCGGCGGCACGATCACATTCTGGCCGGTGGAAATGCGCCCCCACAGCGCGGGCAGTGAGCCTGGCTGCAGCTTCAGGCCGCGTTCCGCCAGCGCTTCGCGCAGGCCCTGGTACAGCATGGTCACGCCATCGTCATTGAAGCGCGACGCCTGCGTGCCATAGACCGGCATGTCCTCGGCCTTGCCGTGCCATTGCTCGCGGTTGCGCTGCACCTGCTTGGCCACGTCGCGCCACGCGTCCTGCGCGCCCTTGCGGTCGAACTTGTTGATGGCGACGAAGTCGGCGAAGTCCAGCATGTCGATCTTCTCGAGCTGGCTGGCCGCGCCGAACTCGGGCGTCATCACATAGAGCGACAGGTCCACGTGCGGCACGATGGCCGCATCACCCTGCCCGATGCCCGAGGTCTCAACGATCACCAGGTCAAAGCCCGCCACCTTGCACGCGGCGATCACGTCCGGCAGCGCCTGCGAGATCTCCGAGCCCGCCTCGCGCGTGGCCAGCGAGCGCATGAAGATGTTCGGGTGGTTGATCGCGTTCATGCGGATACGGTCGCCCAGCAGCGCGCCGCCCGACTTGCGCCGCGACGGGTCGATCGAGATCACGGCGATGGAGAGCGCATCCTGCTGGTCCAGCCGGAAACGGCGGATCAGCTCGTCGGTCAGCGATGACTTGCCGGCACCGCCGGTGCCGGTGATGCCGAGCACCGGGATCGACGCCGCTGCCGCTTGCGCATGCATCGCCTGCACCAGCGCCGGATCGGCCTTGTCGTTCTCTAGTGCGGTAATCAGCTGCGCCAGCGCGCGGCGGTCACCGCCGGCGACCGGTTCGAGCGAGGCCGGCGCATAGCGCGACAGGTCGATGTCGCAGCGCTGCACCATGTCGGCAATCATGCCGGCCAGGCCCATGCGCTGGCCGTCCTCGGGGCTGAAGATGCGCGCCACGCCATAGGCCTGCAGCTCGCGGATCTCGTCCGGCACGATCACGCCGCCGCCGCCGCCAAAGACTTGCACGTGCTCGCCGCCCTTTTCGCGCAGCAGGTCGACCATGTACTTGAAGTATTCGACATGGCCGCCCTGGTAGCTGGAAATCGCGATGCCCTGCGCGTCTTCCTGCAGCGCCGCCGTCACTACTTCCTCGACCGAGCGGTTGTGGCCGAGGTGGACCACCTCGCAGCCATGCGACTGCAGGATGCGGCGCATGATGTTGATCGAGGCGTCATGGCCGTCGAACAGCGACGCCGCCGTGACAAAGCGCACCTTGTTGACCGGACCGCGGCCTTGCGCGGTCGGCTTGGGCTGGGGCGCCCCGCGGCGCACATCATGCACATCGGAAAGATCGGTCATTGTCTCCACCGTTTCTGGTGTTGGCTGCCACCGCGGCATGCGCCGGAAGTGCCGTTCTGTGCCGGCTTGGCTGCAAAAGCGCGGGCTGCGCCCCGGGTCGGGGCCGATCGATTATATGACGTTGACGTTAACGTAAAGCAATGGGGCGGAACCCCGAGACCGGCGTGCGTGGGACGGGGGCTGTCCCTATAGAGTAGGCGCCCGCGGCAGGCGCCGCGCAAGCACCCGGGCAAACAAAAGGCCACCCGCAGGTGGCCGTTCCGGCAAAGCGTGAGTGGACGCTCAGGCCCAGATCCTGGGGCACTCCCCGAACGCATCCGTGCTGTGCTCCTCCACCCGGTGCCGCATCACCCGCAGCCATGCCGCCAGCCGCCGCAGCGACCACGGCGCCGGCACCTGTGCCAGCGTGAAGCGCGCGCCCGCGCCATCGCCCGACAGCCACACCCGGTAGCCCTCCGGCAACGGCAGTTCGGCCCCCGGCTCCAGCCAGATGTCGTTGGGATTGCCTTCCACCGTCACCCACAACCTGCCCGCCGCCGCGCAGACGGTCTGCCCGTAACCGGCGCGCCAGCTCACTGGCTGCCCAGGCTCATCCAGTTCGAAAGTCCGTAGTTCGCGCATGTCCCGCTCCTCATCGCCCGGCGGTCGCGTCCGGCGCCGGCCCCCGTGGATGCGGAATGATCACGGTAGCCGGCGCCTTCCTCCGCCACGCTTCCATTATTCGCATCCGTTACTACAATCCCATGTACAGTTGTGAACAGTTTTCGATGAACTGTTCAGTAGTTTTCCCTGACAGTTGTCGCTTGTAGCGATCTGCGCCTACCGGCTTCCCCCGGCTGCCTGCCCATGAAATTAATCTTAGATGCTTCCACCGGAATTCCACTGACCGAGCAGATCGTTGCCGGCGTGAAGGCGTGGATCGGCAACCGCGAAGCACGGCCCGGCGCACGCCTGCCGTCGATCCGGCAGCTGGCGGCGGAGAACGGCATCAGCCGCTTCCCGGTGATCGAAGCCTATGACCGGCTGGTATCGCAAGGGCTGCTGGATTCGCGCCAGGGTTCGGGCTTCTATGTAGCGGACAGTCCGCTGGCGGGGCGCTCGGCGTGCGGCTGGTCGGATCCGAGCCTGGCCGAGGATCTTTCCGACCACATCCTCGAGCAGTTCAACCACCCCAGCGGCACGCTCAAGCTGGCCGGCGGCTTCGTGCCCGAGACCTGGCGCGACATTGAGGGGCTGACGCAGGCGATCCGCGCGATCTCGCGCAACGAGATCGACAGCGTGATCCACTACGCCACGCCGATGGGGCATCCGGAACTGCGCCGCCAGGTGTTGCTGCGCGTGCGCCAGCTGGGCATCGCCGCCGAACTGCCGCAAGTGCTGATCACCACCGGTGCCAGCCAGGCGCTGGACCTGGTGGTGCGCCACCTGCTCAAGCCCGGCGATACGGTGTTCGTGGAAGATCCCGGCTACTACAACCTGTTCGGCCTGCTGCGGCTGCACGGGGTGCAGCTGGTGGGCGTGCCGCACACGCCCAACGGCCCCGACCCGGAGGCCACCGAGGCGCTGCTGCGCCAGCACAAGCCCAAGCTGTTCTTCACCAACAGCGTGCTGCAGAACCCGACCGGGTCGACGCTGGCGCCGCCGGTGGCATTCCGGCTGCTGGAGCTGGCGCGCCGGCATGGCTTCCGCTTTGTCGAGGACGATATCTTCTCGGACTTCCAGACCCACTTCACCGACCGGCTGGCCACGCTGGACCAGCTTGAGCACGTGATCTACATTGGCGGCTTTTCCAAGACGGTGTCGGCCTCGCTGCGGGTCGGCTACCTGGTGGCCGACAAGGCGCTGATCAAGGACCTGGTCGATGTGAAGGTGCTGACCAGCGTGGCCGGCTCGCACTTTGCCGAGGCGGTGACGGCGGCGCTGCTGGAGCGCGGCGGCTTCCGCAAGTATGTGGAGCGGCTGCGCCTGCGCGTGCGCGAGGCCTCGGCCAATGCCGTGCGGCAGCTGACCGGCAACGGCTGGGAGGTGTTCTGCCAGCCGTCCGGCGGCAACTTCCTGTGGGCACGCCCACCAGGGATCGAGGATTCGCGCGAACTGGTGACGCTGGGCGAGGAATACGGCGTGACGCTGGCGCCGGGCAACTACTTCCGCCCGGGCGGCGAGACCTCGGCCTGGATCCGGATCAACGCCGCCTATGCCAACGAGCCGCGCGCGGTGACCTTCATGAAGGCCGCGGCCGAGCGCGGCAATTGAGGGAGTTCAGCCCCCGTGGTTATGCAGCACGGCATTGCGCCGTGCATAGGCGAAGTAGATCACCAGCCCCACCGCCAGCCAGATCAGGAAGGCGGCCCAGGTCAGCGCCTGCAGGTGCGCCATCAGGAACAGGCAGAAGCCGATCGACAGCAGCGGCACCACCGGCACGCCCGGGCAGCGGAACGCGCGCGGCAGTTCGGGCCGGGTCTTGCGCAGCACCAGCACCGCCACTGAGATCAGTGTAAAAGCCGCCAGCGTGCCGATATTGATCAGCTCGGCCAGCACGTTCAACGGCACCAGCGCGGCAATCGCGGCAAACACGATGCCCACGGTCCAGGTGGCGAAATACGGCGTGGCATGCACCGGGTGCACTGAAGACAACCGCTCGGGCAGCAGGCCGTCGCGCGACATCGCAAAGATCACGCGGGTCTGGCCATAGGTCATCACCAGGATCACCGTGGTCATGCCCAGGATTGCGCCCAGGTCGACAAAGCCCGCCACCCAGTTCTGGCCCGCGAACTGCAGCGCCAGCGAGACCGGGTGGTCCACGCCGGCAAACTTCGCGAACGGCACGATGCCGGTCATGATCGCCGCCACCACCACATACAGCACCGTGCACACCACCAGCGAACCGATGATGCCGATCGGCAGGTCGCGGCGCGGGTTGCGCACCTCTTCCGCGGCCGAGGTCACCGCGTCGAAGCCGATAAAAGCAAAGAACACCAGCGCCGCCGCATTGAAGATGCCGGCAAAGCCGAATGGCGCAAACGGCTGCCAGTTGGCCGGCTGCACATGCCACACGCCCACCGCGATAAACAGCAGCACCACGCCGATCTTGATCGCCACCATCAGGTTGTTGATGCGCGTGGATTCGCGCACACCGTACGACACCACCCAGGTGATGGCCAGCATGATCAGGCACGCCGGCAGGTTCAGCATAGTCTTCACCCCCGGCACGGAACCCGGCGCTGCGGTCAGCGCCGCCGGCAGCTTCAGCCCGAAGCCCGCCATCAGCGACTGGAAGTAGCCCGACCATCCCACCGACACGGCGGACGTGGCCAGCCCGTATTCCAGCAGCAGGTCCCAGCCGATCATCCACGCGACGATCTCGCCCAGGGTGGCGTAGCTGTACGTATAGATCGATCCCGACACCGGGATCGCCGAGGCAAACTCCGCGTAGCACAGCGCGGCAAAGCCGCAGGCCAGCGCCGCGATCACGAACGACACCGTCAGCGCCGGCCCCGCGGTGAGCGCGCCGGTGCCGGTCAGCACGAAAATACCGGTGCCGATGATGGCACCGATGCCCATCATCACCAGGTCGGTCGGACCCAGCACCTTCTTCAGGCCATCATCGCGCGCGACGGCCAGCATCGCGTCGATGTCCTTGGTGCGGAACAAGCTCATTCAGACTCCCTGCAACGGTGGCCGGGCACGCGGCGGCAAGGCGGCGGCCCGGAAAAAGGGCGATAGTTTACGCCTGCCGCGGCGCGAAGGCATCACATTGCGCGCCCGCGCGTGGCAGGCGCGTCATCGAATGGTAGGAAAGGCCAGGCTGGCCGGCACTGACCGCAGACAAGACCGCAGAAGGAGGATGTCAGCCGCCGCAGCCGGGCGCCAACAGGGTGCCGTCCACGCGCGCCAGTATCCCGTTAAGTTCCAGCACCTGCCGGAACATTGGAAAAACCGGAACGCCGGGATCCTTCCGCCAAGCTGGCGCCGGCGGCACGGAATACCCACGCTCAGGCGTGCATGAGGATATTCACCAGCCGCCCGTACGGATCACGCACGTAGAAACGGCGCACACCCCACGGCTCGTCGACCGGACCGTACTCGATGGCAAAGCCCGCAGCCACCATGCGCCGATGCGCCTCATCCACATCGTCGACCTCAATGGACAGGTCCGGCACGGGCGTGCCGCCGCCGCCCTCGGAAGCGACGCTGACCTGGACGGACATGGCAGCACCGCTGCCATACGTCTGGATCCAACCGTGATCCATCAGCAGGTCAAGCCCAAGGACGTCCTGGTAGAAGGCGCGCGCCAGCGAAGGCTCCGCCGCCGGAATATTGGCAACGATTCGACGGACTTTCATCTTCCTCCAGCCCTGGATGCGAGGAGCCACTCCGAGTGCGCGCAATCGGCAGGACGGCACTTCAAGTGCTGTCCACCACAACAACCTACTTGGCCACCGGCATGGTGAACTCAGCGCCCTTGGCGATCGAATCCGGCCAGCGCTGCATCACGCTCTTGTAGCGCGTGTAGAATCGCACGCCCTCTTCGCCATAGGCATGGTGGTCGCCGAACAGCGAGCGCTTCCACCCGCCAAACGAATGCCACGCCATCGGCACCGGGATCGGCACATTGATGCCGACCATGCCCACCTGGATCTGCCGCGCAAACGCGCGCGCAATGCCGCCGTCGCTGGTGTAGCACGACACGCCGTTGCCGTACTCGTGCGCATTGATCAGCGNCACCGCTTCGGCAAAGTCATGCACGCGCACCACCGACAGCACCGGACCGAAGATCTCTTCCTTGTAGATCGTCATGTCGGGCTTGACGTGGTCGAACAAGGTGCCGCCGACATAGAAGCCCTTCTCATGGCCTGGCACGGTGTGACCGCG